>JAZJXZ010000041.1:0-11107 GCA_040390605.1 Pseudomonadota bacterium
ATCGACCACCGCGAGATCCACCATCCCAACGAGATCGCGCAGAACCAGGCGCATTGCGGCTGCGCCGACACCGGCGCGACGTTCTGGATGCACAACAACTTCCTGGTCGAGCGCGACGGCAAGATGAGCAAGTCGAGTGGCGCGTTCACACGGCTGCAGACGCTGGTCGACGCCGGTTACCACCCGCTCGCCTATCGGCTGATGTGCCTGCAGGCGCAGTATCGCGGCGAGCTGGAATTCTCCTGGGAGAGCCTTGCCGCGGCGTTCACCCGGCTGAAACGACTGGTGATGACGGTCGAGGGCTTGCGCGCGCGCGCCGATGGTAATGAGAGCGGTGACCCGTCGCGTTACCTGACGGCACTCGATGAGGCGGTATCCGACGACCTCAACACGCCCAAGGCCCTGCCGGTGCTCGATGAGATGCTCGGTGACAAGAAGCTGTCCCCCGCAACGCGGCTCAAGACGCTGACCGCGTTCGACGATGTGCTGGGACTCGACCTGGCGACGCTGGATCGCGCGACGCTGCGCGTGCGACCGGCCGACGCAACGATCACGGCAGAGGAGATCGAGGCACAGCTCGCCGCACGCCGCGAGGCACGGGCTGCGAAGGACTTCGCCCGCTCCGATGCACTGCGCGACGCGTTGGCCAGTGCGGGTGTCGAGGTGATGGACGGCGATTCGCTCGGCTGGGACTGGAAACCGACCCGCTGAGCGGCGAGCGGTCGACCTCGGATTTTCCCTGCCAGATGCTGTCCGGCAGGGAATTTTCATCTTTTTCGCCACCGCCGGCAGGGAATTTGGCGGGCACCGGTGACGGCGATCGGCGCTGTGATCGGAATGGTTCATCGGGCCATCAAACGCCCTTTGCGAGCAGGTTTGAATCGGGTTGCGGCGTGCGCGAATCCTAATTCCTCCCCGGCACGGGGAGGGGAACCACGAAGTGGTGGAGGGGCTGGTCGGGCGCGCGTAGGCCTCAAGGATGAGCGTGCGTTTGCCGGCAAACGCCAGCATTGATCGACGAGGCTTCATCGCCCCTGACCAGCCCCTCCACCATTTGCTGAAGTAGAAAATGGTCCCCCTCCCCGTGCCGGGGAGGAATTTGGGGGCCTTCCCTTGCCACGCCAACCGGTTAAGCTACCGGCCGAACCACGCCGGGGGCTGAGCATGCGCGGGAAACTACTGGGTTTCGATACACGTACCGGCAATGGGCAGATTTCGGGCGATGACGGCCGCCGTTACCCGTTTACCACCGCCGACTGGCGGCCGCGCACGCTGCCGCGGTCGGGGCAGTCGGTCGATTTCGACGTCGCCGGGGATCGCGCGATCGACATCTACAGTCTCGGGGGCGGTGGCCTGGCGGTGGGCGACAAGAACAGGATCGCCGCCGCTCTGCTCGCCTTCTTTCTCGGCGTGCTCGGCCTTCACAAATTCTATCTCGGGCGCACCACGGCCGGTGTCATCATGCTGCTGGGGGGCACGATCGGCTGGCTGTTGTTCCTGCCCGGCATGGTCGTGACGGCGATCGCGCTGGTCGAGTGCATCATCTATCTCATGACGCCCGACGAGGAATTCGAGCGCCGCTATGTCGAACAGCAGCGGGCCTGGTTCTGATCATGAAAGCCGTCCTCCCCGCCCTCGCCCGTCCGCTGCTCGAGCCGCATCTCCCCGCCGGGCTCGATATCGCCTGGTTCGCCAGCCCCGACGAGGCGAAGGCGATGATCGCCGATGCCGATATCGCCTGGGTCGACATGCAGCCGACGCACCTGACCGCCGAAGCGATCCGTGCAGCGGGGCCGCAGCTCAAATGGGTGTCGACCATCTATGCCGGGCTCGACGCGCTGCCGCTCGACGTGATCAAGGCGCGCGGCGCGATGCTGACCAACGGGGTCGGGATCAACGCCATCGCCGTCGCCGAATATGCGGTGATGGGCGTGCTCGTCGCCGCCAAGCGCTACGACGAGGTGGTGCGGCTCGCCGACAGGCACGAATGGACGATGAATGCGCCGGGCCAGCTCGAGTTGCTCGACACCAGCGCGCTGATCATCGGCATGGGCGCGATCGGCACGCTGATCGCCGAGCGGCTGCGCGCCTTCGGCGTGACGGTGACAGGGGTGACGCGGTCGGGGCGCGACGGCACGCTGACGCCGGACCAGTGGCGCGACCGGCTGGGCGATTTCGACTGGGTGGTGCTGGCCGCGCCCTCGACCGGTGAGACCAAGACGATGTTCGGCGCGGCCGAGCTCGGCGCGATGAAACCGTCCGCCTGGCTGATCAACATCGCGCGCGGCGACATGATCGACCAGGACGCGCTGATCGAGACGCTGAAGGCACGGCGCATCGCCGGCGCATTCCTCGACCCGGCCGATCCCGAGCCGCTGCCGGCCGACCATCCCTTGTGGTCGGCGCCCAATGCGCTGATCACCATGCACCTGTCGGGACGCAGCCAGACCAAGATGTTCCAGCGCGCTGGAGCGCTGTTCCTGAAGAACCTGGCGGCGTTCATGGCCGGGGAGGCCATGACGAATGTGGTCGACCTCGACCTGGGGTATTGACGGCGAGATTACTAACTAGTCCCGTTCGTTTCGAGCGAAGTCGAGAAACAGCGACAGGCGCTTTACCCATGTTTCTCGACTTCGCTCGAAACGAACGGCGGAGAGAGAATCGCCCTCAGGTCACCCCGCCACGGCGAGGACCGCGAGCGTCAGCGCCCTGATGCCGGTCGGGATGGCCTTGGCATGGTCGGGCGCGAAATAGGGCGAATGGTTGGTCGGGACCGGCTCACCCTTCGCCTTGTATGCCGCAATTACCGCGGGATCGTAGCCGCCGATCGAGATATAAACCCCGGGCACACCGGCTTCGACAAAGGCGGAGAAGTCCTCGCTCGCCGACCAGCCGGGCACCGTCGCGGGGACCATTTCGATCGTGTCGGCGCTATCGCCATCGTGCAACATCGCGCCGACCTTGTCGACCAGCGCATGATCGTTGGTCACCGCACTGGTGCCCCCGCCCCATTTGACCTCGGGCACGGGTGCGGCCGCCATTGCCGCCACGGCATTCGCGGTCCGCGTGACGCCGTCGCGCAGCAGCGCGCGTATCTCGGGCGTGAAGGAGCGCAGGGAAAGCTTGAGCACGGCGGTGTCGGGGATGATGTTGCCGACGCTTCCGGCGTGGAAACTGCCGACGGTCACCACACCGAAGGTGCCGGCGTCCTTCTGCCGGCTGATCACAGTCTGCACATCGCTGACGAAATGCGCGCCCATGACGACCGGGTCGATCGACGCGGAGGGCATCGAGCCGTGCGCGCCGCGCCCGTGGAAGATCACCTCGGCGGAATCCGAATTGGAACTGACCACGCCGTCCTTGACCGAGACCGTGCCGGCTGGCGCACTGCCGACATGCGCGGCAAAGGCGTAATCTGGCTTGGGAAAACGCGTGAACAGGCCGTCGGCGAGCATCGCCTTCGCGCCCTGGACGGTTTCCTCCGAGGGCTGGCCGACGAACATGAGCGTGCCGTGCCAGCGATCCTTCATCGCCATCAGCGCCTCGGCGGTGCCGAGCCACCAGGCCATATGGTTGTCATGGCCGCAGCTGTGCGCGACGAACGTCCTGGTGCCGTCGGCACCGGTCGCCTGCGCCTGGCTGGCATAGGGAAGCCCGGTCTTCTCCTGCATCGGCAAGGCGTCGAGTTCGGTACGCACCATGACCACGGGGCCGGCGCCATTGCGATACAGCGCGACGATACCGGTCCCGCCGACACCCTCGGTGACGGTAAAGCCGAGCGCGCGCATCTTCGCGGCCAGTAGCGCGGCGGTGCGGCGTTCCTGGAAGCCCAGTTCGGGATTGGCGTGAAGGTCCCGGTACAGCGCATCGAGTTCGGGCCAATCGTGCCGGATCGACGCCTCGATCGCAGCGCCGGCCGAGGTGGCCGATGTGGCGGGCGTGGCGGCATGGGCCGAGGCGGCGCAGCAGAACAGCGCCATGGCGGCCGACAGGGAGCGCGTCCTCACGCGACGCCCCCGAAGAAACTTACCACGACCATCATCGATTGCCTGCCCCCATCCGTTTCGAAGGTGAAAACCCGCGCAGCCGATTCGCTGCTTCCCAGAGCCTCGGCGATATCGTTCGGGAAAGCCATCGCCTGCAATGCTACCGCGCATGAGATGCGTCGGGCCGAAACCGCCCGTCACCCTTCGCCATATGCCCGTCGATCACCGCATCGATCGTCGCATCGTCGACCTGGAGCTGGCGATCGAGGATCAACATGGCGAGGCCGTGGGCGACCGACCAGGATTGCAGCGCGAAGATACGCGGATCCGTCCCCACGGGCGCAAGCGCCGCGGCGCTGGCCTGGAGCATCGCCATGGCGTCGTCGGGATCGGCCGGCGCTTTTATCTTCATGTCGTGCGGCATGGGATTGGCGAAGATCAGCCGGAACAGAGCGGGGTTGTCGAGCGCGAAGCGGACATAGGCCGAGCCGGTCGCGTTGAACCCGGCCGCGCCGCCGCCGGCCGCGTCGCTTGCCGCGCGTTGCGCCACGCCGAGGCGGCGCAGCCCCTCCTGCGCCAGCGCCACGAGCAAGGCGCTCTTGTCGGGGAAGTGGCGATAGAGCGCCGTCGCACTCGTCCCGACCGCGCGCGCCACCTCGCGCAGGCCAAGATCGTCGGCGGTGCGGCTTTTGAGCAATTCCAGCCCGGCGGCGATCGCCGCGGCGCGGAGATCGCCATGGTGGTAGCTGCGCTTTTCCGATGTTGACACTGTTATCATTCTTGATATGTTGATGCTGTAAACATCTGACATCGGAGAGTCGCCATGGCAAGCGCCGTCGAAACCATCATCCGCAAGACCGTCGGGCTGGGCGTGGCCGCGCTGGCTGACTTCAACCGCAAGCGCCTGCCGGAACCGACCAAGCCGCACCCTTTCCTGACCGGCATTCATCGGCCGATGACCGAGGAGAAGACGATCGAGACGCTGGCGGTGACCGGCACCATCCCCGCCGGGCTGGACGGCCGTTACCTGCGGATCGGGCCGAACCCGGTCGCCGCCGATCCGGCAAGCTATCACTGGTTCGTCGGCGACGGCATGGTCCATGGGGTCGCGCTGAAGGACGGCGAGGCGCTGTGGTATCGCAACCGCTGGATCAATTCGAACAAGGTCGCCGCCGCGCTGGGCCGCAAGCCCGCGCCGGGGCCGCGCCACGGCAACTTCGACACGGTCAACACCAATGTGCTGGGCATCGCCGGGCGCACCTTCGCGCTGGTCGAGGCGGGCAGCTATCCGGTCGAGCTGAACGACACGCTGGACGAGCAGACCTACAACCCGTTCGACGACACCCTGGTCGGCAGCTTCACCGCGCATCCGCACCGCGACCCGGTGACGGGCGAGCATCACGCCATCGCCTATGAGGCGACGGCGCCCGACATCATCCGTCACGTCGTGCTGTCGCCCGAAGGACTGGTGGTGCGCGAGCAGCCGATCCCGGTGAAGCACGGCCCCTCGATCCATGACTGTGCGATTACCGCGCGTTATGCAGTGATCCTCGATCTGCCCGTCACCTTCTCGATGAAGGCGCTGATCGGCGGGCATGGTTTCCCCTATGTGTGGAACCCCGAACATCAGGCGCGGGTCGGGCTGTTGCCGCGTGCCGGCGGCAAGGACGATATCATCTGGTGCGATGTCGACCCATGCTATGTGTTCCACGTCGCCAACGCCTATGACGTCGCCGACGGCACGGTGGCGATGGACGTCGTGGCCTATGCGACGATGTTCGCCGAGAGCAAACAAGGGCCCGACGCGGCCGGCCATTTCGAGCGCTGGACGATCGACCCGGTCGCGCGCTCCGTGCGGCGCCACGTCATCGATGGCGATGCGCAGGAATTCCCGCGTCCCGACGAGCGGCGTTTCGGCCAGCCCTATCGCTACGCCTATACCATGGCGATTCCGGCCAACAGCTTCACCATCGCCGACACGCGGCTCTACAAGCACGACCTCGAGGCCGGCACGCGCGAGACGCATGATTTCGGCCCCGGCCGCCATCCCGGCGAGTTCGTGTTCGTGCCCGCGCATAACGGGGCAGGCGAGGATGAGGGCTGGCTGATCGGGCTGGTGATCGACCTGCCGAACGAGGTGACCGATCTCGTCATTCTCGATGCACGCAACTTTGCGGGCGAGCCGCAGGCGAGCATCCGCATCCCGCACCGCGTGCCGCCGGGGTTTCACGGGAATTGGGTGGGGAATTAGAGGAGAGGCGTTTCGCGACGTCGGCTTTCGCCCCAGTTGCAGACGTCGGCATTCTTCTTGCCCCTCCCTGCAAGGGAGGGGTCGGGGGTGGGTTGGCGAGCGTAGCGAGCCGTGCGACGCTCGCCACATGCGGCACCGCATCGATCCGGAATTGACCCGACGCGCCCGCGAACTGCGCAACAATCCTACGCCTGCCGAGCAGGCGATTTGGCATCTGGTCTCTCGTTACCGACCGGCTTTCACCCGTCAGTTGGTAGTTCCGCCCTTCATCGTCGACCTCGCTTGCCGCCAGGCACGCCTCGGGGTCGAGTTCGACGGCAGCCAGCATTTCGAACAGGCAGCAGCCGATCGGCGACGTACGGAATATCTGGAAGCCAAAGGTTGGCGGATCCTTCGACTTTGGAACTCCGACGTGCTCGCGAACGCGGAGGGTGCCGCCGAGCATATTCTGTCGCAAGCCGCCGAGTGCCTCGGCGGCACCCACCCCCAGCCCCTCCCTTCCAGGGAGGGGAGAAGGAGAAAACCGCGCTAATCCTGAATGACCGCTAACCCCACTTGCTGCACTCAAGGCCAGATGGTGCACCCGACGGAAATGACACCATGATCGTGAGCGGTCATTCCGAGCTTGCCGTCTCCCCGAGGATACGCGTCTCGCGCACATAGCCGAAGGCGCCCTCGCCCGACCACGCCTGCCCGTCGGGATAACGCAGCTCGATCCCAGCGAGCTCCCGCTCGTCCGCCAGCCACATGTTGACGCCCATCATGCTGTTGCCGAACTTCGCCACCGCGCTTTCGGTCAGGGTGAAATGCGTCGTGGAACCGCAATTCGCGCAGAATTGGACTTGCGCGGCTGGGTCGTCCTTGTCTTCCCGGCTATATCCGCTGGTCGCACCCTCGACACTGACCTCGGAAGGATGAAAATAGCTCCAGCGGGCGCCCGTCTTGCTACACAGCGTGCAGTTGCATTCGTTGATATGGTCCGGGCGCTTTTCGATTGTGACGCGGATCTGGCCGCAAAGACAGGAAAGACTCAGCATTGTCATGCCGTATCAGGAGGATCGCTTGACCGATAGCCGTCAGTCCGCGCGCTGACATGGCGGATGACCGCAGCGCCGCGCGCTCGCTGATCGTCGATGCGGGCATCGCCGCCGCACTTCTTTCGGGTCGGAAGACGCAGGTGCGCGTCGGTGCGTCGAGCACGCTGGCCGGCTGCGTTCCCGGGGATCGCATCCGCGTGCGCGAATCCTGCCTTGCCGCGCGTCATGAGGCCGGGCGGGACATCGTGACCACGCTGGGCAAGGCGGAATTCGTCATCTTTCGGGACGGCTGGCGGCATTATCGCGACGCCAGCGACCGGCCGGGCCGCCCGCCCGGCGACACCGAGTATAAATGGATCGCCGCCGGGCACATGCCGCCCTGGGCATCGCGCATCACGCTGGTCGTCGAAGCGACCCGGCAGGAACGGCTGCAGCAGATAACGCGACATGACATCCGCGCCGAGGGCGCACGGCCACTGCTGGGCGGCGTGCTGTGGCGCTGGCCGCGGCCGATCCCCGGCATGTACCCGACCGCGCGACGCGCCTTTGCGGCCTATTGGAACGTCAACCATCCGACGCCGGGCGAGCGCTGGGAAGACGATCCGTCCGTGTTCGTGATCGACTTTCATGTGGCGCCGCAGCCGGCATAGCCGCCCTGACCGGAGATGCTTTCCGGCAACGATCCATGCTATGTGGCGTTACCGATGACTCGTTCAGAAGACAGGCTCACATCATGCTGAGAAATCTGCCCTCGCTCGGCCTGGCCGCCATTCTGTTGACGGGATGCAACCAGCCCCAACCAACAGCGACGCCGACCGCGGCCGCACCCAAGACCGATTATCTGGCGCGGATCAACCAGCTCGCCCCGAAGCAGCGCGACGCGACCTTCTATCGTGCGATCGAGGATGCGGGCTTCGTCTGCGACACCGTGTCTTCGTCGCAGCCGCAGGAGGCGGTACAGGGCCATCCGGCATGGGACGCGCACTGCAGCGACGGCGGGCACTGGACGCTGGTCCTGTTCGACGACGGCATTCTCCAGGTGCTCAAGGCGCCGCCATCGGGCAAGGATGCAGCCGGGGCGCCCGCCAACAAGATGTAGCGCGGTCGCGGCGATCGTCGCTCAGCCGGGCGCGGCCGGCACCGTCGCGCAATAGGCGCTGTTGCCGCGATGGGCGCGCAGCAGGTCGACATAATAAGCGGCCATGCCCTTCGCCTGGCGGGACGCCTGGGGGTCGGTGCCGAGCAGGGGCTTGACCATGCTTGCCCAATTGGCGGCGCACAGGCGCGGGGCGCTGGTCGAACGCGCGCAATCGATGAAGCTGTCGAATGCCGCCCGGTAAAGCGCGAAGTGCGTGCGACTCATCGCCGCGCCATGCCCGGGGATCACAGTGCTGAAGGGTGTCGCGGCGACCTGTGCCAGCGCGGTTCGCCATCCATCGGGACAGGCGGTGTCGAGAAAAGGCGCCGGCAGCGTGACGAGATCGCCCAGCGCGGCGATGTGCGACCGGGAGTCATAGACCCAGACGTCGCCAGCGGTCGCGGCATTGACGGCGAGGTTGACGCGCAGGGTTCGCCCGCCGATCGTCATCGTTCGCGAGGCGGCAATCACGACATCGGGCCTGAGCGCGGTGCCGCCCCGGATCGTCGCCAGGTCGTTGCCGATATCTTCCCGCGTCGCCGCCGGCAGCGTCGTGTCGGCGAGGTAGCGCGGTGCATCGCCGGCGCTCTTCGCCAAAAAGCCGGTCAGCGCCGCGTCGATCGCGGCGCTGGCATAGACCTTGAGGCCCGGCCAGGCGCTGCGCAGGCCGGGATTGCCGCTGACGTGATCGAGATGCCAGTGGCTGTTGATGATCGCGACGACCGGCTGCCTTTGGCTCCGCGCAAAGGCGAGGATCGCTTCGCGCTGCCAGGCGTGGCGGCCGGTATCCATCACGATCAGGCCCTTCGGCGCCTGGAAGATGATCGTGTTGCCGTCGGGCTGGCGCTCAGGCCTGATCCCGCCGGGCAACAGCCACACACCGGGCGCCAGCGGCGATACCGGTTCGGCGGCGACCTGTGCCCCGGCTTCACCGGCGCCCAGCAGCGCGAAGAGCGGCAACAATCGGCGCATCGGCGACACTCCTGCGGGCGATATGAAGGAATAGGCCGCAACGCCGGGGAGGGAAATGTCCGCCGGCCGACCGTGGCGCACGTTCGTCGATGAATCGTCACCCGCGTCCCACACAAAAACTTTTCCTTCGTTGCGAGCGCGCGCGATTCGGCGCATTGGGGCCGCCCGAATTTGCCGCAACGAATGGAATGACGAATGGCCGCCAACTGGGCCCCCGATAGCTGGACCAAGGCCGAGGCTCGCCAGCTGCCGACCTATCCCGACCCCGCCGCGCTGAAGGCGGCGACCGACACGCTGGGCAATTTCCCACCTTTGGTGTTCGCGGGCGAGGCGCGCAACCTGACCGCCGACCTGGCCAAGGTCGCCGCCGGCGAGGGTTTCCTGTTGCAGGGCGGCGATTGCGCCGAGAGCTTCGCCGAATTCCACCCCAACAACATCCGCGATACGTTCCGCGTCATCCTGCAGATGGCGGTAGTGCTGACCTATGCGTCGAAGCTGCCGGTGGTGAAGGTCGGGCGCATGGCCGGCCAGTTCGCCAAGCCGCGCTCGGCCGACACCGAGACGATCGATGGCGTCGAACTGCCGAGCTATCGCGGCGATAACGTCAACGACATCGCCTTCACTCCGGAGGGCCGCGCGCCCGACCCGCAGCGCATGATCCAAGGTTATTCGCAGTCGGCGGCGACGCTCAACCTGCTGCGCGCGTTCGCGAACGGCGGTTATGCCAACCTTACCCAGGTGCATCGCTGGACGCACGATTATATGGGCCGCAGCCCGTGGGCGAAGAAGTACGCCGAGACCGCCGACCGGATCGGCGAGGCGCTGGAGTTCATGGCGGCGTGCGGGATCAGCCCGGACACCGTGCCGCAGCTGAGCCAGACGCAATTCTACACCAGCCATGAGGCGCTGTTGCTGCCGTACGAGCAGGCAATGACGCGGCAGGACAGCCTGACCGGCGACTGGTACGACACCAGCGCGCATATGCTGTGGATCGGCGACCGCACGCGCTTCCAGGACAGCGCGCATGTCGAGTTCCTGCGCGGCATCGGCAACCCGATCGGGGTGAAATGCGGGCCAAGCCTGGAGCCCGACGATTTGCTGCGCATGCTCGACACGCTCAACCCGGCGCGCGCGCCGGGGCGGATGACGCTGATCACGCGCTATGGCCATGACAAGATCGAGGCGGCCTTGCCCAGGCTGGTGCGCGCGGTGACGCGCGAGGGCCATCCGGTGGTGTGGAGCTGCGACCCGATGCACGGCAACGTCATCAAGGCGGCCAATGGCTACAAGACGCGGCCGTTCGACCGCATCCTGGCCGAGGTGCGCGGCTTCTTCGCGGTGCACCGCGCGGAAGGCACGCATGCCGGCGGCATCCATGCCGAGATGACCGGGCAGAATGTGACCGAGTGCACCGGCGGCGCGGTCGATGTGACCGAGCAGTCGCTGGCCGACCGCTACCACACGCATTGCGACCCGCGGCTCAACGCCGGGCAGAGCCTCGAGCTGGCCTTCCTGCTCGCCGAGATGCTCAATGTGGAGATGGCGGAGCGGAAGAAGGTCGCGGCCTAGGCCGGGGTCGGCGGGCGTGGGCAATGGTTCTTGACGCCCCCTGCCCTGCCACCTAAAGGCCCCGCTCGCGCCACCGCATGGCCCCTTCGTCTAGCGGTCTAGGACGTCGCCCTCTCACGGCGAAAACACGGGTTCGATTCCCGTAGGGGTCACC
>JAZJXZ010000042.1:0-52220 GCA_040390605.1 Pseudomonadota bacterium
GCCAACTATCTCAGAAACTCAGGATACGCCTCAATCTAATCACAACATGCTCTAGTTCACCGCGAACGCAACACCTCTGCGCCTCCGCGCCTCTGCGCGAACCAGCCTTCTTCTGCTTAAGAATCAGGCCGTGAAGGCTTCCGCCGGCACCGAATAAAGCACCTTGGCCGACGCGGTCGCCGCCGCCTTCAAGCCCAACGCCTCGGGCACGATCTGGTCGACATAGAAGGCCACTGCCGCGCGCTTCATTGCGGCGAAGGCGTCGTCGCCCGTCGCCAGCCGGCCCTGGCGCTCCATCAGCCAGCCGCAGGTCGCGACCGACAGCATGGTCAGGAACGGATAGCTCGCTGCCAGCTTGTCGTCGGCATCCGCAGTCGCGAGCGTGTGGCCGATCGCATCGCAGGTATCGATCAGCTCACGCAAGGCAGCGCCCTGCACCTCGGCGCGCATGTCGGCGATCAGCGCGGCGAAGGCGCCGCCATTGTCGAGGCCCAGCTTGCGCCCGACCAGATCGGCCGCCTGGATCCCATTGGTACCCTCATAGATCGGCGTGATGCGCGCATCGCGGTAGAACTGCGCCGCGCCGGTCTCCTCGATATAACCCATGCCGCCATGGACCTGGACACCGATCGAGGCGACCTCGCAGCCGATATCCGTGCCGTGTGCCTTGGCCAGGGGCGTGACCAGTTCGAGACGCATATTGGCCGCTTCGTCGCCCAGTCCGGCGCGGTCGACCTGCCCGGCGGCATAATAGACCAGCGCCCGCGCCGCCTGGGTCTGGGCCTTCATGCGCAGCAGCATGCGGCGGACGTCGGGATGTTCGATGATCGCCACCGGCGTGCGATCGGCCGCGCCGGCACGCGCCGACTGGATGCGCTCGCGGGCGTACTCTACCGCTTTCTGCGTTGCGGCCTCGGCGACCTGCACGCCCTGCAGGCCGACATTGAGGCGGGCATTGTTCATCATCGTGAACATCGCGCGCATGCCGCCGTTCACAGGACCGATCAGCTCGCCGAGGCAATCGTCGTTATCGCCGAACGACAATACGCAGGTCGGCGAGGCATGCAGGCCCATCTTGTGCTCGATCGACACCACGCGGACATCGTTGAACGCGCCGGGCTTGCCGTCCGCATCGAGGCGGTATTTCGGCACCAGGAACAGCGAAATGCCGCGCGTGCCGGCCGGCGCATCGGGCGTGCGGGCGAGCACGAGGTGGACGATGTTGGGCGCCATGTCATGGTCGCCGAACGAGATGAAGATCTTGGTGCCCTTGATCTTCCAGGTGCCGTCGCCGACCGGCGTCGCCTGACTGCGCAGCGCACCGACGTCCGAGCCGGCCTGCGGCTCGGTCAGGTTCATCGTGCCGGTCCACTCACCCGTCGCGAGATGCGGCAGGTACAAGGCCTGCTGCTCGGGCGTGCCGTGATGGATCAGCGATTCGATCGCACCGACCGTCAGCGTCGGGGCCAGCGCGAACCCCATGTTCGCCGCGCCCAAAGTGTCGAGCACCGCGGTCTGCAGCGCGAAGGGCAGGCCCTGGCCGCCGAACTCTTCCGGTACGCCGATCGTGCCCCAGCCGCCCTCGACATAATCGTGATAGGCCTTGATGAAGCTGGCCGGCATCTTCACGCCCTCCGGGGTCCATGTCGGACCTGCCGTGTCGCCCTCGCGCAGCAACGGCGCCCATTCGCCGGCCGCCAGCGCCCCCGCGCCTTCCAGCACGGCATCGACCACATCCGGGGACGCGGCGCCGAAACGCTCGGTGTCGGCAAGCGCGGCGATGTCGACGACATGGTCGAGCACGAAGCGCTGATCGGCAGTGGCGGGCGTGAACAAGGCTATCCCCTCTATCGCAAGTGGCCTGCGCCGCTATAGCCGCGCGCCATGGCCGATCAAAACCCGCCTGTCATTACCCGGACGCTTGCATTCTGCGACGATGCAATTGCGCAGGCCGCCGCGCTGATCGCGGACGGCCAGCCCGTCGCCGTGCCGACCGAGACGGTCTATGGCCTCGCCGCCGACGCGACCGACGCCGCGGCGGTGGCGCATATCTATGCCGCCAAGGGCCGGCCGAGCTTCAACCCATTGATCGTCCATGTGCTCGATCTCGCCGCGGCCGAGAAGCTCGCGGTGTTCGACCAGCGTGCGCGCGTGCTCGCGGCGGCGTTCTGGCCGGGGCCGCTGACGTTGGTGCTGCCGCGCCGCCCGCGTGCGGCGATCGCTTCTCTGGTGACGGCGGGGCTCGACACGATCGCAATCCGCGTGCCCACCCACCGCGCGATGCGCGCGCTGCTTGCCGCCACCGGCAAGCCGCTCGCCGCCCCTTCCGCCAATGCCAGCGGCGCGATCAGCCCGACGCGCGCGGTGCATGTGATGGACAGCCTCGGCGGCCGCGTGCCCCTGATCATCGACGATGGCGCGACCGAGAAGGGACTCGAATCGACCATCGTGCGCGAGGTGTTCGGCACGACGCGCATCCTGCGCCAGGGGCCGATCACCAGCGAGGCGGTGCGCCGCGCGCTGGGCGGCGACCGCGCACCGGTGGAGCGCTTCGACGCGCATATCGATGCCCCCGACATGATCGAGGCGCCGGGCCAGATGAGCAGCCATTACGCCCCGCGCAAAGCCCTGCGCATCGACGCGCCGCGCGCCGACGAGGATGAATGGATGATCGGCTTCGGCGCCACGCCGGGCGACGACACGCTGTCGGCCAGCGGCGATCTCGAGGAAGCGGCGGCGCGACTGTTCGACGCGCTGCACCGCGCCGATGCCTCCGCCCAGGGACGGATCGCGGTCGCTCCGGTGCCCGACGATGGGATCGGCGCGGCGATCAACGACCGGCTGCGCCGTGCATCGCATCCGGATCGGTCCGAATCGAACTTTACCCTGCCGTAACGATCGCTATCCTCCTTCCCTGCAACTCACACAGGGGAGGGCGCGACATGACGAACACGCAACGGGGTCTTGCGGAGTTTCTCGGGACATTCTGGCTGGTTTTCGGCGGCTGCGGCAGCGCGGTGCTGGCGGCGGGCGTGCCGGCGGTCGGCATCGGCTATGCCGGCGTGGCGCTGGCCTTCGGGCTGACGGTGCTGACCATGGCCTATACGATCGGGCATATCTCGGGTTGCCATCTCAACCCGGCGGTGACCGTCGGGCTGTGGGCCGGTGGGCGCTTCCCCGCGAAAGACATCCCGCTTTACGTGATCGCCCAGGTGCTCGGCGCGATCGTCGCGGCCGGGCTGCTCTATGTCATCCTCAGCGGCAGCGCGGATTATTCCGCGGCGAGCAGCATGCTCGCCGCCAATGGTTTCGGCGAGCATTCGCCCGGCCATTTCTCGCTGGAGGCCGGGCTGATCATCGAAATCGTGCTGACCGCCTTCTTCCTGATCGTGATCATGGGCGCGACCGACAGCCGCGCACCGGCCGGCTTCGCGCCGATCGCGATCGGCCTGGCGCTGACGCTGATCCACCTGATCAGCATCCCGGTGACCAACACCTCGGTCAATCCGGCGCGCAGCACCGGCCCGGCGTTGATTGCCGGCGGCTGGGCCTTGCAGCAGCTGTGGCTGTTCTGGGTCGCGCCGCTGATCGGCGGCGCGCTGGGCGGGTTCGTCTACAAGACGCTCGGTGCCGACGCCAAGGCCAAGCCGCCGGTTGAGGGCGCGGCGCTTTAGTTGCTGTTTCAGCCGGGCTGAAACAGGGCGGTGCCAGCCCGCTCCCCCACCCGACCTCCCATAGAATATCCTGATTGGGAGGTCGGGTGGGGGAGTGGGCTGGCACCGCATCCACGTGAGTGGATCAAACACCCTCCCGCCAATATTCGAACGCTTCCGTTTGCAGACTGCGGACGAACGCCATCGCCTCCGGTCCCGTCCATGGGCCGTCATAGGTAAGCACCACCGGGCGGTCGCCGACCCACCAGCCCTGGCCCGGCAGCGCATCGGATTCGCGCACGACGAGCACCGCCAGTTCCGGCTCGCCCGCCGCGGCACCGGCCTCGTCGATCGTGTCGAGCGTCTTGCACAAGGCACGCATCAGCGGCCGCGTGAAGCGGTGGCCGAGATCGCCGAGCAGACCGGCATAGCTGACCGTCTCACCCGCGCGCGCCGCCGCGATGAGTGCGCGCCGCACGGCGGCAACATCGGAGACGGGCGTAGCCATGCGCCCGCGCGTCAGGCCGCGGTCGCCGCCCTGGATCGTGCGGCGAAGCTCTTGCGCAGCTTGGCCAGCTTGGGCGGGATCACCGCGATGCAATAAGGGTTCCGCTGGCCCTCGCCGTCCCAATATTCCTGGTGATAATCCTCGGCCGGC
The DNA here is from genome assembly GCA_040390605.1 of Pseudomonadota bacterium. GTDB lineage: Bacteria > Pseudomonadota > Alphaproteobacteria > Sphingomonadales > Sphingomonadaceae > Sphingomonas. The sequence goes on from JAZJXZ010000042.1 coordinate 4,312, forward strand.
CACCAGTGCGACAGCGGCTCGATCGTGGTGACGATCGGCGCCGGCCATTCGGACGACGCACGGACGATCGCCGCCTGCGCTTCCTCGCGCTGATTGGCGTCGTGCGGGAAGATCGCCGAGCGATATTGCGTGCCGACGTCATTGCCCTGGCGGTTGAGCTGGGTCGGGTCATGCGTCGCGAAGAACATGTCGAGCAGCTCGCCATAGCTGACCTGGTCGTTGTCGAAGGTGATGCGGATCGCCTCGGCATGGCCGGTGTCGCCGCTGCACACCTGCTTGTAGGTCGGGTGGTCGGCGGTGCCGCCGATATAGCCGCTTTCGACCTTCTCGACGCCGATCACGTCGTTGAACACGGCTTCGGTGCACCAGAAACATCCGCCCGCCAGCGTGGCGACTTCGCTTGCCATGATTTGCTCCTCGGTAAGAGACCATAAGATAGGAAGCCGGTGGCGTCGCACAATCCGCCTTGCTAGGCGCCGTGGCAAGCAATGGGATGACGATGATGCTCGACGGAACGGTGCTGGTCACGGGAGGAGCCGGCTATATCGGCAGCCATGCGGTGCTGGCGCTGCTCGATGCGGGCTACCGCGTCGTCGTGATCGACAACCTTACCACCGGCTTCGCCTGGGCGGTCGACCCGCGTGCCACGCTGGTGCACGGCAATATCGAGAACGACGATCTCGTCCGTGCCACGATGCGCGATCACAACGTCAAGGCGGTTATGCATTTTGCGGGCTCGATCATCGTGCCGGAGTCGGTCAGCGATCCACTCAAATATTATCGCAACAACACCGTCGCCAGCCGCGCGCTTCTCGAAAGCGCGGTGGTCTTGGGCGTAAGGCATTTCATCTTCTCCTCCACCGCCGCGACCTATGGCATGCCGGAGAAGATCCCGGTCGCGGAGGGCGATCCGACCATCCCGATCAACCCCTATGGTACCTCCAAGCTGATGACCGAGGCGATGCTGCGCGACGTCGCCGCTGCGCACCCGATCAACTATTGCGCGCTGCGTTACTTCAACGTCGCCGGCGCCGACCCGCAACAGCGCACCGGCCAGTCGACCGCCGGCGCCACGCATCTGATCAAGATCGCGGTCGAGGCGGCGACCGGCAAGCGCGACCATGTTTCGGTGTTCGGCACCGATTACGACACGCCCGACGGCACCGGGGTGCGCGACTATATCCATGTCAGCGATCTCGCCGCGGCGCATGTCGCCGCCCTCGCCCTGCTCATCGCGCGACCGGGGGAGAGCCACACGCTCAACGCCGGTTACGGCAAGGGCTTCTCGGTGCTCGAGGTGCTCGACGCGGTCGACCGGGTGACCAACATGAAGCTGGTCCGCGAAGTCGGCCCGCGCCGCCCGGGCGATGCCGGCGCGCTGGTCGCCGACAACAGCGCGATCCTCGCGACGCTCGACTGGACCCCGCAGCGCGCCGATCTCGACACCATCGTCGGCGATGCACTGGCCTGGGAACGCGTGCTGGGCGAGCGGCAGGGCTAACCCACCACGCCGTCATGCTGAACTTGTTTCAGCATCCATGCGCGATCATCATCCGCGCGGATGACGCCGATGTTAGCGCATGGACCCTGAAACAAGTTCAGGGTGACGAAGCATTATGAGGCGAGCGTACCGCCTCAGATCGACTTGCTGATCCCGAAGAAGAAACCACGTCGTGCGCCGAATTGCGGTGCGCCGACGCCGACACCGGCACCGTCGCGGATCTCGTAGATATGATCGAACAGATTGGTCACGTCGGCACGGATCTCGATCCCCGGCCCCTCGAACCTGTGGCTCACGGTCAGGTTGACCGTGGCATAGCCGGGCAGCTTGCCGCCATTGGGGATCGGGTCGGTGCTGCCCGGCGGAATCGGCCCGGCGGTGCGCAGGCCCGAGCCGTAGATCATGCTCGCGCCGACCTTGGTGCCGTCGCCGAACTTGTATGACGCGCCGGCCGATCCCGTCCAGGTCTGGTCATGGTCGAGATAGATATAGTGGCTGGCGATATAGGCCAGCTCGGCCGGGTCGAAATTGAACTGCGACGAGACGATATATTCGCCCTGCGCCTTGGCATAGGCGATGTTGCCGTACAGCTCGAGCCCGTGCGCCGCATAGTTCACGTTGAACTCGACGCCGCCGACATTGCCATGGTCGTAGTTGAACGGCGTCAGGATGATCGGCGCGCCGAATTGCCCCTCGTCGACCAAGCGGTGCGAATGGCGGTGATAGGCGTCGAGCCCGACCGTCACCGTGCTGCTCAGCTTCCATTCCAGCCCCGCGTCGAAATAGTCCTGCGTCTCGGCATAGGGCGCATCGTCGACCAGCAGCGCGTTGGGCGACAGCCCGCTGGTGCCGACATAGCGCGTCACGCTGGTCAGCGCGATATTGGCGAAGGGCGGTGGCGAGAAATAACGCGCATAGCCGACATGCAGCGTCACCCCGCCGCCCGGGGTCAGCACCGCGTTGACGCGCGGGCTGAAGGCGGATTCGCTGCGGAAGCCCTTATAATGGTCGAACCGCCCGCCGAAATTGACCGTCAGCAAATCGAACGGCTTCCACTCGTCCTGCAGATAGACGCTGTAGGTCATCTCGGTCGCGCTGTCGTTCTCGGCGATGGCAATCGGCTGGCCGGTCTGGTTGCCGGCATTGTCGGTCGGAAACACCAGGGTATCGGTGCGGCTGGTGCCATGGTCGCGCGTCACGACGACGCCGGCGCGGATGGTGTGCGCGTCGCTCGCGCGGAACACGCCCTCGACCTGCGCGCCGGTCGAGAAATCCTTCTTGTCGGCGGCCTGGGCGCTGCCGTTGAACAGCAATTCGCCCAGCGTGTCGGGCGTGTATTTGAGACTCGAATAACGCGCGAAGAGGGACGCCTGCAGCGTCAGCGGCCCTGAATCATGCAGCAGGCTGGCGATCGCGAAGGCGGTGCGCTCATGCTGGTTCTCGTCGAGATTGTCGCTGAGGAAATCGGTGACCCCGCCGACATTGTAACCGCTCGACGGATGCAGCCCGCGCGGATTGGGGATCTGGAAGGTCTGGTCGGCATAACCGCCGACCAGCGAGATGCGGTTGCTGTCGTTCAGCGTGTGATCGACGTAGAGGAACGCCTGATACTGGTCGGTCTTGTCGTGCAGCGCCGTGCGCCCGGCATCGACCGCCTCGATCCCCAGCGCATTGTGGCGATAGCTGCCGGTGACGAAATAGTTGGTCTTCCCGTCGCCGCTCGTCCCGCCATATTCGACGCTCGGCTCGATCGTGTCGTGGCTGCCGCCGTACAACGACACTTCGCCGCCATTGCGGAAACCCGTCTTGGTGGTGATGTCGATGATGCCGGCGGTGCGCAGGCCGTATTGCGCCGGCAGCGCACCGGTGCGCAGGTCGAAGCGCTCGACGAGGCGCGGGCTGAGCGTCTGGCCGAACACCGCGATACCTTCGGGCAGGATGGTGCCGTTGATGCGATATTGCAGATTGCCATGGTCGTCGCGGACATGGAGCTGCCCCGCCCCGTCCTGCGACACGCCGGGCAATTGCAGCAGGATCTGGTTGAGCTGCTGGTTGTCGCCACCGGGCAGCGCCGCGATCGTCGCGTCGGTGATCGAATAGGTCGTCGCGCCGAGCCCCGGCTGGATCGAGGCGCGCGCCGCGTCGAGCCGCTGACCGGTCACGACGACATCCTGCGTCGGCGCGACCTGGTCCTGGGCGGGCGCGGCAGCCGGCGGGGCGGTCTGGGCATGTGCGGCAAGCGGCACGAGCAACAAGGCGGCCGACGAGAGCAGGGAGAGTCGCAACATGACGGGAGACAGGCCTTTCGCGCGGTCGTGGCGGCGCATTATCGGTGATGTAATAAGGTCACAAGGCCGTTTCGTCGTCTCCCGGAAACGATTCGGCTGTGATAGGCCGTTGGCTGATCGAAGCTTGCGGAGAGATGAATGGCCCGGTTGCGTTCCCTGTTGTTCGTGCCCGGCGACCGGCCCGAGCGGATGGAAAAGGCACTGATGATGGACGCCGACGCGCTGATCCTCGATCTCGAGGACGCGGTCGCCCCCGCCGCCAAGCCGGCCGCGCGTGCGATGGTCGCCGCCTTCCTCGCCACCGAACGCCGCGCGACGCTGTTCGTCCGCGTCAACCCGCTCGACTCCGGCCTGATCGACGACGATCTCGCCGCGATCCTGCCCGGTCGGCCCGATGGGCTGTTGCTGCCCAAGGCGGAAGGCGCGGCGAGCCTGAGGGCGCTCGACGCAAAATTGTCGGGCGAGGTGATGATCTTGCCGATCGCGTCGGAAACACCGGCGGCGATTTTCGCGCTGGGCAGCTATGGCGGCGTGACGCCGCGGCTGTGCGGCCTGACCTGGGGCGCCGAGGACCTGCCCGCCGCGATCGGCGCGCAGACCTCGCGCGAGGCGGACGGCAGCTACACCGCGCCCTATCAGCTCGCACGCTCGCTCACCCTGTTCGGCGCGCATGCCGCCGGCGTGCCGGCGATCGAGACCGTCTATCCCGATTTCCGCGACCTGGACGGTCTCGCCGCTTATGCCGCGCGCGGCCGGCGCGACGGCTTTACCGGCATGATGGCGATCCACCCCAACCAGGTCCCGGTGATCAACGCCGCCTTCGCCCCGAGCGAGCCCGAAATCGCCCATGCCCGCGCCGTGGTCGCGATCTTCGCCGCCAATCCCGGCGCCGGCGCGCTGAGCCTCGACGGCAAGATGGTCGATGCCCCCCACCTCAAAGCGGCGCAGCGCCTGCTCGCCTCGCTGGAATAGGGGCGGCGGCCTTCTCTTGCCGCTCTTGCGGGCCGCAAGCAGCAGATACGAGAAAAGCCGCGAGGCTTGCGCCTGCGGCTCTCGATCCCGTCGGCGGGATGATCGACGGGCGGTCACGCCGCCCGCAAGATCACTTGATCTTGGTTTCCTTGAACTCGACATGCTTGCGCACGACGGGATCATACTTCTTGAAGCTGAGCTTCTCGGTCTTGGTGCGCGGGTTCTTCTTGGTCACGTAGAAGAAGCCGGTGTCGGCCGAGCTGAGCAGCTTGATCTTGACGGTGGTCGGCTTTGCCATGACCTGAAATTCCCGAATCGATTGAAAAAGCAAAAGCGGCGGCAAGCGCCACCGCTCTTCAAGCGCCGCCCGATGGCGCAGAGTCGGTGGATTGTCAACCGTGGGGCCGTTAACGCCATCTTCACCATGCCGCGCCCAGCATCCTCCCAAAGGCGGGAGCTGGGGCATGACGCGGGTGCAACCGACAGTACAGATACAGGCCGAACTGGCGCAGCGGGTCTTCGCGATCGGCGCGCGAACCAACCACGATCCGGCCGGAGCCATCGCCGTGGAAATCGACGCGATCCGTCGCATCGCACGCGCCAATGGGCTCTATCCCGCCGCCGCGGTCGCGCAGGCGCTCGAATCGGCCTTGGGCCGCGGTGAGCGCGGGCCGTTGATCGACGGCTGGCTGGCGATCCTGCGCGACGCGGTCGGTTGCGAGCGCCATGATGCCGCCGCATGCGAGACCTTTGCCGCGGCGTGCTCGGTCCGCCTGTCGGCCTGACGGACTGGACCCTCACGATGGATGCCCTGATGGCCGCGCTGGTCGCGGCCCTGGTCGTCGAGGCGACCGATCGCACGCCCTGGCTCATCGCCATCCTCGCCGATCGCTTCGAAAAGCGCGCGACCGTCATCCTTGCCGCGCTGTTCGCGCTCGCCGCCGGCTTCACGCTGGTTGCGATCGGCGGCGCGCTGATCGGCGAGCGCCTCATTCCGGAGGCGCGCCAGCTGTTCCTCGCGGTGGCACTGCTCAATGCCGGGATCACCGCCTTTTTCCCGATCAGGACGCCCGACCGGCTGACCGGCTGGCGCGTCGGTGCCGCCGCGACGAGCTTCTGCGGGGTCTTCATCCTCGCCTTTGGCGGCCGCACCCAGTTCATCGTCATGGCCTTGGCCGAGCGCGGTACCGAACCCGTACTCGCCGCGATCGGCGCCACGCTCGGCGCCGTCCCGGTGGTCATGCTGGCGGCGCTGTCGGGCGAAGCGGCGCGGCGGGCGTTTCCGATCGCCGCGCTCCGCATCGCCAGCGGGGTCGTGTTGACTGTCGTCGGCGTCGTGCTCGCGCTTGGGGCATTGCGCCTGATCTAGCCAGTCGATGGCTGAAATCGTGATTCCTCACCAGCGATGCGGGAGCGTTTCCGCTATCGCATCGTTAGCGCAACGAACCCCAATATCGATCCGAGGAAATCCATCATGGCATCGACCACCGCGCCGCTCAGGACGCCAACCGATCTCACGTCGAACGCCGCCAGGTCGGTCGCCGAGGCGCTCAACGGCATTCTCGCCGACAGCTTCGCACTGTATCTGAAGACCAAGAACTTCCACTGGCACGTCTCTGGCCCGCATTTTCGCGACTATCATTTGATGCTTGACGAGCAGGCCGCCGAGATCTTCGCCTCGACCGATGCCATTGCCGAGCGCGTACGCAAGACAGGCAACACCACCTTGCGGTCAATCGGCGACATCGCGCGACACCAGACGGTGAAGGATAATGACGCCGAGTTCGTCACACCGGCCGACATGCTGAGCGAGCTACGCGACGATAATCTCAGGCTGGTCGAAAGCCTGCGCGAGGCCAAGGATCTGGCCGATGGCGCGAAGGACAATGCGACCTCGGGCATGATCGACGACTGGACCGACCTTGCCGAACGCCGTGCCTGGTTCCTGTTCGAGGCCGGCCGCGAAGGTTAGTTCGGCCCCAGTGTCAGCAGCCACATGTCGGGATCGGCACCCAGCCTGATGGGCAGGATGCTGGTCCCGACGCCGGCGGTGACGAGGTTGAGTCGGCCCGAATCGCGCGTCCAGCCACAGCCATAGCGTCCGCGTCCGACGCGCGGCAGCGCGGTGACCCAGGGGATCAGCACCTGGCCGCAATGGGTGTGCCCGGCGAGCACCAGATGCACATTGCCGGGGAGATAGGGGGTCACCTCGGGGGCGTGGGTCAGCACCAGCTTGGCGCCGGGCAGCCTGTAGAGCGCGGTCATCGTCTCAGGTATCCGCGCGTGGCGCGTATAGCCGTCGGCAAGGCCGCCGATCGCCAGCGGGCCCCGCGCGATCGCCGCATTGTCCAGCAGCGTCACGCCTGCTCGCTGGAGTGCCGGCGCCAAGCTGCCCCGGCCGGCCCAATAATCATGGTTGCCCGATACCGCGACGACGCCGAGCGGCGCGCGCAGCCGGGACAGCGGCGCAACCAGCTGGCGCGCGGACAAGCTGCCCTCGGTCTCGTTATTGCCATAGACGAAGTCGCCCGCGATCAGCACCAGGTCGGGCTTCAGCGCATTGGCCTGTCCGACGATCCGGGTCAGCCGCGCCGGGTCCATCACCGCACTGCCCATGTGGATATCGCTGAGCAGCAGCACGCGCACCGGCGCCCGCCCCTTCGGCCAATCGGACAGATGCACCGTCGCGCGTCGCACCAACGGGTCGACGCGCGCCTCATGGTGCATCCAGGCGAACAGCGCGACCGCCGCCAATGCGAGGACCAGAAAAAGGCGGAGCATCAGGCGCATCTACCGACCCCGGCGCGGCCCCAGCGTCAGCAACCACATGTCGGGCGGCGCGCCGAAGCGGAACGGCACGCCGCTTGTGCCCAATCCTCCGGTCACCACCGTCAGGCGGTTGCCGTCGCGCACGATGCCGCAGCGATAGCGCTCGCGCGCGACCGAGGACAGCGGACCATAGAAAGGGGCGACGATCTGACCGCAATGCGTATGCGCGGCGAGCACCAGCGCGATCTCGCCGGGCATCCGCGTGGTGACGTCGGGGGAATGCGTCACGACGATCTTCGCGCCGGGCAGGCGGTCGAGCGCGTGCATCGTCGCCGGCACGTCGGCATGGTGGGTATAGATATCGGCCACCCCGCCGATCGCCAGCGGCCCGCGCACCGTCGCGCTGTTGACCAGCATCGCGACATTGGCCTGCCACAGCGCGCGCGGCACGCTGACCTTGCCGGCCCAGTAATCGTGATTGCCCGGCACCGCGATCACCCCGAGCGGTGCGCGCAGCGCACTGAGCGGCTTGACCAGTTCGGCCGCATAGCGCCCCCCGGCCACCGGATCATGGCCGAACACGAAGTCGCCCGCCATCAGCACCAGGTCGGGCTTCAACGCGTTGATCTGCGCGACGATGCGGGTCAGCCGCGGCACATCCATCGCCGCGCTGCCGATGTGGATGTCACTCAGCAGCAGCACGGTGACCGGCTTCTGCCCGACCGGCCAGTCGGCAAGCCCGATGGTCGCGCGCCGCACGATCGGATCCGCGCGCGCCTCGTGATGCATCCAGATCGACAAGCCTGCGCCGAGCAGCGCGACGATCAGCAATAGACGGGTCAAAAGGCGCATCGTCGCCGTCCTAAGCACGCCGGCGCCGGCCGCGAAAGGGGGCGCTGGCGGAACGCTCCGCCAGCGGCCATGTTATGCAATGATGCGCGCCTTTGCCGATCTCCTCGATGCGCTGATCTACACGCGCTCGCGCAACGCCAAGCTCAAGCTGATCGGCGACTATCTGCGCGCCACACCCGACCCCGATCGCGGCTGGGCCATGGCTGCGCTGACCGGCGATCTCGACCTGCCCGGGGTCAAACCGGCAGTGCTGCGCGGGCTGATCGAGGAGCGCGTCGACCCGGTGCTGTTCCGCATGAGCCGCGACTATGTCGGCGACACCGCCGAGACGATCGCGCTGCTCTGGCCGACGCCCGATGCCGGCAGCGTGGCGGGTGAGCCGCTCACCTTGTCGGCGGTGGTCGATCGCCTCGCCGCCTTGTCGCGCGCCGACGCCCCCGCGGCAATGGCCGCGATGCTCGACCGGCTCGATGCCGACGAGCGGTTCGCCCTGCTCAAGATGGCGACCGGCGCCTTGCGCATCGGCGTCTCCGCGCGCCTCGCCAAGACCGCCTTGGCGCAGGCTTTTGCCATCCCGGTCGAGGCTGTCGAGGAGGTCTGGCACGGCATCGATGCGCCCTATGACAGCCTGTTCGCCTGGGCAGAGGGTCGCGGTGCTCAGCCGACCGCCGCCGATGTGCCAGTGTTCCGCCCCTTCATGCTCGCCCATCCGCTCGAGGATGGCCGGGTCGATCTCGCCGACTATGCGGCGGAATGGAAATGGGACGGCATCCGCGTCCAGATCGTCCATGTCGCGGGCGAGACCCGACTGTACAGCCGCGCCGGCGACGACATCACCGGCAGTTTCCCCGAGGTGGCGCGCGATTTCGCGGCCCTGGGCGTGCTCGACGGCGAACTGATGGTGAAGGGCGAGGCGCAGGGGGGTGCGCTCGACGAGGGCGGCGGCGCGGCGAGCTTCAACGCCCTGCAGCAACGGCTCGGCCGCAAGATCGTGTCGGCGAAGATGCTGACCGACTATCCCGCCTTCGTCCGGCTTTACGACATCCTGTTCGATGGCGCGGAGGATTTGCGCGATCAGCCCTGGACCGAGCGCCGCCGGCGACTCCAAAGCTTCGCAAGCCAGCTCGACCCCGAACGCTTCGATGTCAGCGCGCTGATCGAGGCCGAGGACTTCACCGCACTGGAGGCGATCCGCGCCGGCGCGCGCGACGCGGCGATCGAAGGCGTGATGCTCAAGCGCCGCGATTCGCCCTATGTCGCCGGGCGGCGCACCGGCCTGTGGTACAAATGGAAGCGCGATCCGCTGACCGCCGATTGCGTGATGATGTACGCCCAGCGCGGCAATGGCCGGCGCTCATCCTTCTATTCCGATTACACCTTCGGCTGCTGGACGGCGGAGGGCGAATTGCTGCCCGTGGGCAAGGCTTATTCGGGCATCACCGACGAAGAACTCAAATGGCTCGACAGCTTCGTCCGCCGCAACACGCTCAACCGTTTCGGGCCGGTGCGCGAGGTCGAGAAGACGCTGGTGCTGGAGGTCGCCTTCGATTCGATCCATGAATCGAAACGCCACAAATCGGGCGTCGCGATGCGCTTTCCGCGTATCGCACGGATCAGGACCGACAAGCCGGCGGCCGAGGCCGATCTGGTCGAGACGCTGCGGCGCATGGTCACCTGACACCCCTGACATAATTCGCCGGGTCTTTGCGCGCTTCCCTCCGGGGACAAGCGCCACGCAGCGTGCAAGCGTGTTGGATAATTATGTCACACGGCTATAGCGGCGCGCGTGACCTTCGCCCTGCCCGCGCTGATGATGATCGCCTCGGGCTCGATCCACGCGGTGGTCAACGCCATCGTCAAGGGCGGCAAGGACAAGATGGCGGCGCGCGCCATTACCGATGGGTCGAGCGCGATCATCCTGTTGCCGGCGACGCTGTTCGTCGCCCTGCCGACCGGGGCCTGGGGCTGGCTCGCGGCGAGCGCCGCGATCCACGCGGTGTATCTCTATGCGTTGATCCGCGCCTACAAGGTGGCCGATTTCTCCGCCGCCTATCCGGTGCTCCGGGGCACCGCGCCGCTGGTCACGGCGCTGGTCACGCTCGGCGTGCTCCGTCAGCCAGGCACGCCCTTCCAGATCGCGGGCATCGCGCTGATCGGCGGGGCGATGTTCCTGCTCGTCGCCGGGCGGCATCTCGGACGCGGCGCGCTGGGCTGGTCGGTGCTGACCGGGGTGAGCATCGCCGGTTATACCGTGGTCGATGCCGCAGGCGTACGCGCCGCACCCACGCCGACCAGCTACATCGTCTGGGTGTTCGTCATCATGGGCGCGGTGGTGACGGCGATGTTCGGGGCGATCGGCCGCGGCGAGATGATCGCGGCGGCACGCCAGCAATGGCGGCCGGGGGTAATCGCCGGCGCGCTGTCGATCGTCACCTATGGTCTCGCGCTGACCGCGCTGTCGCTCGGACCCACCGCGCCGCTCGCCGCCTTGCGCGAGACCGGCATGGTCACCGCGCTCGGCATCTCGATCCTGGTCATGGGCGAACGCGCCACGACGGGACGAATCGCCGCAGTTCTGGCGATCCTGGCCGGCGCGGCGCTGATTCTCGCCGGTTAGGCGAAGTCGCGTGCGAGGACGATAAAAAACAGGTCGTCGCGCCGGGGCGTGCCGAAACGCGCGTCGCCATAGGGAAAGGGGCGCTCTTCGCCGGTGCGGCGATAGCCGCGACGTTCGTACCAGGCGATCAGCGTGTCGCGCTGCGCCACCACCGTCATCTCGATTCGCCGAGCATCGAAAACATCGCGCGCCGCTTGCTCGGCCGCCTCGACGAGCCGTCTGCCGAGGCCGCCGGCCTGGAGGCCCGGATCGACCGAGAGCATGCCGAGATAACAGCTGCCATTGCCCTGGTCCGTCAGCGCGACGCAGCCGATGATCGCCGCGCCGTCGCGCGCGACGAGGATCCGCTGGGCCGGATTGTCCAGCTCCGCGGTCAACACGTCGATCGTGGTGCGCTGCCCGTCGACCATATCCGCCTCATGGGTCCAGCCGCGCCGCGCGCCCGCCCCGCGATAGGCGCCTTCGATCAGCGCGTGCAGCGGCGCGAGATCGTCGCGCCGCGCCGTGTCGATCATGACGTCGCGAATCACCGCGCCCATTGCGCCAGCCACTCGGCAAGGCCCTGCGGGCTCATGTGCCGGGCATCCTCGAGCGCCGAGATATGGCCACCGTCGAGCAGCTTGCCGTTGCGCGGATCGACGACCAGCAATGCCGGCACGCCGCCCTTGAGCTTGTCGGTCACGCCATAAGCGACGGGGATATCCATATTGACGTCATAGCGGCCGATATTGACCGTCACGACCTCATAGTGGCGATCGACGAACGCCTTGAGCGCCGGCACCTCGATCGTCGCGGTCAGGATGCGGCAGTCGAGGCACCAATTGCCGCCCAGATCGATCAGCAGCAGCTTGTGCGCCTTCTTCGCCCTGGCGCGCGCGGCAGCCACGGCTGCCCTGGCAATGGCCGATTCGTCGTAGGGAAGCGGCAAGGGCTGGGCGAGTTGCTCGAAACTGGTGATCGGCATGCGCGGCGCCGTCGTCGCGCCGACAGGGGCGGCCAACGAAACGGCGAGGGCGGCGGTGAGCAACAGGCGCATGGCGATACTCCAAAAACAGCGGTCGAAAGCTGTGCGCCGATATAGGCGCGCGCCAAGCCGCTGATGACAAAGAAAAACCCGGCGCGCCTAAAGCGCACCGGGTCTTTTCTGTCAGCCTTGAGAGGCTTCAGCTCATCGGCGTGAGGTTCACCGCTGCGTACTTGCCGCGACGATCGACTTCGAGCTCGAACTCGAGCTTGTCGCCTTCGTTGAGCGTCGGCATGCCGGCGCGCTCAACGGCCGAGATGTGCACGAACGCATCGGGCTGCCCGTCATCGCGCTGGATGAAGCCGAAGCCCTTCATCGCGTTGAAGAACTTGACCGTGCCGGTCGCCTTCTCGCCGGTCAGCTGACGCTGCGGCGCACCGCCGCGATCGCCACCCGGACCGCCAGCAGCGCGCTCGGGCCGCGGCCCGCGCTCTTCCACCGGCATCGGCTCGCCGTCGATCTTGAGGTCGGTCGCAGAGATGCGCCCGCCACGATCGACCAGGGTAAAGCCGAGCGGCTGACCCTCGGCCAGGCCGGTCAGGCCGGCCTGCTCGACCGCGCTGATGTGCACGAACACATCCTCGCCGCCATCGTCGCGAACGACGAAGCCGAAGCCCTTCTGGCCATTGAAGAATTTGACGACGCCCGTGCCTTCGCCGACGACCTGGGGAGGCATGCCGCGGCTACCGCCACCGCCGCCGCCGAAGCCGCCGCCACCACCGCCGCCGCGATAGCCACCGCCACCGCCGCCACCGTAGCTGCTGCCACCGCCGCCGCCATAGCTGCTGCCGCCACCGAACCGGTCGCCGCCACCGCCGAAGCGATCACCGCCGCCGAAGCCGCCGCCACCACCAAAATCGTCGCCGCCGAAACCATCGCGCTTGTCGCGGCCACGTCCGCCACGATTGCCGCGGCCACCTTTATCGAAACTCATGCCCTGTTCGTCTTCCCGGCTCGTCCCATGTACCTGTCGACAACCCGCGCGCCGGACGACGAACGCACGGATTCGGACGCCAAACCGATCACGCCACCGAGTCGTACTAGCCTATTATCCACAGGTCTGCGAACAAATTCGTCGAAAATACGGCAGTGTTCGACCGGAACTTGCGTCAGCGATGCAGCCGGGCCACAGCCATAGTCATGTCGATCCTCTCGCTTATCGCCGATCCCGCCGCCTGGGCGGCCCTCGCCACCCTGATCGTGATGGAGATCGTGCTCGGCATCGACAATCTCATCTTCATCTCGATCCTGTCGAACAAGCTGCCGCCCGAGCAGCGCGCCAAGGTGCGCAGGCTCGGCATCGGCCTGGCGCTGATTCTGCGCCTCGCCCTGCTGTCGACCATCGCCTGGATCGCCGGGATGACCGCGCCGGTGATCGACCTCGGCCTGCATCAGATCGGCCCCGACGGTCATGCGACGTTCGAGACCGCGCTGTCGATTCGCGACCTTATCCTGATCGCGGGCGGCTTGTTCCTGCTCTACAAGGCGACCAGCGAGATCCATCACAGTTTCGATCCGCAGGAAAAGGCCGACGACAAGAAGGGTGGCGCGGCGATCGGCTTCGCCTCGGCGATCGTCCAGATCCTCGCGCTCGACATGGTGTTCTCGATCGATTCGATCCTCACCGCGATCGGCATGACCGACGACCTGCCGGTGATGATCGTCGCGGTGGTCGTCGCGGTCGGGGTGATGCTGTTCGCCGCGACGCCGCTGGCCGACTTCATCGCGCGCAACCCAAGCGTCGTGATGCTCGCGCTCGGCTTCCTGCTCATGATCGGCTTCGTGCTGATCGCCGACGGCTTCGGCGTCCATGTGCCAAAGGGTTATGTCTATAGCGCGATGGCCTTTGCCGGCGCGGTCGAGACGCTCAACCTTGTCGCGCGCCGCGCCGCGGACCGCAAACGCGGAGGCTGACGTTGGACGCGCCGCCGAAATATTCGCGGCCGGAATTCGAACGCCGTTTCCACGTCGTCGCCGAGCACCTGCCGATCCTCGATCAGGCCGGCGCGCGGCTGATCGAGGATCGGTACATCGACGGGACGAGGTTGCGGCTGCGGCGCATGTCGGGCGGCGGGCGCGAAACATTGTTCAAGCTGACCCGCAAATATGGCGGACCCCGGCCCGAGCCGATCACGACGCTTTTTCTCGAAGAGGGGGAATATGATTTGCTGTCGCAGCTCCCCGCCGCACCGCTCGTCAAACACCGTCATCACTTGCCGGTCGGCGATCACCGGTTCGCGGTCGACGTCTTTGCCGGCGCGATGGCCGGGCTGGTGCTGTGCGAGATCGAGACCGATTCGGCCGAGGCATTGGCGTCGATCATCCTGCCCGACTGGGCCGGCGCCGAGGTGACCGACGATCCGGCCTTTGCCGGCGCGGCGCTCGCACGGGCCATTGAGCCGCCGGACTTTCGCCGCTAGGCCCGCGCGATGACCGTATATCTCCATGAAGAAGACATTCCCGCCGGCCTGTTCGCCGATGGCGCCGATATCGCCGTCGATACCGAAACCATGGGCCTCCTCACCCCACGCGACCGGCTGTGCGTGGTGCAGCTCTCCGATGGCGGGCCGGACGAACATCTCGTGCGCTTCTCGCCGGGCAGCGACTATGCCGCGCCCAACCTCAAGGCGCTGCTCGCCGACCGGAGCCGGGTGAAGCTCTATCATTTCGCGCGCTTCGACCTCGCCGCGATCGAGCATTATCTCGGCATCGAGGCCGGCCCGGTCTATTGCACCAAGATCGCCTCGCGGCTGGTGCGCACCTATACCGACCGCCATGGCCTGAAGGAGCTGGTCCGCGAGCTGCTCGGCCAGGATATCTCCAAGACGCAGCAATCGTCCGACTGGGGCGGCCCGGTGCTAAGCGACGCGCAAAAGGATTATGCCGCGTCGGACGTGCGTTATCTCCACGCCATGCGCGACGAGCTGGACAAGCGCCTCGCCCGCGAAGGTCGCACCGCACTGGCGCAGGGCTGCTTCGACTTCCTGCCGCACCGCGCCCGGCTCGATCTCGCCGGCTGGCCGGAGATCGATATCTTCGCGCATGTCTGAAGCAGCGGTCCTGACCCGCACCGCGCGGCAGATATGGGCCGCGCCGGGCAGCAGCCACGACCGGCTGATCGGCGCGCTGCGCATCGTCCTGCCGATGCTGATCGGCATGTTGGCCGCCTTTGTCGTGTTCATGCCCCTGTTCAGTGGCGGCGATGTCTCGTTCGTGCTCGACAAGAACAAGGTCGAGGTGGCCAAGGAGCGGCTGCGGCTGCAATCGGCGACCTATCGCGGCGAGGATGGCAAGGGTCAGCCCTTCATCATGACCGCCGGCTCGGCGGTGCAGAAGAGCTCGTCCGAACCGATCGTGCGGCTGACCGATCTCGCCGCCCAGCTCCAGCTGCAGGACGGCCCGGCCAATGTCACCGCGCCGCGCGGCGCCTATGACATGAAGGGCGAACAGGTCCGCATCGACGGACCGGTCAAGGTCGTCTCGACCGGCGGTTATACGCTCGACACCAACAACGCGACGCTCGACCTGAAGACCCGCCGTCTCCACAGCGACGGCGCGGTGACGGGCACGGTGCCGCAGGGCCAGTTCAGCGGCAACCGGCTCAGCGCCGATCTCGATAATCATATCGTGACGCTCGACGGCAACGCGCGCTTGCGGATCGTGCCGCGAAGGACGAAATAGGCGCCCATGACGCGCCTTCCCCTGCTCCTCGCCACGGCGGCCCTCGCCGCCGCGTCCGTCGCCACCGCGCAGACGCACCACGATTCGTCGGCGCCGATCAATTTCGGCGCCGATCACATCGAGCTGCAGGACAAGCAGAATCGCGCGATCCTGTCGGGCAATGTCACGGTCAAGCAGGCCGAGATGACGCTCAACGCGGCGCGCATGACGGTCGCCTATACCGGCCAGGTGGTGAACGGCTCGCCCCAGGTGTCGCGGCTCGATGCCTCGGGCGGGGTGATCGTCACCCGCCCCGACCAGAGCGCGCGCGGGCAATATGCCGTCTATGATCTCAACAAGCGCGTCGTCACCATGCTCGGCGGCGTGACGCTGATCCAGGCCGGCAACACCGTCAACGGCTCGCGTCTGACGATCAATCTCGACACTGGCCGCGCGGTGATCGACGGTTCCGGGATCCGCGGCTCCGGACCCGGCGGCGTAACAAGCGGCGGCGGGCGTGTGACGGGCACCTTCTCGGTGCCCAAACGCACGCAGTAAACGCGCGCTAAACCGCTCTTTTCGGCCGTTTCGTCAGGTCGCGCTTTCCTTCTCGCCGCGTCCGGTGCAGGAAGTCATGCACGAATCTTGCCAAGCGGCCGCGTGGTAAGCTTTCGGTAACCTCGAAATGCGACCACGGGACCTGCGATGACCGAAACCGCTACCCTCGACAAGATCGAGCCGATTACCGAAGCGCCGGTGGCGCAGGGGCTGTCGGTGGTCTCGATCGCCAAGTCCTATGACAAGCGCGCCGTGCTGACCGACGTGTCGGTGTCGGTCGGCAAGGGCGAGGTGATCGGCCTGCTCGGCCCGAACGGCGCGGGCAAGACGACGTGCTTTTACTCGGTGATGGGGCTGGTGAAGCCCGATTCGGGCCGCATCATGCTCGACGGCGAGGACATCACCGGTCTGCCGATGTACCGCCGTGCGATTCTCGGGCTTGGTTACCTGCCGCAGGAAACGTCGATCTTCCGCGGCCTGTCGGTCGAGAAGAATATCAGCACCGTGCTCGAACTGGCGGAGACCGATCCCGTCGCCCGCGCGGCACGGCTGGAGCAACTGCTCGACGAATTCGGCCTGACCCGGCTGCGCGATTCTCCGGCCATGGCGCTGTCGGGCGGCGAACGGCGCCGTGCCGAGATCGCCCGGGCATTGGCCGCCAACCCGTCGATCATGCTGCTCGACGAGCCGTTCGCCGGCATCGACCCGATCTCGATCGCCGATATCCGTGACCTGGTGAAGGATTTGCGCAAGCGCAACATCGGCGTGTTGATCACCGATCACAACGTCCGCGAGACGCTCGAAATCGTCGACCGCGCGTACATCATCTACGATGGCCGGGTATTGTTCACCGGCTCGCCCGAGGAACTCGTCGCCGACGCCAATGTCCGCCGCCTGTATCTCGGCGAGGGGTTCTCGCTCTGACATGCTCGCGCACTTTCCCCTTTACCGTCATCCCGGCGCATGCCGGGATCTCAGGCCGCGAAGACGGATCTCGCGGCACGAGACCCCAGCTTTCGCTGGGGTGACGCCGAGGTAGCGTCGTGGCCCTCGGCCCCCGCCTCGACTTACGGCAATCCCAATCGCTGGTGATGACGCCGCAGCTGCAGCAGGCGATCCGCCTGCTCGCACTGTCGAATCTCGAGGTCGAGGGATTCCTCGCCGAGGAGATCGAGAAGAACCCGCTGCTCGACGGCGGCGCTTCGGATGACGATGGCCCCGTGATGGAACGGGAAGCGCCGCCCGAGCCGCGCGACGAGCCGGCCAGCGCCGACGAACTGATCATGGTCGGCGCGGATACCGGCGAGGCGGGGCTCGATGTCGATTTCGATGCCGAGACCTTCCACCACGACAGCGCCGCCGATGCGATGGATTCGGGGAGCGGCGGCCTCGACGGTTCGCTCGGCCTGAACGGCGCGAGCGGCGGCGGCGGGGCAAGCGAGGACGGGCCCGATCTCGACGGCTTCGCCGATGTCTCGCTCAGCCTGGCCGATCATCTGCTCGCCCAGGCCGGCACTGCCGTCGACGGCGCCGATGCGTTCATCGCCGCGCACCTGATCGATCAGATCGACGAGTGCGGTTATATCACCGTCTCGCTGCTCGATGTCGCCAACCGGCTCGGCGTACCGCTGGCGCGGGTCGAGGCGGTGCTCGGCGTGATCCAGACCTTCGATCCGACGGGCGTCGGCGCGCGCGACCTTGCCGAATGCCTCGCCATCCAGGCTAAGGAGGCGGATCGCTACGACCCCTGCATGGCGCGGCTGATCGACAATCTCGACCTGCTCGCGCGCGGCGACCTCGCCCGGCTGAAGCGCATCTGCGGCGTCGACGACGAGGACATGGCGGACATGATCCGCGAGCTGCGCGGCTATGACCCCAAACCCGGTTGCCGTTATGGCGGCGAGCCGGCGCAGAGCGTCGTGCCCGATATCTTCGTCGCGCAGCGCAAGACCGGATGGGCGATCGAGATCAACGCCGCCACCCTGCCGCGCGTGCTGGTCAACCGGAGCTACTACGCCGAATTGTCGGCCGGCCCGCAGGACAAGGCGTCCAAGGCATGGCTCAGCGAATGCCTCGCCAGCGCCAACTGGCTGGTCAAGGCGCTCGACCAGCGCCAGCGCACCATCATCAAGGTCGCCACCGAGATCGTGAAACAGCAGGAGGCATTCTTCCTGAAGGGCGTCGCGCATTTGAAGCCGATGACGCTGCGCCAGGTCGCCGATGTGATCGAGATGCACGAGTCGACCGTCAGTCGCGTCACGAGCAACAAATATCTCAGCTGCGCGCGCGGCACCTTCGAGCTGAAATATTTCTTCACCTCGGGCGTGTCGTCGTCGGAAGGCGGCGATGCGGTGTCGGCCGAGGCGGTCAAGAGCGCGATCCGCGCGCTGATCGCCAACGAGGGTGCCAATATCCTCAGCGACGATACGTTGGTCGACCTGCTCAACGCCAAGGGCTTTGGTCTCGCGCGGCGCACGGTGGCCAAATATCGCGAGGCGATCGGCATCGGGAGTTCGGTGCAGCGCCGCCGGGCGCGGGCGCTGGAGGGGGCGTAGCCGCCAACCGCTGAAGCATCGTACTTGCTTCGTTCTGCCTTCTCGACGATGTTCCGCCAGGTCGGCAGCGCCCGGCGGAGCGAAGGGGAACGTATGATGGCGTGGCGTTGCTTTGCTGTGATAGCGGCCCTGTTGTCTGCCATGCCGGTATCGGCGCAGGAGCCGCCGGCGGACATCACGACGCCGCACATCCCCGACTATCGGCTGGCAAAGGTGCGGCCGGGCGGTCGGGTCTATTTCTATCACACGAGCAGCCTGGAAGGCTGCCCGGCGATGACCGACAAATGTCGTCGCAAAGGCTATGTCATGCCCGGCGATCTGGTGCTGATCAGCGACACACAGGGCGCGCTGGTCTTGGCGGATTATGTCAAGGACGGCAGCTGGAGCGAGGGACGTGCTGCCTTGATCGACGTGCCTGTCCCGCCGGTCGGCTTTGCATCATGGTTGGGAACATGGAGTTGGGGTACGCTCGATCGTGACTCCGCGATGCTCGAGATCAAGCGTGACAAGCGTCCGGGCTTTATCGCCGTGCACGGCCTCGCTTTTTGGACCGGGCGCTTCCCGGGAGCCTATCAGCGGGGCGACATCAACGACGGTGAGTTGGAGGATCGCGCTCGTCCGAACGGTCGGCATATCGTGTTCGGCAAGGATGCCAAGGGTTATGGCGATTGTCGCGTCGACATGGCGCTGATCGGGCCCTATCTCGTCGCCGACGATAATGGCCAGTGCGGTGGACTCAACGTGTCATTCTCCGGCGTGTACAGCCGTTAAGGGACCAGGGCGGGAAGAACGCGTATGATCATCGTCACCGGCAGCGTGACCGCGCGCCCGGACAGTTTCGAAGCGTTGCGCCAGGCGAGCCTTGTCCATGTCCATCGCTCCCGCCTGGAGGATGGCTGCCTGCTCCACTCGGTGCAGGTCGATTGCGAGAATCCGCTGCGTCTGTTCTTCTACGAACAGTGGCGCGACATGGCGGCGCTGAAGACGCATTTCGCCCAGCCCGGCTCGCACGAGCTGATGAAGGCGGTGCGCGACCACGCCGCGTCGAGCGAAAACATCGCCATGTATGAGGCGACAGTCTCCGGCGCCTGATCAATAATCCAGTTTCGGATACCAGTCCGTGCCGCGCCCGGCGGGGATGGTGTCGAGCACGTTCCACAGCACCGTCATGTCGGGTGCGCCGCGCGGGTCTTGGCCGGGATCCTGCGTGCCGCCGAGCTCGCCGCTCCAGAAATGGCGGATCGTGCCGTCCTTGTCCTTGGTGAAGACGTCGTAGGACGGCCAGTCGCCGTCGTCGTGCCAGGCATTGTGGTCGCGGCCGAACGCCTCGCTGGCGTCGCTGTAGAGCGGCAGGTTGCGCCAGCCGCGCTCGCCGGCAAAGGCCTGCATCCGCGCCACCGGCGAGCGCGCGATCACCGCCAGGCCGATCTTCTGGCGGATATCGGCGGCGTTGGCGGCGAGCGGGCCGAGGAACGCGGTGCACATCGGACAGGGCCGCTCGCGCTCGGGGCCGTACATCCAGCAATAGGTGACCAGCGTGTCGTGCCCCTCGAACAGGTCGGCGAGCGTGACGCTGCCGTTGGGGCCTTCGAAGCTGTAACCCTCCGTCACCGCTGGCGCTTCGGGCAACGCGCGGCGTTCGGCGGCGACCGCCTCGATCTGGCGGCGCAATTCGACTTCGCTGGCGAGCAGGGCGGTGCGGGCCTTGGTATAGGCGGCGCTTTCGCCGGAATAGGGCCGGTGTGCCTCGGCGGCGAGTTGGTCGGCGGGGGCAAGCTTGGTCACATCGCTCTCCTTACACCTGATGGGGTTGGTCTTCCCTCTTCCCCGGCGAAGGCCGGGGGAACATTCAACCTTTCAGTCGTCCTCATCCTCATAACCGACCAGCGCCAGCGCGCGCGCCTTGATCTGGCGGGTCATGCACCAGTGGATCAGCGCTTCCTCGCGCCCATGCGTCACCCAGACCTCCTTGGGCGCGATCTCGGTCAGCGTGTCGGTCAGCTCGTCCCAATCGGCATGGTCGCTGAGGATCAGCGGCAGTTCGACCAGCTTCTGGCGCGCGCGTTGCCTGATGCGCATCCAGCCTGACGCCATGGCGGTAATCGGGTCCGGCAGGCGGCGCGACCAGCGATCGTTGAGCGCGGAAGGGGGGCACAGCACGATATGCCCGGCGATCACCGCCTTGGGCACGCCGGTCGCCGGGATCAGCTCGCCGAGTTCCACCCCAAGTTCGGTGTAGAGATCGCACAGTCGTTGCAGTGCGCCATGGAGATAGATTGGCGCGGCATGGCCGCGGGCGCGCAGTTCGGCGATGACACGCTGTGCCTTGCCCAGTGCATAGGCGCCGACCAGCACGCAGCGTTCAGGATTGGCGTGGAGCGCGGCGAGCAATTTGTCGATCTCGTCGCCGGTATCGGGATGGCGGAACACCGGCAGGCCGAAGGTGGCCTCGGTGACGAAGACATCGCATGCCACCGGCTCGAACGGCGCGCAGGTCGGGTCGGGGCGGCGCTTGTAATCGCCCGACACGACGATGCGTTCGCCGCGATGCTCGAGCAGTATCTGCGCCGAGCCGAGCACATGGCCGGCGGGCACGAAGGTGACGTCAACCTCGCCGAGGCGTAGCGTCTCGCCATAGGCGACCGGATTGCCGGCTTGCGGGCCGTAGCGGGTCTCCATGATCGCCAGCGTTTCGGGCGTTGCCCAAACCGCTTCGTGGCCGCCGCGGGCATGGTCGGCATGGCCGTGCGTGACCAGGGCGCGCGGGCTCGGCACCGACGGGTCGATCCACGCATCGGCCGGTTTGACATAGATTCCCTGCGGTTTGGGATCGATCCAGTCGCCGAGCTTCGCCATGTTACCTATATGGGCGAGATGCGGTTCGGTTCCCACTTCCCTTTCTCCCCTCCCCTTCAGGGGAGGGGCTGGGGGTGGGGCAGGCCCACGAACGCCAACGTTGAGATTGCCGCACTGCCCCACCCCAACCCCTCCCCTGAAGGGGAGGGGCTTAAGTGAGGCCCGACCTCCCCCAACCCCTCACCGAGTGGTTCGCGTCGCGCGGCTGGGCGCCGCGGCGGCATCAGCTCGACATGCTGGCCGAGGGGAGGGCCGGGCGGCATGCGCTGCTCGTCGCGGCGACGGGGGCGGGCAAGACGCTGGCCGGTTTCCTGCCGACGCTGGCCGAGCTGATCGAGAACCCGACCGAGGGGTTGCACACGCTTTACGTGTCGCCCTTGAAGGCGCTGGCGGTCGACGTGCAGCGCAACCTGCTGACGCCGATCGAGGAGATGGGACTCTCCTTGCGCGTCGAGACGCGGACCGGCGACACGCCGTCGGACCGCAAGGCGCGGCAACGCATCCGCCCGCCGCAGATCCTGCTGACCACACCCGAATCGCTGTCGCTGCTGCTGAGTTATCCCGACAGCTTCCTGATGTTCGCCGGCCTCAGGACGATCGTCGTCGATGAGGTGCACGCCTTCGCCACGGGCAAGCGCGGCGATCTGCTCAGCCTGTGCATGGCGCGACTGCAGGCAATCGCCCCGGCGTTGCGACGTGTCGCCTTGTCAGCCACGGTGGCCGATCCGGACGGCTATCGCGCGTGGCTGGCGCCCGATGGCGATATCGACCAGGTGTCGCTGGTGATCGGCGACAAGGGGGCGGATCCGAACATCGCCATCCTGCTGCCCGAGGGCAAGATTCCCTGGTCGGGCCATTCGGGGCGTTATGCCGCCGAACAGGTGATGGCCGAGATCGAGACGCACCGCACCTCGATCATCTTCTGCAACACGCGCAGCCTTGCCGAGCTGATCTTCCAGGATCTGTGGAAGGTCAACGAGATGAAGCTGCCGATCGGCATCCATCACGGATCGCTCAGCCTGGAGGCGCGGCGCAAGGTCGAGGCGGCGATGGCGGCGGGCAAGCTGCGCGGGCTGGTGGCGACGGCGAGCCTCGATCTCGGGGTCGACTGGGGCGATGTCGATTGCGTCATCCAGATGGGCGCGCCCAAGGGCTCGTCGCGGCTGCTGCAGCGCATCGGCCGCTCCAACCACCGGCTCGACGAACCGAGCGAGGCGGTGATCGTGCCGGGCAATCGCTTCGAATATCTCGAGGCGCGCGCCGCGCTCGACGCGGTGACGGCGGGCGAGCTCGATCCCGATATCTTCCGTGCCGGGGCGCTCGATGTGCTGGCCCAGCATGTCATGGCCTGTGCTTGCGCGGCGCCGTTCGAACAACAGGCGATGCTCGACGAAGCGCGCTCCGCCTTGCCTTATTCGGCGCTCGACGCGGATGTTTTCGGGCAGGTGCTCGGTTTCATCCGTGACGGTGGCTACGCGCTCAAGGCGTACGAGAAATTCAAGCGGCTGACACAGGGTGCCGATGGGCTCTGGCGCGTGTCGCACCCGAAGTTCGTCGCCCAGCACCGCCTCAATGCCGGAATCATCGTCGAGGCGACGATGCTCACCGTGCGCTTCAAGAACGGGCGCTCGGTGGGCAAGGTCGAGGAGAGTTTCGCCGCCACGCTCAGCCCGCGCGACACCTTCTTCTTCTCGGGGATGAGCCTCGAAGTCGAGCGTGTCGATACCGAGGATGTCGTGGTGCGCGCGACCAGCCGGCCGGCGCGCATCCCGACCTATGGCGGCGCGCGCATGCCGATCTCGACCAACCTTGCGGATCGGGTGCGCGGTTTTCTTGCGTCGCCGCAAGAATGGCCGCGCTTTCCTGACGATGTGCGTGAATGGCTGGAGGTGCAGCGCTATCGCTCGGCGCTGCCCGGGCGGGATCAGCTGCTGGTCGAGACCTTCCCGCGCGACGGGCGTCACTTCATGGTCGCCTACAGCTTCGAGGGGTGGAATGCGCACCAGTCGCTCGGCATGCTGCTGACGCGGCGGATGGAGACGCGCGGGCTGCGGCCGATCGGTTTCGTCGCGACCGATTATTCGATCGCGACCTATTCGCTCGATCCGGTGACCGATCCGGCGGCCTTGTTCTCGTCCGACATTCTCGAAGACGAGTTCGTCGACTGGGTGCAGGGCTCGTCGCTGCTCAAGCGCGCTTTCCGCGAGGTCGCGGTGATCGGCGGGCTGGTCGAGCGCCAGCACCCCGGCAAGCGCAAGACCGGCAAGCAGGTCACCTTCTCGACCGACCTGATCTACGACGTGCTGCGCAAATATGAGCCTGGCCATCTGCTGCTCAGGGCGGCCTGGGCCGATGCGCGGGCGAAGATGACCGATGTCGGGCGGCTCGCCGACCTGCTCGACCGCGCGGCGGGGACGATGCTGCATGTCGATCTCGACCGAGTCTCGCCGCTCGCCGTGCCGGTGTTGACGCTGATCGGGCGCGAACATGTCGCGCAGGGGCTGGCCGACGATTCGCTGCTGATCGAGGCCGAGGCGCTGGCGGCGGAGGCGATGCGGCTCGATTAGGCGACCAGGCGGTGATCCACCGTTCGGTCAAGGCGCCCGGCGACCCATGACGCGATGATCGCCGGGCCATCGTCGCGCGCCATGCCCGCCACCAGCGCGCGGGCGCGTTCGCTCGCCGCGGCCGTGTCGAGCAACCGGCCGAGAGCCGCGAAGGCGCGCTTCTCGTCGTAGCGCTTGAGCCGCAGGACCCGCGCGACGCCGAGCCGCTGCAGCCGCTGGCCATTGTCGAACTGGTCGCCGAAGAACGGGCAGACCAGCTGCGGCACGCCGGCGCGCAACGCCTGTGCCGTCGTCCCCATACCACCATGCTGGATCACCGCAGCAGCGCGCGGGAACAGCAGCGAATGCGGTGCATAGCCCGCAACCGCGACGTCCGGGCTGGCCAGGCCGGCATAGTCGTCGAGCGCATGTGCCCCGACGAGCAGGATAGCGCGCCGCCCCAGCCGCCGCGCGACGGTCGCGCTGGCGGTGTAGAAGTTGCCCGGGGCATAAGTGACGAAGCTGCCGAGGGTGAACACCAAAGGCGGCGGTCCGGCATCGAGAAACGTCTCCAGCGCCGGGTCGAGCGTGCGCGTGGTGCCGTCCCGACCGTCATAATAAGCGAAGCCGGCGCTTCGCGCCTGGATCGGCGCGTCGACCGGCAGCGGGGCGAAGGCGGGCGGATACATGGCGAAGATGCGCTCGCTGCGGCGCGGCCCGTCGACCAGCTCGTCGCGCACCGGCGGCAGGCCGAGGGTGCGCCGCAATCGTTTGAGCGGGCGCATGCCCGGGCGCCCCTGCGCGCTGGCGACGGCATAGAGCAGGCGTACCGCGCCTGGTCCGCAGGTCCTGCGCAGCATGGGCAGGAACGGCATCTCGCGCATCGCCGGCGGCTCGGCGACCGACAGGAAGCTCATCGGCTGCAATGCGATCGTCACGATCGGCACATGGGCGGCCTCGGCGACGACCCGGGCCACCGCCGACAGCGTGCCGCAGATCACCAT
Source organism: Pseudomonadota bacterium (assembly GCA_040390605.1). Taxonomy (GTDB): domain Bacteria; phylum Pseudomonadota; class Alphaproteobacteria; order Sphingomonadales; family Sphingomonadaceae; genus Sphingomonas. Next base: position 29,514 of record JAZJXZ010000042.1, read on the forward strand.
ATCGGCGCCGGCGATCACGCCGCGCAGATCGCTCAGCGTCGAGGCGAGGTGCGGCAGCATGAGATCGAAGCCGGCGCGCAGGTCGCCGGTCACCGCACGCGCCACCGCCGCCTCGTCGAGGCCGGCGGCTTCCATCTCGCGGCGGCCCGGCCGCACGGCGTGAAAGGCGATCCCCTCTGCCTCGACCACGGCGCGATAATCCTCCATCGCCGCGATCACCGGCGTCAGACCGCGCTTGCGCAACGCGACGGCGAGCGAAACGAAGGGGTGCAGGTCACCCAATGTACCGGTGGTGGCGAGAACGACGCGGCGCACGAACATTACTCTTCCCGGCGACGACACGCGCCAGCATCGACATAAAGCCGTCATGTGACGTCGCCGTGACGGTCCCGATCCTCCCCTTGCGCGCGGACGGCGTTTGCGGGCTGATGACCGACATTTCGGGACGGTGGTTTCACTTGTGAAGGGCCCGATTCGGGCGTAGCTTTCGCCCATGGAGATGGGTCTGGCTTTCGCCTTGTCGTTTGCGGCGGCCGCTGCGTTGCAGCCGGCGCCGTTCACCCAACCTGCCGTGCAGCCGACGCCCCCCGCGCCGCTGACCGAGCCACCGGCCGGCCTGACGCCCGCAGGGGACCTGCTCGGTTTCGGCGACGCCGATGAGCGAATGACCGTACCGGTGACGATCGGTTCAGGCGGCCCGTATCATTTCATCGTCGACACCGGTGCGCAGCGGACCGTTATCTCGCGCGAACTGGCCGGGACGCTGCGCCTTGCCCCTGGCCCCGACATTCACCTCACCTCGATGTCCGGCCAGGGAATGGTCAATACGTTCGTCATCCCGGCGATCAGCGTCGGATCGCTCGGCGGCACGCGGATCGAGGCCCCGGCGCTCGAATCGCGCAACCTCGGTGCGCCCGGACTGCTCGGTCTCGATACCTTGCAGGACCATATGGTGACGATCGATTTCGAGCATAATCAAATGACGGTCACGCCGTCCCAGGCGCGGCGCCATGCCGCGCCCGCGGCGACCGATGAGGTGGTCGTTCACGCGCGAAGCCTGTTCGGACAGCTCGTCGTCACCGATGCCTATTATCGCGGCCGGCGTATCCAGGTGATCGTCGACACCGGCTCGGTCGTCAGCATGGGCAATCTCGCGCTCCGGCGCATGGTGGCGCGCAACACCAAGCGCATGCAGAGCGTCTCGCTGCTCGGCGTCACCGGCGATGTGCTGGTCGCGGACTATACCCAGATCAACGAGATCAAGGTCGCCGGAGTCAATTTCAACAATCTGCCGGTCGCCTTTGCCGATGCCGAGCCGTTCAAGCGTTTCGAACTGATCAAGCGCCCCGCGCTGATGCTCGGCATGGACGCGATGAAGCTGTTCAAGCGCGTACAGATCGACTTCCCCAACCGCACATTGCGGTTGTCCTTGCCCAGGGAGATGGGCCAGTCGGAGCCGGTCCCGGTGAATTTGGGTCCGCCGCCGCCAGGCTGAACCAGTGACGATTGCCGTGTCGCCGGCCATTGCCGAGGTGGTGAACAAACCCTAGCCTGCCGCGATATTCGAGGGGGCGATATATGCGATCGACGACACGGGTTTTTCTCGGCTGCTGGGCTGCGGTGCTGGCTCTGTTGCCCTTGGCCGCGTCGGCGGACGACCTCACGCCCGATCGTCGGGCTTTCTTCGGCCTGTATAAGGAACTGGTCGAGACCAACACTACGCTGTCGGCTGGTAGCTGTACCCAGGCAGCCGCGCAGATCGCGGCGCGGCTGAAGGCGGCTGGCTACCCCGACGCCGACATCACGCAGTTCTCGGTTCCGGATCATCCGCGCGAAGGCGGCCTCGTCGCGGTGCTGCACGGCAGCGACAAGCGGATGAAGCCGATGCTCCTGCTCGGCCATCTCGACGTGGTCGAGGCGAAGCGCGCCGATTGGGTGCGCGATCCCTTCACCCTGATCGAGGAAGGGGATTATTACTATGCTCGCGGGTCGGTCGACGACAAGGCGATGGCGGCGATCTGGGCCGATGCGATGGTCCGCTTCAAAACCAGCGCCTACAAGCCGAAGCGTACGATCAAGCTGGCGCTGACCTGCGGCGAGGAAACGACCTTCGCGTTCAACGGCGCCGAGTGGCTGGCAAAGAACCGGCCCGAACTGATCGCCGCCGAATTCGCGCTCAACGAGGGCGGGGGCGGGCGGCTCGACGACGAGGGGCACCGGCAGCTGCTCGCGGTGCAGGTCGGCGAAAAGGCGGCGCAGAACTATACCTTCGCGGCGATCAATCCCGGCGGCCACAGCTCGCAGCCGACACCGGAAAACGCCATCTATCAGCTCGCCGATGCGCTCGAAGCGGTGCGGGGCTATGAATTCCCGGTCAAGTTCACCGACACCACCCGCGCCTTCTTCACCGCCAGCATCGCGGCCGTGCCGGCACCGGTCGGCGATGCGATCAGGCGTCTGCTTGCCGACCCGACCGACAAGGCGGCCGATGCCCTGATCAGCCGCGACAAGGCGATGCATTCGACGCTGCGCACGACCTGCGTCGCCACGCTACTCAGCGCCGGCCATGCCGAGAACGCCTTGCCGCAGCGTGCCACGGCCAACATCAACTGCCGCATCTTCCCCGGCGAGACGGTCGAGGAGACGCTGGCTACGCTGCAACGGCTTGCGGGACCGAAGGTTACCGTCACCGCCAACCAGCCGGTCCGCCCGACCGCGATCCCGCCCTCGCTCGATCCGAAGATCCTCGGGCCGATGCGCGCCGTCGCGGCGAAGCATTTCCCCGGCCTGCCGTTGCTGCCCCTGATGTCGACGGGTGCGACCGACGGTATCTTCCTCGAGGCACTCGGCATTCCGGTGTACGGAGCGCCGGGGACCTTCCTCGACAGCGACTTCAACGGTGTGCACGGGCTGAACGAGCGCATCCGCAAGACCTCGCTCTATGACGCACGGGATTATCTCTACGATCTGGTGAAGGCCTATGCGGGGTGACCACCGGCGGCCCTCCCATCCACTGACGTCATCCCAGCGAAAGCTGGGATCTCATGCGGTGAGGGCGTGCGCCATCGCGGGGAGATCCCAGCTTTCGCTGGGATGACGTCTGATGGACGTCACACCGTTACCTGTTCGCCCAGTTCCAGTACCTTGCCGGGCGGGATGCGGAGGAATTCGGTCGGGTCGGCGGCGTTCCTCTGCAAGAACATGAAGATCTGGTCCTGCCACAGCGGCATGCCTTCCTCCGCTGACGGCTTGATCGTGTTGCGGCCGATGAAATAGCTCGTCTTGGCCGGGTTGAGCAGGCGCCGCTCGCCGGCATGTTCGAAGCCGAGGTCGCGCGGCACGTCGGGCGTTTCCATGAAGCCGTAGTGCAGCACGATGACCGTGAAATTGTCGTCGACGCGCGTGACGGTCGCGCGGCTGTCGGGGTCGGTCATCGGCCGGTCGGCGGTCCTCACGCTGACCACCAGATTGCGCTCATGCAGCACCTTGTTGTGCTTGAGATTGTGCATCAGCGCGCCGGGCGCATGGTCGGGATTGGAGGTGAGGAAAACCGCGGTGCCCTCGACGCGCTCGGGCGGGCGCCGCGCCAGCGCGGCAGCGAGATCGGCGAGCGGGATGCTCTGGCGCTGCTCGAACGCGCGCACGATGCTGCGCCCGCGCACCCAGGTTGCGATCAGCAGGCCGATGCATGCGGCAATGACCAGCGGCACCCAGCCGCCCTCGACCACGCGCAGGATGTTGGCGCCGAAGAAGATCAGATCGAGCGTAAGGAAGGGAAGGATCACCGCGATCGCCGTCGGGCGCTTCCAGTGCCACCGATGGCGCACGACGATGTAGGCAAGGCAGGTGGTGACGACCATCGTGCCGGTAACCGCGATGCCGTACGCGGCGGCCATCGCCGAGGAATTGCGGAACTGTACGACAAGGATCAGCACGCCGGCGAGCAGCAGCCAGTTGATCGCCGGCAAATATATCTGCCCGGCATGTGCGGCCGAGGTCTGGCGGATGCGCAGCCGCGGTAACAGGCCGAGCTGGATCGCCTGCTGGGTCAGTGAATAGGCGCCGGTGATCACCGCCTGGCTGGCGATGATCGTGGCAAGCCCGGCGATCACCACCAGCCAGGGGCGCAGCGCGTCGGGGGCCATCAGGAAAAACCAGTCCTGATTGACGAACGACCGGTGCGCGGCATTGGCCGCCTCGAGCGCGTTGAGGGCATAGGCGCCCTGACCGAAATAGTTGAGCATCAGCGCGGGGAAGGCGAGCGCGAACCAGCCGATGCGGATCGGCAGCACCCCGAAATGGCCCATATCGGCGGTCAGCGCTTCGGCGCCGGTGACGGTCAGGAACACGGCGCCGAGCACGAACAGGCCGATCGTCCCATGCGAGATCATGAAGCTGATCGCATAGGCCGGGTTGAGCGCGGCGAGGATCGATGGCTCGTCGGCAATGTGCCACAGGCCCAGTGCGCCGATGACCAGGAACCACAGGATACACACCGGCCCGAACAGCACCGACACCCGCGCCGTGCCGCGAGCCTGCATCAGGAACAAGCCGATCAGGATCACGATGGTGATGCCCATGATCGTGTCCTCATCGAACATGCCGTCGGCACCGGGAATGGTGCGCAACCCTTCGATGGCCGACAGCACCGACAAAGCGGGCGTGATGATCGCGTCGCCATAGAACAGTGCCGCACCCGCTGCGCCGAGCGTGAGGGCGATCAGCGAACGCCGGCCCAGCGCACGCCGCGCCAGGGCCGTCAGTGCCAGCACGCCGCCCTCGCCCTGGTTGTCGGCGCGCATCAGGAACAGGACGTACTTCACCGACACGACGAGGATCAGCGCCCACAAGGCGAGACTCAGCACGCCGAAAATCTCGCTCGCCGCCATGCCGTCGGCGGCAGCGAGGCCGAGCGCCTCGCGGAAGGCGTAGAGCGGGCTCGTGCCGATGTCGCCGAACACCACCCCGATCGCGCCGACGGTCAGCGCGAGCAGGGCGGGATGGGGATGTTCGTGCGGCCCGGATTGTTCGGGGGCGGATGACATGCGTGCGAAACGACCTGTCGTTGGGACGGCGCGCTTTACGCTTGTTGCACCGCAGCGCAAGCGCTTTTATCGGCATGCCGACAAGTGGTTGATCCTGCGCGCTCTAGACGCCATAGGATGGCGATGGTTCCCTTTTCGTTCGCTGGCCACACGCTCGCCGCGCTCCCCCAGGGCGCGCTGTTCTGGCCGGCGCGGCGCGCTTTGCTGGTCGCCGACCTGCATTTCGAGAAGGCCAGCTGGTTCGCGCGCTTCGGCCAGATGCTGCCGCCATACGATTCGATCGCCACGCTGACGGCGCTCGCGGCGCTGGTCGACTCGACCGGGGCGACGGAGATCTGGTGCCTCGGCGACAGCTTCCATGACCTAGCCGGGTGCGAGCGGCTGTCGCCACATGCGCAACAGGTTCTGCGCGGCCTGACAGCGACGCGGCGCTGGACCTGGATCACGGGCAATCACGATAATGGCATGGTCGACCGCTGCGGCGGCGAGGTCGTCGCGGAGGCACTGGTCGACGGGATGGTGCTGCGCCACGAGGCGGAAAGCTGCGAGACGCGCCCCGAGCTGTCGGGCCATTTCCACCCCAAGCTGCGCGTCCGGGTGCGCGGACGCAGCGTGTCGCGGCGCTGTTTCGTCGCCACTGCGACCAAGCTCATCCTGCCGGCCTTCGGCGCGCTGACCGGCGGGCTGGACGCGGCGCATCCCGAGATCGTCCGCGCCGTCGGGCGCGATGCGGAAGCGTTAGTCGCGGTCGAAGACCGGCTGCTGCGGTTTCCGCTGGCGGCGTAGCTACGCTACTTCCTTCCCCGGCGAAGGCCGGGGCCCAGTTGGGAAAGCCGGGGTAGCCGAGCACAACGCCAGCCAACTTCTGTCACCCGACTGGGCCCCGGCCTTCGCCGGGGAAGCAGCAGAAAAAGGGCGTTCCTACTTCGCGAGCGCCGGAAAGCCGGCCCGGAACGCCGCGACCTTCGGCTTGTCCCAATGCACGATGTACGGATGCGTGGGGTTCCGGTCGAAGAAGTGCTGATGATAATCCTCGGCCGCGAAGAATCCGCCGCTCTCCAGCCTGGTCACGATCGGCGCGGGGAAGACATGCGCCGCGCCGAGCTGCGCGATGTATGCCGCCGCGACCGCGCGTTGCACCGGGTTTTGTGGGAAGATCGCCGAACGATAGCTGGTGCCGCTGTCAGGTCCCTGGCGGTTGAGCTCGGTCGGGTTGTGCGCGACCGAGAAATAGACACGCAGCAAGGTCGCATAACTGACCTTGGCGGGATCATAGATTACGCGGATCGCCTCGGCATGGCCGGTCGTCTCGCTCGATACCTGGCCATAGGTTGCGGTGTCGCGCGTACCGCCGGCATAGCCCGCGGTGACCGATTTCACGCCCTTCACATGCTCGAACACCGCTTCCATGCCCCAGAAACAGCCGCCGGCGAGCACCGCTACCTGCGGCCTGGCGGTGCGCGATACGTCATGCACCGCGGCGGGGATCGGCACCGCGCGCTCGGCCTGGGCGGCACCGCCGGCCATGGCCAGCCAGGCAATGCCACCAGCGGCGGCAAGGGCGATCAGGGGACGGATCATGGCTTTCTCTTCCTCTCGGCGGACGAAGCCAAAATAGGTGCCGGCGGCTGAACCGGCCATAAACGCGTCAGCGCGCGGCGTGCGCTGACGTCGCGGGTCGGTCGCTATGCGTCCCGGCGATGCTTGCCGCATGGAAACCGACCACGCCGATCGCGCCGAGGACGAAACCCCCGACCAGCCGAAGCGTGAAACCATCGCGCCAGAAAGTGCGCATCATCGTCGTCCTGTCCTCAGTGTCGCACGACAGATCGTGTCGCGCGGCGAATTGGCAAGACCTGCTTCCTACCCTCAGGCTGAACGCAAGGTTTCCAATCTGCTTGTTGTCAGTTTCAGCGACGCTGAAACGGGGGCGGTACCAGCCCGCCCAGCCTAACGTACGGCTGCGCACGCCGTTTGGATGCGCTCGCATGCTTCGCGGAGGATTTCATCCGAGGTTGCATAGCTGATGCGCAGCGCCGGCGAGAGGCCGAACGCCGCGCCCTGCACCGCTGCGACGCGGTAGTCGTCGAGCAGGTAGGCGACGAACGCCTCGTCCGAATCGATCAACCTGCCGCCCGGCGTGGTCTTGCCGATCAGTCCCGACAGCTCAGGATAGACGTAGAACGCGCCCTCTGGCCGCGGGCAGGTGATGCCATTGGCCTGGTTGAGCATCGATACGACGAGATCGCGTCGCCCCTGGAAGGCCAGGGCACGCTCGGCGAGGAAGCTCTGGTCGCCGTTGAGTGCGGCGGTCGCCGCGGCCTGGGCGATCGAACAGGGGTTACTGGTCGATTGCGACTGCAGCTTCGACATCGCCTTGATCAGCCACGGTGCGCCGGCGGCGAAGCCGATGCGCCAGCCGGTCATGGCATAGGCCTTGGAGCAGCCGTTGACGGTCAGCGTGCGCTCGTAAAGCGACGGGCAGACCTGCGCGATGGTGGCGAATTCGAAGCCGTCATAGATGATATGCTCATACATATCGTCGGCGAACACCCAGACGTGCGGGTGGCGTTCGAGCACTTCGCCCAACGCCTTCAATTCGGCGACCGAATAGGCCGCGCCCGTCGGGTTGGACGGCGAGTTCAGGATCACCCATTTGGTGCGCGGCGTGATCGCGGCTTCCAGCTGCTCGGGGTTGAGCTTGTAGTTCTGCTCCGGGCCCGCGGGCACGAACACCGGGGTGCCGCCGGCGAACAGGACGACGTCCGGATAGCTCACCCAATAAGGTGCCGGAACGATGACCTCGTCGCCGGGGTCCACGGTCGCGACGATGGCATTGAACAGGGTGTGCTTGCCGCCGACGTTCACGCTGACCTGGTCGGTCTTGTAGGTCAGGTCGTTGTCGCGCTGGAATTTGGCGACGATCGCCTCCTTGAGCTCGGGCGTGCCGTCGACATTGGTGTATTTGGTCTTGCCGTCGCGGATCGCCTGGATCGCGGCTTCCTTGACGAAGTCGGGCGTGTCGAAATCGGGTTCTCCGGCGGCGAGGCCGATCACGTCGACACCGGCGCGCTTCAGCTCCAGCGTCCGCGTGGTGATCGCCAGAGTGGGCGACGGCTTGATGCGGGCGAGCGCGGCGGATGGTTGCATGGTCGGGCCCTTCGGTTCGGGAAGCGGCGGCGCTATAGCTCGCTTTTCTTCGCAGTCGCAACAAGGACTGGCGCAAGAATCGCCGGCATCAATCCACGCAAGGCGTTGCCGATCAGGAATCCGCGGGTCAGGTCGGACGCCACCAGCTCACCCTCGACCGCCCGGCCGGCCTCGATCAGCTCGGTGCGCAATACCCCGGGCAGCAGGCCGCGCGACAAGGGCGGGGTAACCAGCATCCCGCCACGTTCGACGAACAGCGAGGTAAAGCTGCCCTCGGTGAGATAGCCGTCATCATCGGCAAAGATTATTTCGTCGGCGCCCGCTGCCTGCTGCGCCGCATCATAAAAGCCCCGGTCGCTGGTCTTGTGGCGCAGGCGGAAATCGCTTGCCGCGACCTGCCGGGGCACGATCCGCACCTCCATCGGGCCGTCGCGCGACTCGGGCAGCGGGGCGACCTCAATGGCAAGCGCACCCGATGCGGCAAGGACGAGGCGGATGCGGCGCGGCGTACGTAGCCGGAAGGTCGCGGCCTGCAATTCGTTGCGCGCGTCGTGGCGATCGAAGCTGAAACCGAAGCGTTCGGCACTTGCCTTCATCCGCGCGAGATGGCGCTCGAGTCGCGGAATCCCCGCCTCGGGATCGAACGCCATCGTCTCGATCAGGTCGAAGCGGCGCTGCCCGGCGGTGACGAACGCGCCCTTGGCGGCGCACTCGGCCCACTCCTCTGCGGCGCGCGAATCGGCCACGATGCCCGAACCGAGGCCCAGCGTCGCCACGCCGTCGTCGATCGCAAGGGTGCGAATGGCGACATTGAACATCGCATCGCCGCTCGGGTCGATGCGCCCGATGGAGCCGGTGTAGAGACCGCGCGGCGTACCCTCGACCTCCGCGATCACCGCCATGGCACGCGATTTGGGCGCACCGGTGATCGACCCGCAGGGAAAAAGCGCTTCGACGACGTCGACGGCATCGCGGCCTGGCGCCAGCGTCGCGGTGATGGTCGAGGTCATCTGCAGCACGGTGGGATAGGTCTCGACGGCGAACAGCGCCGGCACTGCGACGCTACCCGCCACGGCGACGCGCGACAGGTCGTTGCGCATCAGGTCGACGATCATCAGATTTTCGGCGCGTTGCTTGTCGTCGGTCGCAAGCTCCTTGGCCAGCGCGCGATCTTCTTCGGGGATCGCACCACGCGGCGCGGTACCCTTCATCGGCCGGCAGGTCAGCCGGTCGCCTTCCAGCGCGAAGAACAATTCCGGCGACAGCGACAGGAACGTGTGCGCGCCGGTCGCGACGATCGCGCCGTGCCCGGCATGCGAAGCGGCACGCAGCCGGGCATAGAGCGCGAGCGGATCGCCGAGCATCGGCACGACGCTCTGGTAGGTCAGATTGGCCTGGTAGATATCACCCGCCGCGATCAACGCCTGGACCCGCGCCAGCCGGGCATCATAGGTTGCGCGATCGATTGCCGGCTGCGGCGCACCGGCCCAGGCGCCCGCAGGGTCGGGCAGCAAGGCGGGTACGGCCTCGGATGCGATCTCGTCGAAACGGTCGAACAGCCCGAACCACAGAACAGGTTCTTCCGCGGGCAACATCGGCGCGCGCGGCTGGAGCGCCGCACCCGCCTCATAGGTCAGATAGCCGGCCGCATGCAGGCCCTCGGCGCGAGCCGCACGCAGCGCTGCCAACGCGGCGAGCATGTCTGCCGGCGTCGCAGCGCTGATCGTACGCAGCGGCGCGCGATAGAGTCGCGCCGCCGCGCCGCCGGGGCGGGCGTCGTCGAGCAAGACGAAGGGCCTGGTCTCGGCGGCGAGCATCGTCGTGCCAGATGCGCTGGCCGGGCACGCTCCGCAACCCCCGGCTTGCCGGGTTTCGTGCTCGCGCCTATCTCGCGGGGATGGCAAACCCCCCTTTGCGCGCGGCGATCGTGCCCGTCACCCCGCTCCAGCAGAATTGCAGCCTGATCTGGTGCACTGCGACGATGCGCGGCGCGTTCGTCGATCCCGGCGGGGACTTGCCGCGACTCAAGGCCGCCGCGGCACAGCACGGCGTGACGGTCGTAAAGATCATCCTCACCCACGGCCATATCGACCATTGCGGCGAGGCAAAGCCGCTTGCCGACGAGCTGGGCGTGCCGATCGAGGGACCGCATGAGGACGATCGCTTCTGGATCGCACGACTCGACGAGGACGGCCGCAACTACGGCATTACCGGCGTGCCGTTCGAACCGGATCGCTGGCTGGTCGAAGGTGACACGGTCACCGTCGGCAATCTGACGCTCGACGTCTATCACACGCCGGGCCACACGCCCGGCCATGTGATTTTCCATCACGCGCCGTCGAAACTCGCACTGGTCGGCGACGTGCTGTTTGCCGGCTCGATCGGCCGCACCGACTTCCCCCTCGGCAGCCACCCGCAGCTGCTCGACTCGATCGTCACCAAGCTGTGGCCGCTGGGTAACGACACGGTATTCATCCCCGGCCACGGCCCGACGAGCAATTTCGCACACGAGCGCGAAACCAACATGTTCGTCAGCGACAGGGCTATGGCGGCCTGATCCCTCTTTCCTCCCCATCGTTGGATGGGGAGGATGGGTTGAGCCTATCCTTGCGCCGGCAGGGGCGTCAGCTCGATCGTCTTGGGCGTGTGATGCGCGGCGAGCAACGGGATCGCTACCGCGTAGAGGGCCAGGCCGACCAGCAGCAGGAAGGTCGCCGCCGTGCCGAAGGCACGGGCGCCACGCACGCCGTCCATACCCAGCCCATGCGCCACGCGCGCGACCAGCAATAGGGCGCCGGCGATCCACAACCAGGTCGAGGTGCCGGTGGTCACCTCGATCAACGCGATCAGGATCAGGACGAAAGGCGTATATTCGGTGAAATTGGCCTGGGCGCGCATGCGGGCGATCAGCTTCATATCGCCGCCATCGCCGATGCTGACCTTGGCCGCACGGCGGGCCGCGCCGGTACGCAGCGCCAGCCAGAAGGCGATCAATGCGCTTCCGCCGGCCGCCATCAGCGTCACCGGCAACGTGGCTCCGTCCATAACATCCCCCTTGGTTTCTTTTCGCCGCTTGTCGTGCCAGCCGCGACGCCGGGTTGCAACGTCTGCGCGAATCGCTATAGGCGCCAGTCTTCGCGATGCGTCCGGCCGCTGGTGCCATCCGCGGCCGGCTCGCCGCCGGTTGCGTGGCCGTGTTTCCGGGCCTATCGCGCGTACCGATCTGATTAGAAGGTTTTCGCCGAAATGGCCGTTCCCAAAAGAAAGACTACGCCGTCCAAGCGCGGCATGCGCCGGTCGCACGATTCGATCTCCGCCGATGCGTTTCAGGAGTGCCCGAATTGCGGTGAGCTCAAGCGTCCGCACAATCTGTGCACGTCTTGCGGCCATTACAACGGCCGCGAGATCGTCTCGGTCGAAGGCTGAGTACGACCGAACAGGAGCAGGGGGCCAGCGTGTCTGACAGCTCCTGGATCGCCGTCGACGCCATGGGCGGAGACGAAGGGCTGGCAGTGATGCTCGCCGGGGTCGCGCGTGCGCGACGCCGGTTCGAGAGCATGCGCTTCTTCCTTGTCGGCGACGAGACGGCGATCGCCGAGGGGCTGAAGCTTCACCCCAACCTCACCGCGCATTCCGAGATCGTTCACGCCCCCGAACTGGTCGGCTCGAGCGAGAAGCCGAGCCAGGCACTGCGCCGCGCCAAGGTCACCTCGATGGGTATCGCCATCGACCTGGTCAAACAGGGTCGCGCCGCCGCCGCCGTCTCGTCGGGCAATACCGGCGCGCTGATGGCGATGGCCAAGGTCTCGCTGCGCACCATGAAGGGTATCGACCGACCGGCGCTGGCCGGGCGCGTGCCGACGTTGGGTGACAACGATACCGTGGTGCTCGATCTCGGCGCCAATACCGATTGCGACGCGCGCAACCTGTTGCAGTTCGCGGTAATGGGCGCGGCCTATGCCCGTACCACGCTCGACCTCGCATCCCCGCGCGTCGCGCTGCTCAACATCGGCACCGAGGACCAGAAGGGCACCGAGGAAATCCGCGATGCCGCTGCAGCGCTCAAGGCGGCTACGCACCTGCCGCTGACCTTTGTCGGTTTCATCGAGGGCGACCGGCTGGCACGCGGCGAAGTCGATGTCATCGTCTGCGATGGCTTCTCCGGTAATATCGCGTTGAAGACCGCCGAGGGCACCGCGCGATTCGTCGCCGATCTGCTCAAACGCGCCTTTCGCAGTTCCGTACGCTCCAAGATCGGCTTCCTCATCTCGCGTCCGGCGACCGAGCTGTTGCGCCATCACCTCGACCCCAACAATCATAATGGCGCGGTATTCCTCGGCCTCAACGGGCTGGTGGTGAAGAGCCATGGCGGTGCCAACGAGGTCGGCGTGGCCACCGCGATCGCCGCTGCCGCCAAGATGGTGCGCGACGATCTGACGCGGCGGATCAGCGAGGATCTGCGCCAGATCGATGCCCGCGCCGCGGCGCTCGTTCAGCCCGTGAAGGAACCGGCGAAATGATTCGCAGCGTGATCGCCGGCACCGGCTCGGCCTTGCCGGCGCGGCGTGTGTCGAATGCCGAATTGGCCGGGCAGGTCGACACCACCGACGAATGGATCGTCGAACGCACCGGCATCCGCTTCCGCTATATCGCCGGCCCGGACGAGACCACAGCAACCCTTGCCGCCGATGCCTGCCGCGCCGCACTCGCCGCCGCCGGGCGCGAGGCCAATGACATCGACCTGATCGTGCTCGCCACCGCGACGCCGGACCAGACTTTTCCCGCCAGCGCGACCAAGGTCCAGGCGATGCTGGGCATCAACGACTGCGTCGCGTTCGACGTCGCCGCGGTGTGTTCGGGCTTTCTCTATGCCGTGCAGATTGCCGACAGCATGATTCGCGCCGGCAGCGCACGCCGCGCGCTGGTGATCGGCGCCGAGACCTTCAGCCGTATCCTCGACTGGGAAGATCGCACCACCTGCGTCCTGTTCGGCGATGGAGCGGGTGCGATCGTACTGGAAGGTGAGACCGACAGCGAGCGCGGCGTCCTCGCGACGCGTCTGCACGCCGACGGCCGCCACAACGAATTGCTCTATGTCGATGGCGGGCCTTCGACCACCGGCACCGTGGGCAAGGTACGCATGAAGGGCCGCGAGGTGTTCCGCCACGCTGTCGTCAATCTCGCGAGCGTGCTGAGCGAAACGCTCGGTGCCGCGGGCCTGACCGCGGCCGATGTCGACTGGGTGGTACCGCACCAGGCCAATGCCCGGATCCTCGACGCCACGGCAAAGAAGCTCGGGCTCGCGCCGGAGAAGGTCGTCGTCACCGTCGATCAGCACGCCAATACGTCCGCCGCTTCCGTGCCCCTGGCGCTCGACGTTGCGGTGCGCGACGGCCGTATCAGGCGCGGCGACCTGATCGTGCTCGAGGCGATGGGCGGCGGGTTTACCTGGGGTGCGGCGGTGGTGCGTTTCTAGTCTGTTGCCGTCAGAATTTCACGATCGACCACCCCTACCCAGATTGGGTGGTACAGCCGGAACCTTGTTACATATCGGTAACAAAGGCCTTTCGACTCGCGCGATCATTGTGTTAGGTTGAATTTCTGACACCGAGGAGGGGAAAACCGATGGTGCCCGCGGGAACTTTGACAAGGGCGGATCTCGCCGAAGCGCTGCACCATCAGGTCGGCCTGTCGCGCGCCGATTCTGCCAAGCTGGTCGAGCAGATTCTCGGCAACATGTGCGAGGCGCTCGCCAAGGGCGAGAATGTGAAGATATCGGGATTCGGCACCTTCGTGCTGCGCGACAAGGGTGAGCGCATCGGGCGCAACCCCAAGACCGGTGTCGAGGTGCCGATTGCGCCGCGCCGCGTGCTCACCTTCCGCGCCAGCCAGATGATGCGTGATCGCATCGTCAGCGCCGGCTGAGATCAACGATGGCCGCCGCTTCCGACAAGGCGGCCGGTGCCTTTCGCACGATCGGCGAGCTGTCACGCGAGACCGGGCTGCCGCAGCATATTCTGCGTTATTGGGAAACGCGGTTCCCTCAGCTGCGGCCGCTGCAGCGCGCCGGAAACCGGCGTTATTATCGACCGGAGGATGTCGCCCTGGTGTTGAGGATCAATGCGATGCTCAACAACGAAGGCTATACCATCCGCGGGGTTCAGAAGTTGCTCTCGAGCGAACGCAAGCGCGCAATGCCGGCCGTGGATCTCGGCGCGTTGCAGGCGGTTCGCGATCAGCTCGCCCGCGCCCTGCGCGAGGACGCCGCCTGAACGACATCGGGGCGGTTACGCGCCTTTTATGCCGCTGATACAGGCCAGGGATGCCGCGTCGATCGCCGTCGCGGCGCCGCGCAATGCATAGACATCGGCAAAGGGCTGGCCGTTGCGCGCCAATGTCTCGACGCTCATGCTGCGTCCGGCGCGGATCGCGCTGACGATCGCCGCGTCGGTGCGGGCGTCCGCCGCCCAGGCATCGGCGCCTCCGGCGACCAGTTCGAATCGTCGCTCGCCGACCGACAAGGTAACCCGCGCGCGCGCATCGCGCTCGCGGCTCAGTCGTACGTGCAGCTGGTTGCGCGCGCCATGGCCAGGCCATGTGGCGATGCTGGCGAACGGCCGCCCGGCGCCGCCGGCCTGGACCGGCTGGGCGATGGCGTAGCAGCGGGGCGGGCTGGGGTCGGTGAAGGCGCCCCAGCTGCCATAGACGCCGAGCGAGTCGCGCGCCGACAGCGGCGCGGCCAGCAGGCCGAGCAGCAGCAGCGCGTTTTTCATGCCCGCGTTCCGCCGCGTCCGGTGTGGACGATCTGTTCGATGCCGCCGGCGATCATCGCCACCGACCCTTGCGGCAAATCGCCCAATGCAGGCGCGTCATAGCCCACAATATCAGGCGCGCCGGTCATCACACCGCGCAGCACGCGGCTGGAAATACCGTGCATAATGACCAGACGGTCCCCCGGATCGTCATTGGTATCATCGAGCCACGCGCCGACGCGCGCGGCGATCGCGTCGTAGCGTTCGCCATCGGGCGCGGGGATCAACAAGCCGGCGGTGCGATCGACCACGGGCCCGAATTCGGCGATGACATCGGCATAATAGCGCCCGCCCCAGCCTCCCATGTCGATCTCGACCAGGCGCGCATCGGTGCGCGCGGCGTGCCAGTCGAGTTCGAGATGCTCGGCGATGACGGCGAGCGTCTGTAGCGCTCGCCCGGTCGGCGACGCCCAGAGCGTCAGTTTCGGCCTGGCGCCGAGGATGGTGCGCAGCGCGGCGCCCATCTCGTCGGCCTGGGCGAAGCCGGCACGCGTCAGCGGTGTATGGGCATGGTCGCCCTGCATGCGCGCCGCCGCATTGAACACGGTCTCGCCATGGCGGGCGATGAAATCGCGCCCGAGGCGCTCTGGTCGGATACGCGCCTTGGAAGCCATGGCCGGGTTTTCAACCGCCTGTGGCGCAAAAGCAACGCTTTTCCTTGTTGTCTGAGGTTCATGAAACCCGAGGCGATCCGGTGCATTGAGCGGCGGCCCGTGCCCGAGTTGGCCCGGAAAACATGAATGGAGTTCGGTTATGCGTACGCTTCTTCTCACCGCCGCCGCGTCGGCGATCGCCCTCGCCAGCGCCGTCCCGGCCGCCGCACAGGATCGCGACGATAACGCCACCACCTTCACCGGCCCGCGCGTCGGCGTGCTGCTCGGCTATGACAAGCTGCAGCCCGGCAGCAGCCAGAATTCGTCGATCAGCGACAACAACTCGGCCAACGGCCTGCTTTATGGCGGCGACATCGGCTATGACGTCGCGCTTGGCGGGATCGTGCTGGGTGCCGAAGGCGAGATCACCGGGTCGACCGGCAGGGTCAGCAACAACCCCGTCGCGGCAGGCGCGCTCGGTTATGGCGCGGTCAAGAACGGCCGCGACCTTTATGCCGGCGTACGCGCCGGTTTCCGCGCCGGCAGCAACACTCTGGTCTACGCCAAGGGTGGTTATACCAACCAGCGCCTCGACCTGACCGCCAACAACGGCACGACCACGCTCGCCCAGCATTACAATCTCGACGGCTGGCGCCTGGGCGCCGGTGTCGAGCAGGGCATCGGGCGCAATACCTATGCCAAGATCGAATATCGCTACTCGAACTACAACAATGCGCGGCTGGAATATCCGAGCGGCGCCAACACCAACAATTTCAGCGTCGACACCGACCGCCATCAGGTCGCTGTCGGGGTCGGCGTCCGTTTCTGACGTCGTCCGATTTATGGGCGCTACGCCTCATAAATAGACTGCAAATTAAGGGCCGGAGCGCTTGCTCCGGCCCTTTTTCTGGTTAAGGAAAGAACACGGCGAATTGCCCCCGGCCTCAGGTGCTCGGCGGGACGGAAACGGGGGTTGCCCCGGGGGACAGGAAATGAAGGCGACGATCGAACGCGCAACCCTCCTCAAGGGGCTCAGCCACGTCCAGTCGGTGGTCGAGCGGCGCAATACCATCCCGATCCTGTCCAACGTGCTGATCGAGGCGACCGCCGAGGGCACGTTGAAGCTGATGGCGACCGACCTCGACCTGCAGATCAACGAGAGCGTTGCAGCCGCGGTCGACCAGCCGGGTGCGACCACAGTCTCGGCGCACACCTTGTTCGACATCGCCCGCAAGCTGCCCGAGGGGAGCCAGGTGCAACTCGCCGCTGCCGACGGCAAGATGACGATCGTCGCGGGCCGTGCGCGTTTCCAGCTCGGTACGCTGCCGCGCGACGATTTCCCGGTCATCGCCGAGGGCGAACTGCCGGTGTCGTTCGAGCTACCGGCCGACACGCTCAAGCAGATCATCGACAAGACGCGCTTCGCCATCTCGACCGAAGAGACGCGTTATTATCTCAACGGCATCTTCTGGCACGTGTCGGACGATCCGCTGCCGGTGCTCAAGGCCGCGGCGACCGACGGCCACCGCCTCGCCCGCGTGACGATCGCGCGCCCCGACGGCGCCGAGTCGATGCCCGACGTGATCATTCCGCGTAAATGCGTTGCCGAACTGCGCAAGCTGCTCGACGAGATCGACGGCTCGGTCGGGGTGTCGTTGTCGCCGACCAAGATCCGTTTCGATCTCGGCCAGGCGCTGCTCACCTCGAAGCTGATCGACGGCACCTTCCCGGATTACAGCCGCGTCATCCCGACCGGCAACGACAAGATCCTCAAGATCGATCCGCGCAGCTTCGAGGAGGGCGTCGACCGCGTCTCGACGATCGCCACGGAAAAGACCCGTGCGGTCAAGATGGCACTCGATCGCGACAAGATCACCCTCTCGGTGACCAGCCCGGAAAACGGCACCGCGGCGGAAGAAGTGTCGGGCGAATATACCGCGATGGGCTTCGAGATCGGCTTCAACAGCCGCTATTTGCTCGATATCCTCGGGCAGATCGAAGGTGACGTGGTCGAGGTCCACCTCGCCGACGCCGCCGCGCCGACGCTGATCCGCGAGAACGACAAAAGCGCCGCGCTCTACGTGCTGATGCCGATGCGCGTGTAGGCACGCGCCGGGCCGAACGCGTTTCACGATTTCTTGATTCCGGTCGGTCTATTCCGACCTTGACGACATGCGTGTCAATCACTATTGACATTGCTGTCAGTAAGGAATCGAAGCGATGGCCGCGAAGCTCCCCCCCTTCCCCGGCACGACCGGACGCCGCGACTGGCGCACTGCGTTCGACGCGATCCGCAAGCTGCTGGCCAATGGCGACGATACCACCCAGGTGTTTCGCATCATGCGCGCGCTGAATGTCGGGGCGACGCCGAAAAGCTATGCGCAGTTCATCGCCACGGAAGACGGCGGGCGGATGGCCTATGAACGGCTCGAACTGGCGCAGATCCTGTCGCAGCCGGGCTTTGCGCGACAGTTCGCGGCCGGCACGGTCGGTGCCGCCTATAATCATTTCCTCGAGAGCACCGGCTATTCGGCCGACGGTCTCGCCGAGGTGTCGAAGATCAACCGCGAAGAAGACATGCCGCATCCTTACGCCTGGTTCGGCCGCCGGGTGCGCGATACGCATGACATCTGGCACGTGCTGACCGGCTACAAGGCCGATGAAAGCCTGGGCGAGGCAGCGCTCGTCGCGTTCAGCTATGCCCAGGTCGGCGGCCTCGGCTGGGCGTTTATCGGCGGCGCGGCGGCGCTCAAGAGCCTGCGCGTGACCAAAGGCACGCTGTTCGCGAAGGCGGTGTGGGAAGGCTATCGTCGCGGCCGCAAGGCCAAGTGGCTGGCCGGCGAGGACTATCTCAAATTGCTCGCCGAGCCGATCGATGCCGCGCGTGCCCGGCTCGGGCTGCGCGAGCCGATTGCCTATATTACCGCGCAACGCGAACTGGGCGCGGAGATGGCATCCTATCTCAGCAAGCGTCGCGAGCAGACCGCGACTGCCGAAGAGCGCCTCGCCGCCTGAGCCAATCCCCGCTAAGGACGGGCGCGATGCTGTCGCGCCTCGTCCTGACCGATTTCCGCAATCATGCAGACCTGGCCCTGGCGACGGGGCCGGGCTTCGTCGTGCTCACCGGCGATAATGGCGCGGGCAAGACCAATATCCTCGAGGCGGTGTCCTTGCTGGCGCCCGGCCGCGGCCTGCGCCGCGCGCCGCTCGGCGAGATGGCGCGGCAGGGTGGCCCGGGCGGCTTCGGCGTGGCGGCGACGCTCGGCGACGACACCGTCATCGCCACCGGCGCGCAGCCGCCGGCAATCGAGCGCCGCGTCGTGCGGGTGAACGGCGCGGCGACGGCAGCGACCGCGCTGGCCGAATGGCTCACCGTGCTGTGGCTGACGCCGGCCATGGACCGGCTGTTCGCCGCCGCGGCGAGCGAGCGGCGGCGCTTTCTCGACCGGCTGACGCTGGCGCTTGCGCCGGGCCATGCGGTGCACAGCAACCGCTACGAGGCGGCGATGCGCGCGCGCAACCGGCTGCTCGCCGAGGACCGTCCCGCCGATCCCGAATGGCTCGGCGCGCTCGAGGCGCAGATAGCGGAGCATGGCGCCGCGATCGATGCCGCGCGGCGCGACACCGTCACCGCGTTGGCGGCGCGGCTCGCCGATGCGCCGGAGGGGCCGTTCGCCCGCGCCGGCCTGGCACTGCAAGGATGGAGCGACGCCGGCGGCACGCTCGCCGCCGACCTGGCCGTCGGGCGCGGGCGCGACGCTGCCGCGGGACGCGCGCTGGTCGGGCCGCACCGCAGCGATCTCGCCGTAACCCATCTCGGCAAGGCCCAGCCCGCCGCCTTATGCTCGACCGGGGAGCAAAAGGCACTGCTGCTCGGGCTGATCCTTGCTCATGCCGATCTCGTCGCCGAGCGCACCGGCCGCGCGCCGCTGCTGCTGCTCGACGAGGTCGCCGCGCATCTCGACCCGGTGCGGCGCGCGGCGCTGTTCGAGCGTCTGGCCGGCAAGGGCCAGGTGTGGATGACGGGCACGGAGCCGGCGCTGTTCGCCGAGGTGGGTGGCGACGCGACGCGGATCGCGGTTGGCACCGTGGTATGAAACCGCTTCGCGCCTGAACCCGGGCTGTCGACGTCACTCACGGGTGGTTCAAGGGCGGAGCGGCATTGCCGTGCCATGGCGGGGGCCATGGAGATAAACGATGAACAGGTTCGCAAAGACATTCACCGCCGCCGCGCTGTCGGCGCTCTCACTCGCCGCCGCCGGCCCGGCGGCCGCGCAGGGCCGCTGGGACTGGAGCCCGGGCGACCGCGCCTATCGCCTCGCCGGCCCGGGCGTCCCGCTGCTCTACCCGGAACTGCGCGCCTCGCCGCGTGGCCGCGCTTTCGTGATGCGCAATTTCGACTTCGACCGGAACGGCTTCCTCAGCCCGCGTGAGGCGCGCGCCGCCAATCGCGCCTTTGCCGAGGTCGCAGGTGAGCGCCGCGATCGCTTCGACTGGGATCATCGCGACCGCGTCGTCGTAGTCGAGCAGCCGGGCGGCAATTGGGACCATCGTGCGATGCGTGACTATGGCTTCCGCCAGACCGCACGGGGGGCGACACTCAACCTGCAGGAAGACGTGCTGTTCAGGACCGACAGCGACGTGCTGCGTCCCGGCGCGATCGACAAGCTGCGCCCGCTGGCCGAATATCTCAAATCCGAGCGCGGCGTGCGCGTGGGGATCGACGGTTACACCGATTCGCGCGGTACCGACGCGCACAACCAGGCCTTGTCGGAACGTCGCGCGGCCAGCGTGCGCGCGGCGCTCGACGCGATGGGCGTGGTGCGCGCCCGTTTCGTCGTGCAGGGCCATGGCGAGAACAACCCCGTCGCGACCAACGCCACGCCCGAGGGCATGCGGCAGAACAGGCGGGTCGAGGTGACGCTGCTCGGCCAGCGTGCCGATCGCTTCAGCCGCGACGACTAGCCGGCAGGCCGGGTGCCCGCGGTCAGGAGGCCGCGGGCGCCCGGCTGGCATCGGTGAAGATCACCTGCCACTTGCCATTTCGCCTGGCCCAGATGTCGGTGAAGCGCAGCCGCACGGCATAGGGCTTGCCGTCGCTCATGCCATGCGCGTCGACCACCCCGCCGAGCACCGCGCCATCGGCCCAGACGCGGATCACCTGCTGTTCGATCCTGAAGGGCGCAAAGCTGAAGCCCGGCGCGGTATAGTCGCGGATGAAGTCGGCCTTGCTTTCATGTTGCCCGCGCGAATTGACCAGCAGATAGTCGTCGGCCAGCACCTCGCGCAGTGCCGCGCCATCGGCCGTGACCTGCGCCTTGTCGAAGGCGACCGCCGCCGCGGCGAGATCGGGCGGCAAATCGGGATAGCGCGGCATCTCGGTTTCGGCGGTGACGAGCGCGGCGGCGAGCAGCAAGGACAGCATCGAACATCTCTCCATGTCATTGTGCCGGGGCGCTTATCGCGCCTCCTGGGCGGATTGCGCGAGAGTGGCGCAGGCCTGCGCGCGGGACAAGCCGCCATGGCCCATTTCGCTTCCGTTTCCGTGCCCGAATCCCTATATGCTTGGTATGGCAAGCACACCCGAAAACAATAATCCCAACATACCCAACCAGGGCGACTATGGCGCCGATTCGATCAAGGTCCTCAAGGGCCTCGACGCGGTTCGCAAACGCCCCGGCATGTATATCGGCGACACCGATGACGGTTCCGGCCTCCACCATATGGTGTTCGAGGTTTCCGACAACGCGATCGACGAGGCCTTGGCCGGTCATTGCGACCGCATCGACATCACGCTGAACCCGGACGGCTCGGTCTCGGTGACCGACAATGGCCGCGGCATCCCGACCGGCATCCACACCGAGGAAGGGGTGTCGGCGGCCGAGGTCATCATGACCCAGCTCCACGCCGGCGGTAAGTTCGAGAACACGTCCGACGATAACGCCTACAAGGTTTCCGGCGGCCTGCACGGCGTCGGCGTCTCGGTGGTCAACGCGCTCAGCGAGTGGCTCGACCTGACGATCTGGCGCGACGGGCAGGAACATTACATGCGCTTCGCCTTCGGCGATGCGGTCGCGCCCCTGAAGATCGTCGGCCCGGCGCCGGACAAGAAGGGCACGCGCGTCACCTTCTTCCCCTCGCCCGCCACCTTCAAGATCACCGAATTCGATTTCGAGAAGCTCGAGCACCGCTATCGCGAACTGGCCTTCCTCAATTCCGGCGTGCGCCTGTTCCTCAGCGACGCGCGGCATGAGGAAACCAAGACGATCGAGCTTTATTATGAGGGCGGCATCGCCGCGTTCGTGAAATATCTCGACCGCAACAAGGTGCCCCTGATGCCCGAGCCGGTGGCGATTTCGGGCACGCGCGACGACGTCACGATCGACGTCGCGCTGGAGTGGAACGACAGCTATTACGAGAACGTCCTGTGCTTCACCAACAACATCCCGCAGCGTGACGGTGGCACCCACCTCGCCGCCTTCCGCGCCGCGCTGACCCGCACGCTCAACAATTATGCCGACAAGTCGGGGCTCCTGAAGAAGGAGAAGGTCACGCTGACCGGCGACGACATGCGTGAAGGCCTGACGGCGATCGTCTCGGTCAAATTGCCCGATCCCAAGTTCAGCTCGCAGACCAAGGACAAGCTGGTCTCGTCCGAGGTGCGCCAGCCGCTCGAAAGCCTGATGGCCGACAAGCTGGCCGAATGGCTCGAAGAGAACCCGGCGCATGGTCGCGCCATCGTCGGCAAGGTGATCGACGCCGCCGCGGCGCGCGAGGCGGCCAAGAAAGCGCGCGAATTGACCCGGCGCAAGGGCGTGATGGACATTGCCTCGCTGCCCGGCAAGCTGGCCGATTGCCAGGAGCGCGATCCCGCAAAATCCGAGCTGTTCCTGGTCGAGGGTGACTCGGCCGGCGGCTCGGCCAAGCAGGGGCGTGATCGCCATTTCCAGGCGATCCTCCCGCTGCGCGGCAAGATCCTCAACGTCGAGCGCGCGCGTTTCGACCGCATGCTCTCCAGCCGCGAGATCGGCACGTTGATCCAGGCGATGGGCACCGGCATCGGCCGCGACGATTTCAACGTCGAGAAGCTGCGCTACCACAAGATCG
>JAZJXZ010000043.1:0-64272 GCA_040390605.1 Pseudomonadota bacterium
CGTCTACGTCCAGCCGATCAACTATCCGACCGTGCCGCGCGGCACCGAGCGACTGCGCTTCACCCCCGGCCCCGCCCATGACGAGGCGATGATGCGCGACCTGACCCGTGCGCTGGTCGAAATCTGGGACCGGCTTGAGTTGCGCCAGGCGGCGTAGGTCGCTTCCCTTCCCTCTTCGTCACCCCGGACTTGTTCCGGGGTCCACCGTGCCGCGTGAGAAGCGGCTGGCGCGTGTGCGGAACCGTGGATCCCGGAACAAGTCCGGGATGACGGGGTGGTTTGGCCCCGACTGACCGCCCGCTCCACACCCACTCATCATAATGCGGCGTGCCCATAGCCCCAGCCCTTGCTCAACCCGAAGGCAGTAACGCCTGCAATCTGGCAAGGAACGGCCGCTGACTCGGCAGCATCGCCGTTTCGGCCTCGTCGAGGCCAAACCAGCGCGCGGCGTCAATCTCGGGGAAGCGCGCCACGCGGCCGCTGCGCGGCGGCCATTCCAGCTCGAACATATTGCTGACGATATCGGCCGGGTCGAGATCACCTTCGCAGGCGAACGCGATCACCAGCTTGCCACCGGCTTGTCGCACCTCGCCGAGAGAGTGCCCGTCCGAAGCGACTGCCACGCCCAGCTCCTCCTCGAACTCCCGCCGCGCACCGCTCAGGGGATCCTCGCCGTTATCGATCTCGCCCTTGGGAATCTGCCACCAGCCATCCCATCTGTTGCGCCACAACGGCCCGCCCGGATGGACCAGCAGCACTTCGGTCCGCGCACCGCGACGCCGATATAACAAAAGCCCCGCACTGGCCGGGCGAGCAGTTGATGGCCGCTGCGTCACCCCTGCGATGTGTATCCTTACGCGCCATGTTCGCAAGCGAACCGGGCGAATCTACGGGGATTCCCGCATGGAAGATACCGGACGCCGGGCCTAGCGATGATCCATGCCAATGGCGCATCGCCATCGCAACGGAGGCCGCCATGTCGATTGACCCGATCCGCCATCTCGTCGTGCTTGCCCATCCGCGCCACGACAGCTTCAATCATGAAATCGCCAGAACCTATTGCGAGGCCGTGCGCGAATGCGGCCAGGAGCCGATCCTGCGCGATCTTTATGCCAACCGCTTCGACCCGATCCTCGAGACGATTCCGGAAGCACCCGAGCTCGCCGTGCTTTACGACCTGACCGAAGCGCGGCGCTGCGACGCGCTGGTGTTCGTCTACCCGATCTGGTTCGGCCTGCCGCCGGCCATGATCAAAGGCTATGTCGACCGCGTGCTTGGCGCCGGCTTCAAGCCGGACCGGGAGCACCCCCGCGCCGACGACCGGTTCCTCGCGGGACGCCATATGCTGAGCTTCACCACCTCCGCCTCGACCAACGCCTGGCTCGGCGAGGCTGGCCAGACCCACGCGCTGCGTGAGGCGTTCGACAACTATCTCGCAAAGGTCTTCAACCTGGCCTCGACCGAGCATGTCCATATCGACGCGGTGGTCGAGGGTCTCAACGCCAACTATGCGGCGGAACAGCTGGAACGCGTGCGCGAAGCGGCGCGGACGATGTGTGCGACGTTGCTCAGCGCCGCCCATCGCGCCGAAACGCGCGCGATCGTCGGTGGCTCTGCGGATTGAGCCGCTGCCGCGCGGAAGGCAGTCGAAGAGAAGCGCGCCCGTGATGCTGCGTACGGCCTGATCGCCGCCGCCCCCCCGTTACACTACCCATTTTCCAGCGGGGCGGGCCGGGCGACCGCAAGTAAGTCGGCGAGCGTGGTCACGTGCAGTTTGCGCATCAAGCGCGCGCGGTGGATCTCGACGGTGCGGTGACTGATTCCAAGTTCGGCGCCGATTTGCTTGTTCGTGCAACCGCGCATGACCCCGGCCAGTACTTCGCGCTCTCGTTGCGACAGGCTGTCGAGCGATGCGACGCGGCGTGTCGGCCGCGTCCATGGCCCGGGCCTGCCACCCATCAGTCGTCGCCCCGCCGACCGACCAGCCGCGACACCGCTTCGACGAGCGCGCGTTCGCGCAGCGGCTTTTCGAAAACCTCCGCAAAACCGGCATCGAGCGCGCGCGCCGAAACCTTTTGCGATGCGAAGGCGGAAACGAGAATCGCCGGTCCGTCCCAACCCAGCTCGCGCAATTCCTTCAAAAGGGCGATGCCGTCGGTGTCTTCCAGAAGATAATCGGCAACGAGACAATCGGGCGGCTGCAACGCGGCTGCGGCCAGCATTGCCGGCCCCGCAGCGTAAGCGCGCACGTCGAAGCCTCGACCGCGCAGCAGCAGTTGCATCGAGCGACGCACCGCCGGATCATTCTCGACGATCAGAACCTTCGCGCGCTCATCCGCGATCGAAGCCGTTGCAACATCCATCCACCATTCCCCGAAAGATGCCTGTGATCTGGCAGGGGAGCGGACGGCGGTCGTTACGTAATGGTCCTAAGGATCAGCCTCCCATGCCGGCGGCGAAGGCGATTCTGAGGGCGTCCGACAGGCTGCGCACGTCGAGCTTCGTCATCACGTTGGCGCGGTGCACCTCGACCGTTCGCGGTGAGATGCCGAGATCATAGGCGATCGTCTTGTTGGGCAAGCCCTGGGCAAGCCCGTCGAGCACCTCGCGCTCGCGCGGCGTCAGGCAGCCGAGGATCACCTCGGCTTCGGCCGCCCGTGCGCTTGCCCCATCCGCCGCGGACAGGCGCAGAAAGGCAGCTTCGATCGCGGCCAGCAGCTTCGCCTTTTCGAACGGCTTTTCGAGAAAGTCGACGGCACCGGCCTTCATCGCCTCGACGGCGATCCCGATATCGCCGTGACCGGTCATGATGACGATCGGCATGGTCACCCCGCGCTCGCTGAGCGTGCGTTGCACGGTGAGACCGTCGATTTCCGGCATGCGGACATCGAGCAGGATGCAGCCATCCGCCACATGCCGCACCTCTTTCAGGAAGGCGACGCCGGATTGCCATGTCTCCACCGCATAGCCTGACGTCTTGAGCATGTAGCTCGCCGATCGGCGCAGTGCGTCTTCGTCGTCGACGATATGGATGAGTTTCCTGTCCGTCATTGCACGTCTTCCGTTTGCGCACGCACGAGCGTGAAGTGGAAATTACTGCCGCCCGCCTCACCCGGCTCCATCCAGATGCGGCCACCATTCGCCTCGACGATCGTCTGGCAGATCGAAAGCCCGAGTCCCATGCCTTCTTCCTTGGTGCTGACAAAGGCGGTGAACAACTGGTCGACCATGTCCGGCGCCACACCCGGGCCGGTGTCGGACACCGTCACGCGCACGAAGCCGGGCCGGTCGATGGCGCTCGACACGACCAGCCTGCGCTCGGGCGAATGGCTCATCGCCTCGCAGGCGTTGCGGATCAGGTTGATCACCACCTGCTGGATCTGCACGCGGTCTACCAGCACGGGTGACGCATAGGGATCGAGATCGAAGCGCGGCTCGATCCCCTTCTCGCGCGAACCCATGAGACCGAGCACCGATGCCTCGTTGATCAACGCCGGCAGCGCCTCGATGGTCTTCTCGACATCGCCGTGCGCAACGAATTCGCGAAGACGGCGCACGATTTGCCCGGCGCGCAATGCCTCGCTGGCGGTATCGGCAAGCGCCTCCCGCATCATCGGCAGGTCGGCCGGATCGAGATCGACGAGCTGGTCGCGCACCGCCTCGGCGTAATTGGCGATGGCGGTAATCGGTTGATTGAGTTCGTGCGCGAGAGTCGACGCCATGGTGCCCATGGCGCTCAGCCGGGACACATGGATCAGTTCCGACTGGATCGATTCGAGGCGCGCTTCGGTCTGACGGCGCCGGGTCAGATCGCGGATGAAGCCGGTGAAGATCCGCTGCACGCCGCCTGTCGCCTCGCCGATCGAAAGTTCCATCGGGAAGGTCGTGCCGTCCGCTCGCTCGGCGAACACGACGCGACCCTTGCCGATGATGCGTTTCTCGCCCGTTTCCAGATAGCGGCGGATATAGCCATCGTGCCGTTCGCGGTCGGGCGATGGCATCAGCATGCTCACATTGCGGCCGACAACCATATCCTCGGTGTAGCCGAACAGCGCCTGCGCGGCGGCGCTGAAGGAGAGCATGACGCCTGCCGCGTCGATGACCACCATCGCATCGGGCACGGTCGAAAGGATCGACCTCAGATGGCTTTCGCGCGATCGCAGCTGGTCCTCGGCGGCACGGCGTTCGGTGATGTCCGAGATGATCTTGGCAAAGCCCCGCAGGCGGCCGTCATGATCGCGAAGCGCCGTGATCGAGACCGCGGCAAGGAACTCGGAGCCGTCCTTGCGGAGCCGCCAGTCTTCCTGTTCGAAGCGCCCTTCTTTTGTCGCACGGGCGAGGTCGGCCTCAGGCTTGCCCGCCTCAATCGCCTCCGGCGGATAGAATAGCGACATGTGGTGGCCGAGAACCTCGGCTTCGGTCCATCCCTTCAACCGCTCGGCGCCGCTGTTCCAGATCGTCACATGACCGGTAGGATCGAGCATGTAGATTGCGTGCCCCTCAGCACCATCGATCAGGAGATTGAGCTCCTCGGCGATCACCGTCGCGCGCTTGTCACTGTCATGAGCGGCGCCCCGCGCCCGATTGACGGCACGCGCGACGAGGATGAGACCTGCACTCGTCAGCAGGAAGATGGCAGCCTCGAGCCAGGCTCCCCGCTGCAGGTCGCCGAGTGCGGAAAAATAAAGCCCGAAGAGGAGCGAGAGGGCGACACTGACGATAGCCGGCGCAACGCCGCTCCAGAACACGGTCACGAGGATGGCGAGCACGAAAGGCAGGAACGGAGCCCGCTCAACCAGCAAGGGCTCGAGGGCCAGGCGCGCAGCCGCGGTGAGCAACACGGCGAGCACCGCGAAGCCATAGCGAAACAGGGTGGATCGCTGACCGATCGACATCCAGAATGCCGCCTCCCTCCCTACGCTCATATCTGGCGGCGCGCCGATAGCTGCCCGATTCTGATCACCATAGCGGTCTTCGCGCACATCCAAAATGTTGCCGGCCCCTCATACCCATAGAATCGCCGTAGGTGCGGCGGCACCTACCGAGGCGAGACATGCCATAACATACCGAAATCTACGGTCGGCGAAATGCGATGTGAAATAGCCGATGCGCGTCGGCGTCGAGCCCGCGCCACGGCATAGTCCTGGACCAATTCCGCGAAGCTTGAATCGCGATGGCGCCGACCGGCACCATGGGCCACCAAATCCCCTCTCTGTCAGGACTCGAATTGCGCTCTCGCCGTCATTGTCTGACCGCCGTCCTGTTCGATCCACAGCTTCATCTCTCCCCCGTCGCGCTTGCCGCAGGCAACGATCGGCTGGAGATCGATGGCGGGCGATACGCCGCGGAACGCGAACGAGGCGAGCGGACCGCCATGTTGCCGGGCCAGGTGCGCCAGCAAGGTCGCCTGCAACGGCCCTTGCACGACGAGGCCGGCATAGCCCTCCTGCCCCACGGCATAATCGCGATCATAGTGAATGCGATGGCCGTTCATGGTCAGCGCCGAATAGCGGAACAGCAGGACGGGATCGGCGTGGATATCTTCTCGCCAGTCGGCGGGTTCCGCGTCGTTCCGATGCGGCGGAACCACGGCGGCGCCCGGCGCGGGCGCATCGCGGTAGACGATATCCTGCTTCTCGACGATCAGCGCACCCGTCGCGTCGCACAGAACATGCTCGACGGTGACGAATATCATCGCCCCGCTGCGGCCGTGCTTCTCCGTCACCGAGCGGATCGTGGAACGGCGCGTGACCATCGAACCGATCAGCAGCGGTCGCTCGAACCGCAGCCGCCCGCCTGCCCACATGCGGCGGGGGAGGAGGACGGGCGGCAGGAAATCACCGCGCGCGGGGTGACCATCGACGCCGAGACCGACCGGCGGCCGGACGTCCCAGAAATGGAGCCAGTGCGACAGCGGCGGCGCCTCGTCGCCATCGGCGAATGTCAGGTCGTGACCGAGCGCCGCCATCAGGGCGCCCACGCGCGCGCCTTCGATACGGTCGGTCTGCACCCTGGTGCGGCCTTCGAACGAGGCATAGGGGGAAGTGTCGGTCATGGTCGGGCGCACTCGATCTTCGGGACGAGGCGCAGGTCGGGCGAGATCGGCGCGAAAGTCAATCGCAACGGCTCATCGCTCCGCCGACCAACGCGGCTGTCAATAGGATCGCGGCATTCCAAGCACATGCTCGGCAAGATAGGAAAGGATCAGGTTGGTCGAGATCGGCGCGACCTGATAAAGCCGGGTCTCACGGAACTTGCGCTCGATGTCATATTCTTCGGCAAAGGCGAAACCGCCAAAGGTCTGGACGCATGCCTCGGCCGCCGCCCAGCTCGCCTCGGCGGCGAGCATCTTCGCCATATTGGCTTCGGCGCCGGGATTACCGCCCGACTGATAAAGCGAGGCGGCCTCGTGCACCATCAACTCGGCGGCGCGCATCTGCGCATAGGCGCGGGCGATGGGAAACTGGATGCCCTGGTTCTGGCCGATCGGCCGCCCGAACACCTGACGTTCGCCGGCATAGGCCGCGGCTCTGGCAATGAACCATTTGGCGTCGCCGATGCACTCTGCGCCGATCAGGATGCGCTCGGCATTCATGCCCGACAGGATGTAACGGAAGCCCCTGCCCTCTTCGCCGACCAGGCTGGAGGCGGGGATCGACAGCTGGTCGAAGAATATCTCGGTGGTGGCGTGATTCATCATCGTCCGGATGGGGCGAATCTCCATGCCGTTGCCGACCGCTTCGCGCATGTCGACGAGGAAGACCGACAGGCCGTTGACCTTCTTTTCGACCCGGTCGCGCGGCGTGGTGCGGGCGAGCAGCAGCATCAGATCCGAATGCTCGGCGCGCGAGGTCCAGATTTTCTGACCGTTGATGATGTAGCGATCGCCCTCGCGCACGGCCGTGGTGCGCAGCGCCAGCGTATCGGTACCGGATGTCGGCTCGGTCACCCCGAACGCCTGGAGCCGGAGTTCGCCGGCAGCGATCTGCGGCAGGTAGGTCGATTTCTGCTCCTCGCTGCCATGACGCAGCAACGTGTTCATCACATACATCTGGGCGTGACAGGCCGAGCCGTTGCAGCCGGATGCCTGGATCTCTTCCATGATCACCGCCGCCGCCTGCAAGGTCAGGCCGGAGCCGCCATATTCCTCCGGTATCAGCGCCGCGAGGAAACCCGCCTGGGTCAGTGCATCGACGAATTCGCCGGGATAGGCGCTGGCGCGATCCTTCGCCCGCCAATATTCGCCGGGAAACTGAGCGCACAACTGGCGCACCGTGCGGCGGATTTCGCCGAGTTCCGCGGTATCGCGCGCGCCCTGATCGAATAGCATTGTCCGTGCGCCTGCTGCCTGTCGGAGATGATGACGCGACACTAGAGGCGATATGACAGGTGTAAACGCCGCAGTTCCACCGCTTCGTGGACGTGATTGGCGCAGAGCCAGGCCCGGGGGGACACCCGCAGCGCGGACCTCGCCGCGCGCGCATCTCGTCATTGCGCTCGATCGAAGCCCATGCTTTCGATACCCCATCGGGGCACTCCCGCGGACGGCAAGCGACTCACACGGACGGTTGCCAGCCCACGGAATCGGAGCCGGCAATTTGCGAATGCTCGCCGGGAAGGTCCGGTGGATGCGGGATATGGTTGCACCTTCGACCATATGTATGCAAGTTACTCGGAGCGTAAGCATTTTCATAGAGCACGGCGGGGCTGGAAGCCGTCATTAGAATGGGTTATTGCATCCAATCTGAAGATTGTTAGACGGGCCAAGCTACAAAGATCGATGGAGAACAGGGTGAGCGATACGGGCGCCATGCTCGCGGAGATGACGGCACGCCTGCTTTCCCGGATCGCCGACGATGCCACGATCCGTGCGGCGCGCGTCGGGACCTGGTCGCACGAGGCCTGGAAGGCCGCGGTCGAGCAGGGCCTGCCGCTCGCGCTGGTGGAAGGCGAACAGGGTTTCGGCGTGCCGCTCGTCGAAGGGCTCGCGCTGATCGGGTTGTTCGGGCGCCACGCCTTGCCGCTGCCGCTCGCCGAAACGATGATCGGCAACGCCTTGCTGGCGCGCGCCGGCCTGCCCGTGGCCGAGGGCGTGCTGGCGCTGGTCCCTCAAGGCGCGGGCATCTCGCTGCGGCGCGACGGCGCCGACTGGCACGCGACCGGCACCGCGGATCGCATCGCCTGGGGCCGCGACGCCGCGGCGCTGGTGATCGAGGACGAAGGCAGGATCGCGCTGGTGACCTCGGGTTTCCAGATCGTCGAGCGCGGCGAGAATATGGCCTGCATGCCGCGCGACCGGGTCGTCGTCGACGCTCCCGCTCACGCCGCTTCGTCGACCGGTGCGTCATTGCTCGAAGGCGGCGCGCTGGTCCGCGCGCTGGCCATGGCGGGCGCGCTCCAGACCCTGGTCGAGCTGACCGTGGCGCATGTCACCGAGCGGGTGCAGTTCGGGCGTGCGCTCTCCGGATTCCAGGCGGTGCAGCATTCGCTCGCCCGCCTCGCCAGCGAAGCGGCAGCCGCATCGGCAGCGGCGGACCTTGCCGCCGACGCCTTCGCCAATGCGAGCCCGCAGTTCGACATCGCCATCGCGGCGGCCCGCGCGCGCATCTCGGATGCGACGGGTATCGCGATCGGCATCGCGCACCAGCTGCACGGCGCGATCGGTTTCACCGAGGAGCATCGGCTGCACTGGTTCACCACAGCCTTGTGGAGCTGGCGCGACGAATTCGGCAGCGCCGCCTGGTGGACACGCCGGCTCGGCGCCGGGGCACTGGCGCAATCGAAACCGGCCTTTTGGCCGTTCATCACGGCGGTGTGAGGTCATGCTGCTTTTCCCCTCCCCGCCACGCCACGACGCCGCCGAGCAATTACGCTCAGATGTGCGCGCCTTCCTAGCAGAGGCCATCGCCGAGCGCACGCCGCTGCAGCGCGCCGAGAGCTGGAACGGGTTCGACCGCGACTTCAGCCGAGCACTCGGTGCGCGCGGCTGGCTCGGCATGACCTGGCCGAAGCGCTATGGCGGGCAGGAGCGATTGGCGTTCGAGCGCTATGTCGTGGTCGAGGAAACGCTCGCCGCCGGCGCGCCGGTCTCCGCGCACTGGATCGCCGATCGGCAAAGCGGGCCGACCCTGCTCAAATTCGGCACTGAAGCGCAGCGCGCCGCGATCCTTCCGCGCATCGCGGCGGGCGACTGCGTGTTCTGCATCGGCATGAGCGAGCCCGATTCCGGCTCCGACCTCGCCGCGGTGCGCACCCGTGCCGAACCGGTCGCCGGCGGCTGGCGCGTCACCGGGACCAAGCTGTGGACGACCAACGCGCATGAGGCGGATTACATGATCCTCTTCTGCCGCAGCGCGGGCACGCCAGCCGACCGCCACAAGGGCACCACACAATTGCTCGTCGACATGAAGGTAACGGAGGGAGTGACGGTGCGCCCGATCCTCGATCTGGCCGGCCAGCATCATTTCAACGAGGTCCATTTCGACAATGCCTTTTTGCCCGGCACTGCCCTGATCGGCAACGAGGGCGAAGGCTGGGCGCAGGTGATGAGCGAGCTCGCCTTCGAGCGCAGCGGGCCGGAGCGCTTCCTGTCCTCGATCCAGCTCCTGCTCGAACTGGTCGGCGCGCTGCAGGGCAGCGACAGCGAGCTGGCCCAGATGACGATCGGCCGGCTCACCGCGCATCTGCTGACCCTTCGCCGCCTGTCGCGCGGCGTTGCCGCACTGCTCGAAGCGGGTGAGGATGCATCGATCCACGCCGCGATCGTCAAGGACCTCGGTGCCACCTTCGAACAGGATTTGCCCGAGATCGCGCGGACCCTCGTCGATGCCGAGCCGGACCGGCAATCGACCCGCGACCTGCTCGCCGTGCTCGGCTATACGATGATGAGCGCGCCGTCTTTCTCGTTGCGGGGAGGCACGCGCGAGATCTTGCGCGGAATCATCGCGCGTGGATTGGGCGTGCGATGAGCGGGATCGAACTGGTCGAGGTTTCGCCGCGCGACGGCCTGCAAAACGAACCCCGCACGCTGCCCACCGAAGACAAGATCGAGCTGATCCGACGAGCGATCGACGCGGGAGCGCGGCGGCTGGAAGTGGCGAGCTTCGTCCATCCCGCCAAGGTGCCGCAAATGGCCGATGCGGAAGGCGTCGTAGCCGGGCTGCCGCGCGGTGCCGCCCGCTATGTCGGGCTGGTGCTCAACAAGCGTGGCGCGCTGCGCGCGCTCGACACCGCGATCGACGAAATCGGTATCGTCTGCGCCGCCAGCGACACCTTCGGCATGCGCAATCAGGGGCTCGACGCGGGACAATCGCTCGCCATGGCGTGCGACGTGCTGCGTTTCTGCCACGAACAGGGCCGCCCCGCCCAGGCGACGATCGCGGTGGCGTTCGGCTGCCCGTTCGAGGGCGCGGTCGATCCCGCGAAAGTGGTCGAGATGGCGCGCGCGATAGCCGGTGCCGGGGCGATCGAGGTCGCCATCGCCGACACGATCGGCATCGCGCGCCCAAGCGAGGCCGAGCGGCTCGCCGCCGCCGTCGCCGCCGCGATCGCGCCCTTGCCGCTGCGGGTGCATTTCCACGACACGCGCGGCATGGGCGTCGCCAATGTCATCGCCGCGATCGGCGCCGGGGCGGTGACGGTCGATGCCGCGATCGGCGGCACCGGCGGCTGTCCTTTCGCGCCGGGCGCGGCGGGCAATGTCGCGAGCGAGGATGTCGCCTATGCGCTGGGCGGCGCGCTCTATGTGGATATCGCCAAGCTGGTCGAGACGGCCGGCTGGCTCAACGCGCGGCTCGGCCGCGACCGTACCAGCGCCGTCGCCCGCGCCCTCACCGGCGCCTGACGCTCAGTCCTGGACCGGCAGCTCGCCGCGCGCCTGAGGCGGCACCGCCGGCGCATGCGCCGCCGGGTCGTCGGCGCGGCCGAGCCAGCGCTCGAGGATCTCCGCGGTATCCTGCCCGACCTCGCGCGGCGCCGGCCGCCGCACGCTGCCCGGCGTGGCCGACAATTTGGGGAAGGCGCCCTGCATCGGCGTCGGGCCGAGCACCGGGTCATCGACCATGATGATCGCCTCGCGCGCCGCGAAATGCGGGTCCGCGAGCATGTCCTCGGCATCGAACATCCGCCCCGCCGGCACGCTGTGTTCGAGCACCGCCGCCTCGACCTCGGCGATGCTGTGCTGCGACGTCCACGACTCGACGATGGCGTCGAGCTCGTCCTGATGCTCGCCGCGCGCAGTATGCGTGGCATAGCGCGGATCGTCCGCCAGTTCGGGTCGTCCCATCGCCTTGCACAGCCGGGCGAACACGCTGTCCTGGTTGGCGCCGATCAGATATTCGCCATCGCTGCAGCGATAGACGTTGGACGGCGCGATGCGCGGCAGTTTCGATCCGGTGCGTTCGCGCTTGTGCCCGGCGACCGCCCATTCGGGGATCAGCCCCTCCATCACCTGCAGCACGCTTTCATAGAGCGCGGCATCGACGATCTGTCCTTCGCCGGTGCGGTCGCGGTGGTGCAGCGCAGCGACCGCGCCGAGGCAGCCATAGGTCGCCGCCAGCGTATCGCCGATCGAAATGCCCATCCGCGCCGCCGCGCGATCGGGGAAACCGACGATCTTGCGCCAGCCGCCCATCGCCTCGGCAATGCCACCGAAGCCGGCGCGCGTGGCATAGGGACCGGTCTGGCCATAGCCCGAGACGCGCACGATGATCAGCCCGGGATTCTCGGCGCGGAGTTGCTCGGGCGACAGATTCCAGCGCTCCAGCGTGCCCGGGCGGAAATTCTCGACCAGGATGTCGGCCTGGGCGATCAGCTCGCGCGCCAGCGCCTGCCCGGCCTCCGAGCGCAGATCGGCCGCGACCGAATATTTGTTGCGCCCGATCACGCGCCACCAGGTCGGCGTGCTGCCCTGCCCCCATTGCCGCATCGGGTCGCCCGCGCCGGGCTGTTCGAGCTTGATCACCTCGGCACCCATGTCGCCGAGCAGCTGACCGCAGAACGGCCCCGCGATCAGTTGGCCCAGTTCGACCACACGAATGCCGGCAAGCGCGCCACCCGAAGCACTGGCCGAGACGCAGGGCGCCTGCTGTTCGGAATCAGCTGACATGAATCGCCTTGGTGACCATGTGCGCTTCCACCCCCTCCGGCCCGTCTTCCGATCCGAAACCGCTTTCCTTCATCCCGCCGAACGGGGCGTCGGGCCATGAGGTGCGGACATTGTTGATCACCACCATGCCCGCCTCGACCGCATCGCCGAGCAGGTTCTGGCGGCGGCCATTCTCGGTGAAGCAATAAGCGGCGAGGCCGTAGGGCAGGCGGTTGGCCTGTTCGATCGCCTCGTCGACGGTGCCGAAGCGGCGCAATAGGGCAAGC
Organism: Pseudomonadota bacterium; assembly: GCA_040390605.1. Classification (GTDB taxonomy): domain Bacteria; phylum Pseudomonadota; class Alphaproteobacteria; order Sphingomonadales; family Sphingomonadaceae; genus Sphingomonas. Next base: position 12,373 of record JAZJXZ010000043.1, read on the forward strand.
GGGCCGAACGGCTCGTCGTTCATCACCGCCGCATCGAGCGGCACGTCGCCGAGCACGGTCGGCTCGAAGAAAAAACCCTGTCCCGCGCCGCGGCCGCCGCCGGCGAGCAAGGTCGCGCCGCGCTCGCGCGCATTCGCGACCATCGCCTCGATCGCCGCCGGGCGGCGGGGATTGGCGGTCGGCCCCATATTGGTGCCGGCACCACGGCCATCACCGACTGTGATGCGCTTCGTCCGTTCGGCAAAGCCTGCGGCGAAGCGGTCATAGATGCCGTCCTGCACATGGAATCGGGTCGGCGAGACGCACACCTGCCCGGCATTGCGGAACTTGTGCGCGACCAGGATATCCAGCGTCTTCTCGACGTCGCAATCGTCGAACACCAGCACCGGCGAGTGGCCGCCCAGCTCCATCGTCATGCGCATCACGGTATCGGCGGCAAGGCGCATCAGCTGCTTGCCGACCGGCACCGAGCCGGTGAAGCTCAGCTTGCGCGTCACCGGCGAGGCCAGCAGCGTGCGCGACACGGTATCGGGCACGCCGAACACCAGCTGCGCGACATCGCCGGGCAGGCCGGCATCCTGGAAGCAGCGCATCACCGCGATCGCGCTGGCCGGCGTCTCCTCGCTCGGCTTGAGGATCACCGAGCAACCCGCGGCGAGCGCCGGCGAGATCTTGCGCACCGGGTTGATCACCGGGAAATTCCACGCGCAAAAGGCGGCGACCGGCCCGACCGGCTGTTTCACCACCATCGAGCGCAGCCCCGGCGAGCGCGGCAGCACGCGGCCATAGTTGCGTACCGCCTCGCCGGCATGGAATTCGAGGATCATCGCCGCGCCCATCACCTCGCCGCGCGCCTCGGCCAGCGGCTTGCCCTGTTCGAGCGTGGCGATGGCGGCGAGCGTATCGGCGCGCTCGCGGATCAGCGCGGCGGTTTTGTTGAGCACTGCTGCGCGTGCCTCGGGCGCGGTGGCGCGCCACGCGGCGAATCCGCGCTCGGCCGCTTCCAGCGCATCGGCCAGATCCTGCGCCGTCGAAAGCGGCAATGCGCCAAGGGATTCGCCGGTCGCCGGATTGAGCACGGCCTGCGTGTCGCGGCCTTGCGCGCCACGCCATTCGCCGGCGATATAAAGCTCCAGATCAGGCGCTATGCCAGCGGTCATTCGAAAGCCCCTTATGCCGGCCGACTTACCCGGACGGCGCATCCTCTCTATTGCCGATCCTGTCGATCACGCAACAGCGTTTTTACTAGATTGCATGCAAATGGCAAGTATAACGATGACAGGGGCGGCGCCGGCCTTGGCCGAAAAAGGTGTCGCAGAGCGGAGAAGGCATGCCGTTTTGTCGCAAGAAACAACGATAAATCATAATGTTGGTTCAACGCCGGTAATCGACGCCGTGCAAAACGAGCCCCCACGACCAACGGACGATTTGGATGCCGTACGGCTCGGCGACTGGATGAACCGGGCGGTCGAGGGGTTCGCCGGCCCGCTCGAAGTGCTGCGTTTCGCCGGCGGCCAGTCCAACCCGACCTATCAATTGCGCACCCCCGCCCGGCGCTATGTGCTGCGCCGCAAGCCGCCCGGTCAATTGCTGGCATCGGCCCATGCCGTGGACCGCGAATTCCGCGTCATCCATGCGCTCGGCAAGACCGACTTTCCGGTGCCGCGTGCCTATGCGCTGTGCGAGGACGAATCGGTCGTCGGTTCGGCCTTCTATGTCATGGACATGGTCGAGGGCCGCATACTGTGGGACGGTCGCCTGCCCGATGCCGGTCCGGCGGAACGGCGCGCCATCTATGATGCCGAGATCGACACGCTGGCCGTGCTCCACCGCGTCGATCCACTGGCGGTGGGTCTGGGCGATTATGGCCGGCCGGGCAATTACTTCGCCCGGCAGGTGGCGCGCTGGACGCGGCAATATGCCGAATCCGACGGTCCGCGCGACACCGCGATGGACCGGCTGATTGCCTGGCTGCCCGAGCGCCTGCCCGCCGACCGCCCGGCGCGGATCGTCCATGGCGACTATCGGCTCGACAATATGGTGTTGCATCAGAGCGAGCCGCGCGTGCTCGCGGTACTCGACTGGGAGCTGTCAACGCTCGGCGATCCCATCGCCGATCTGACCTATTTGCTGATGCACTGGGTCACCCCGGCGCATGAGCGCAATTCGCTCGCCGGGCTCGATATCGCCGCGCTCGGCATTCCGACGCTCGACGAGATGCTGACGCGCTATCTCGCCGCGACCGGTGACAGCCTCGGCGCGCCGCTCGAATGGTATCTCGCCTATAATCTGTTCCGCTTCGCCGCGATCCTGCACGGCGTGGCGGCGCGCGGCCGCGCGGGCAACGCCAACAATGCCCGCGCCGGGCTGGCGCAGCGACGCGTCGGGCCGCTCGCCGAGGCGGCGTGGCGTTTCGCGCAAAAGGTGCCGGCATGACCTGGCCGGCACGCAGCATGGCGGAAAGCCTGGCGCTGCTCACCGCGCCCGGCGCGCCGTTCGAAATGACCGAAATCGAGGCGCTGGGCCGACGGGTGCGCAGCTATGTGCGCATGCCGGCGGATCTGCGCGCGGTGTTCGACGCGAGCCGCAACTATGGCGAGCGCGACCTGCTGGTGTTCGAAGGCGAGCGGCTGAGCTTCGAGGCGCATTGGCGCGCGGCCAACGCCTTTGCGCGCGCGGTGGCGGAACGGTTCGCGGTCGGCAAGGGCGACCGCGTTGCGGTGGCGATGCGCAACTATCCCGAATGGTCGATCTGCGCCTGGGGGGCGCTGGCGGTCGGCGCGGTGCTGGTGCCGCTCAATGCGTGGGAATCGAGCGAGACGCTGGCGCTGCTGCTCGACGATTGCGGCGCAAAGGTCGCGGTGCTCGACGGCGAGCGGCTGGCACAGGTGCAGAAAGCAGGCCCGGTCGCGGCCTCACTGGTCGTCGCACGCGCCGACGCACCCGCCGGCACGGTCGCGCTGGCCTCGCTGATCGGCCCGGCGTCGCACTACGGCGCCCTGCCCGACACCCCGCTGCCCGACCCCGGCCTCCACCCGGACGATCTGGCGACGATCTTCTACACCTCGGGCACCACCGGGCGGCCGAAGGGCGCCGCCGGCACGCATCGCAACATCCTGACCAACTACATCAACACCGGCTTCCGCGCGGCCCGTGCGGCGGCGCGACGCGGCGGCGCGGTGCCTGCCGCCCCCTCGACCGCGCCGCGCCGGCTGCTGCTGCCGATGCCCTTCTTCCACGTTACCGGCTTCCACTCGACGCTGATGCCATCGCTCGCCAACGGCGCGACGATCCATTGCATGTACAAGTGGGATGTCGACCGCGCGCTCGACATCATCGCGCGCGAACGGATCAACGGGCTGACGCTGGTGCCGACGCTCGCCTGGCAATTATCGGATGCGATCACCGCCGGCAGCTACGACACATCGAGCGTCGACACCGCCGGCTATGGCGGCGCGGCGGCCGCGCCCGAACTGGCCGAACGCATGCGCGCCGCCTTCCCCAACGCCTGGCCGGGTCAGGGCTATGGCGCGACCGAGACGTCCTCGCTGGTCGCAGCGAACAGCCATGAGGACATGATGGCGCATCCGGGCAGCGTCGGCACCGCGGTGCCGTGCTGCGACATCCGCATCGTCGATGCGTCGGGCGAAGACGCGCCCATCGGCGCGCCCGGCGAATTATGGGTCCGTGGCCCCAATGTCGTGACCGGCTATTGGAACATACCCGAGGCGACCGCCGAGAGCTTCGCCGACGGCTGGTACCGCACCGGCGACATCGCGCGGATCGACGCGGAAGGGTTCATCACCATCCTCGACCGGGTCAAGGACATGCTGATCCGCGGCGGCGAGAACATCTATTGCGTCGAGATCGAGGACTGCCTCGCCAGCCATGCCGAGGTGTTGGAGGCCGCGGTGTTCGGCGTGCCGGAGCGCGTGCTCGGCGAAGTCGTCGGTGCCGCCGTCCGCCTGCGCGACGGTGCCACCGCCGACGCCGACGCACTGGCCGATCATGTCCGCGCGCGGCTCGCCGCGCACAAGGTGCCGGTGGTGATCGATTTTCATGAGCGTCCTTTGCCCCGCAACGCGGCGGGCAAGCTGCTCAAGAATGACCTGCGCGCATCATTGCTGGCGCGCGCCGAGAGGAGAGACGGATGATGGAAGACCGGTTCGAAGCGGCGATGGCGGCGGGCGAGCGCCTGTTCCACACCGTGGAATATGGCGACCTGGCCGAACTCCGCGCGATCTTCACCCCGGGCGCGATGGTGTGGCACAATACCGACGAGAAGCTGGTCGATGTCGAGACGACGATCGCGAATCTGGAAAAGATCCGCGCCGGCGCCAGCGTCTTCCATTACACCGACATCAAGCGCGAGCCGACGCCGACCGGTTTCGTGCAGCAGCATACCCTGCTGATCGAGATGCCCGACGGCCGCCACATGCGCGACCTGGCCTGCTGCATCTGCCGCGTCGAAGACGGCCGCATCGCGCATATGGATGCCTATCATGACTCGGCGGTGGTCAACGGCATGGCGCATCGGAGTGAGGCGGGGTGAAGGGTCGGGGCCGCGCTTAGCGCACGACCGGCCCACAACCACAACCGTCCCCCTGAACTTGTTTCAGGGCCCATGCGCGGTCAATGGCCACAGGAGTGTCGCTCCTGGTTCAGATGACCGCGCATGGATGCTGAAACAAGTTCAGCATGACGAAGAATTTGGGCGCGCGCCCGCTCAGGCCGGTGCCTTCGGAATATTCGCATAATAGGGAATCGGCACCCCGTCCGCCCCGCTTACATCCCCGACCATCATCCGCGTCCGCGGATGCATCACCGCTGCATCGATGATCACATTGATCAATCGCGGCTCGCCCGAAGCGAAAGCCTCCTTCACCGCGTCGGCGATATCCTCATAACGATCGACCCGCACGCCCTTCACACCGAAGCCTTCCGCCACGGTCTCGTAATGCGTGTCGTTGAGCGCGACGATCACTTCGCGATTCTTGCCGTAGAGCAGGTTCTGCGCGTTGCGCGACATGCCCCATTCGGCATTGTTGAGGATCACCGTCACGATCGGCAGCTTGTGCCGTACCATCGTGTCGAGCTCCTGGATGTTGAAGCCCGCGCCGCCATCGCCCGCAAAGCACACCACCGGCCGCGAAGGGTCGGCGCGCGCCGCGCCGATGGCGAAGCCCGGCGAGATGCCGAGGCAACCGAGATAGCCGCAGCGCAAATGCTGGCCCGCGCCGGGCGAGCGCACCAGGTCGCCGACCCAGTTGCCCGCCTCGCCACCGTCGGCGATCACCGCGGTGCCCTGCGGCAGCGCGTCCATCACCGCCGCCACGGCGTGGCCGGGATGGACCATGCCCGGGCGGCTGTCCTTCGGCGCATCTGCAAAGGCCTTGCGTGCATTGCCGCGGAAACCGCGTAGCAGGCCGGCCCATTCCTCGCGCTTCGGCCAGCTTTCGCCCTCCGCAGCCGCGATCAACGCGTCGAGCGTTACGCCGGCATCGGCGACGATCGGCAGGTCGGCCATGCGCACCCGACCGATCTCCTCGGGGTTCGTTTCGATCTGCGCCACCCAGGCCGCCGGGGGAATGATCGCGCCCATCGCGCCGCCCAGGAACATACCCATGCGCACGCCGACCAGCAGCACCGCGTCGGTCGGCGAACCGGCGCCGGCCGCCGCCGCGAGACTGGCGGCGGGGCCACCATAATAAGGATGGTCGTCGGGCAGCACGCCGAGCGCCTTCTGACCGCCGATCACCGGCACGCCGGTCACTTCCGCAAGCCGGCGCAGCCGGTCGCCCGAATTGGTCAGCATCGCGCCGCCGCCGGCGATGATCACCGGCCGTTCGGCACCGCGCAACTTCTCCAGCACGCGCGCCACTGCATCGGCCGGCGGTGCGGCCGGCGCCGGGCGCTGCCAGCCCGACGTGTCGGGCACCGCCTCGTCGGTCGGCCAGAACATCACGTCGATCGGGATTTCGAGGAACACCGGCCCCGGCGCGCCGCTCAGCGCGATCTCGCCAGCGCGGCGGATATATTCAACGATGCGGCCGGGTTCGGCAACGCGCTGCGCCCATTTGGTCACCGGGCGTGCCATCGCCACCGCGTCGAACCCGCCCTGCAACGTATTGCCCTCGGCCTCGCGGATCGGCGCGGCACCGGCGATGAACAAGGTCGGGATGCGGTCGAGATAGGCGTTGGCGATCGCGGTCAGCGCATTGGTGAATCCAGGACCGGCGGTCACCGCGCAGACACCCAATTTGCCGTTCGAGGCGCGCGCATAGGCATCGGCGGCGTGACCGGCGGACGCCTCATGGCGCGTGTCGGTCAGCCGGATGCCGAACTCTTCACAGGCCATGTAGAGCGGGTCGAGATGGCTGCCGTGCAATGCGAAGACCTCGGTGACACCTAACCCCGCCAGGGCGGCGGCGGCCAGTTCTCCGGCGGCGCGCTTCTTCGTCATATACCTCTCCGTTCCCGCTCTTGATTGCCGACTGTCCTATGCGCTGGCGTGGCGCAACACAAGATTATTGTATGCAATCTGGTTGCCATCGGCGAACACTGACGCCATCAATCGTTGAATCTGCTAGCCGAAAGATTGGCGATGCATGCACATTGGACATAATGCCGACGCCGATTCGCGCGTCGTGGGAGTGACGATGTCGGAACCGCAGCCGGGTGCCGTTACGGTGCCGCCCTACCCGTCACTGCCTTACGCCTATTTCACCGTCGGCCTCATCGCGCTCGCCTATATCTGCGCCTTCATGGACCGGGTCGCGATCAGCCTCGTCGTCGATCCCATCCGGCATCAGTTCGGCCTCAACGACACGCAGGTCAGCGCGCTGATCGGCCTCGCCTTCGTCGCCTGCTTCGTACTGTTTTCCTTTCCCTTCGGCCGCTGGGTCGACCGCGGCGCGCGACCGCGCGCGCTGACCCTCGGCGTCGGCCTGTGGAGTGCGGCGATGGTGGCCTGCGGGCTGGCGGCCAGCTTCGCCCAGCTCTTCCTCGGGCGGATGCTGGTGGGGGTCGGCGAGGCGGCGGTGAACCCGGTCGCCTATTCCACCATCCCCGACAGCTTCCCGCCGCATCGCCGCAGCTTCGCCATGGCGATCTTCGCCTCCGGCTCGTCGATCGGCGGCGGCCTCGGCGTCTATCTCGGCAGCTTGATCCTCGCCTGGGCCGAGCGCACGCACCCCGTCCTGCCGGTATTCGGCGCGCTGGCGCCGTGGCAGTTGCTGTTCATCGGACTCGGTATCCCCGGCCTGCTCGTCGCGTTGCTGGTCCGGCTGACGTTACGCGATCCGCCGCGCCGCGCGCTCGGCCAGGAGGCGGCAGCGTCGCGTGATGTGCTGGCCTATTTCGTGGGGCATCGCGGATTGCTTGCGCTGATGTTCCTCGGCTTTTCCGGCTTCGCGATCAGCAATTACGGCTTCACCATCTGGGGCCCGACCTATTTCATGCGCGTGCATCACCTCAGCGTCGCGCAGGTCGGCCTGCTGATGGGCGTCGGCTTCACCGCCTTCGGTACCGGCGGCATGTTGCTCGGCGGCCTGTGGGCGGATCGGGTACGCGAGGCAGGTCATGCCGAAGCGCCGATCCGCGTCGCGCTGCATGTCGCCTGGATCCAGATCCCGTTCTTCCTCGGCGCCTATCTTTGTCCGCTTGCGACGCCCGCCGTCGTCCTGTTCTGCTGCGGCATGTTCGTCGCCTGCATGATCGGCGGCCTGCAGGGCGCGATGGTCCAGGTGCTGACCCCCAATCGCCTGCGCGGCCAGGCCGGTGCGGTCTATCTGACCATCGTCAATATACTCGGCCTGGGAATCGGGCCGACCGCCACCGCGGCGATGTCCGACTATGTGTTCGACGGTCCCGCCGATATCGGCAAGGCATTGGCCGCAACCACGATCCTGGCGCTGGGTGTCACCACGCTGTTGCTGATGCTCGGCATGCGTCGCGCACGGGCGCTCGCGGCCGCCGTCGTCGATGCCTGAAGGAGCGCGATTTTTTGCATCCACTCGCCCAGACATAACAAGCATAACATGGCCGATGTGGCTAGATTGGATGCAATCTTGCGTAGCGATATGAAACGGGCTAGGCTTCGTCGCGGCGGCGGAACAAGCCGCTGGTAAGGAGAGGTAGCGGGTGAACGACGTCTCGGAAACGGCACAGCCCCTGTCCGGCGCGGCGCGCGGAACGCCGCTTCGCGCGGCGGTGATCGGCGCCGGGATGGGTGGGGTGCTCGCCGCGATCAAGCTGCGCGAGCACGGCCTCGACGTCACCGTGTTCGAAAAGGGCGACAAGGTCGGCGGCACGTGGCGCGAAAACGATTATCCCGGCCTGGCCTGCGACGTCGCGGCGCACTGGTACACCTATTCCTTTGCGCGCAATCCCGAATGGGACCGGCTGATGGCGCCGGGGCCGAAGATCCGCGAATATTTCGAACGCGTCGCGCGCGACCACGGCGTGCTTCCCCTCATCCGCTTCAACGACGAGGTGACGGCCCTCGAATATGACGGCGGCTGGAACCTCACCACCGCCGCGGGCAATCGCGACCGGTTCGACGTGGTGATCGCGGCGTCGGGCGTGCTGCACCATCCCAACATCCCGCATTTCGACGGGGTCGAAAGCTTCACCGGCGCGGTCTTTCATTCGGCGCGCTGGGATCACAGCGTGCCGCTCGATGGCAAGCGCATCGGCATTATCGGCACGGGCTCCACGGCCACCCAGCTGGTGTCTGCACTGGTGCCGCGCGCCGAGCACCTCGTGCTGTTCCAGCGCACTGCGCAATGGGTCATGGCGCGCCCCAACCCGGCCTATACCGAAGAAGAGAAGGCGGCATTTCGTGCCGATCCGGCGGTACTCGACGCACTCGTCGACCAGCTCCGCAGCAAGACGCTGGAAGGCTATGCCACCGCGGTGATCGACGCCGATTCGCCGGAACTGGCCGAGATCGAGCGGCTGTGCAGCGAGAACCTCATGACGGTGCGCGACCCGGAACTGCGCCGCCGCCTGACCCCCGATTATCGCGCGGCGTGCAAGCGCCTGGTGATGTCGGACAGTTTCTACGAGGCGATCCAGCAACCCAATGCCGAGCTGGTGACGTCGCCGATCGAACGCGTCGAGCCGGAGGGCGCGCGCACCGCGGACGGCACGCTGCACGAACTCGACCTGCTGGTCCTTGCCACCGGGTTCAAGGTAGATCGCTTCATCCGGCCCACCCGCGTGATCGGTCGTGACGGCGTTGATCTCGATACGGCGTGGAAGGACGGCCCGGCGGCCTATCTCTCCGTCACGCTGCCCGATTTCCCCAATTTCTTCCTGCTCAACGGGCCCAACAGCCCGGTCGGGAATTTTTCGCTGATCGAGGTGTCCGAGCACCAGATGGGCTATGTGATGCAGCTCATCGATGGCCTCAGCCGCGGCGATTATCGCGAGGTCAGCCCCACGCCGGAGGCGCTGCACCGCTTCGAGCATGAGCGGCAGGAAGCCGCGCACAAGACCGTCTGGGTTACCGGCTGCGACAGCTGGTATCTCGACAAGAAAGGCGTGCCGGCGTCGTGGACCTTTTCCTATGGCCGCTTCGTCGACGAAATGGCCCAGCCACAGATGCGCGACTTCGAGACCCGCTAGACGCGTGCCAATCAAGGGAAGACATGGATGATCAGCCGCGAGAAAATCGAGAGCAAGCTGCGCGAACTCAACTTCGCGGAGAACGACCGGGTCAACACGAGCGTAGAGGTGACCAGCGCGCGCATCGACCAGATCATGGCCAAGGACGTCGAAGGGTGGCGCAACGGCGTCCATGTCCCCAGCCGCGACAGCGAGCGCGAGGTCGAGCGCAAGGCGTTCGGCGCGCTGGTCGATTACAACCGCCAGTTCGAGCTGATGATCATCGACCCGCCCTTCGCCGCGATCACCTGGACGATCCGCGGCACCTTCCAGGACCAGGCGATCGCCGCGCCCGGCTGCTCCAATTTCGAGTTCAACGAGGACGGCACCGTCCGCCGCTACTGGATGTATTTCAACCCGGCCGACTTCTCCTACCGCAACTGAGAACGCCGCCGCACAGCACAAACCGGAGACAGGATTCCATGGCCACCAGCGTGTTCCTCCCCAGCGTCGGGATGGGGATTTCGGAAGCGACGATCGTCAGCTGGCTGAAACAGGTCGGCGACCGCGTCGAGGCCGGCGAGACGGTGGCCGAGGTCGAGACCGCCAAGTCGACGGTGGAGATCGAGGCGCCGGTCGCCGGTACGCTGTCGCAGATCCATTTCGCGGTCGATGCCGAGGTCGAGATCGGCACCGAAATCGCGACGATCGAGGAAGACTGATGGCGCTCGCCCCCGCCGCGCAGCTCGTCGCCTATGAGCGGATGCTGCGTATCCGCAAGTTCGAGGAAGCGATCATAGCCCACCACCCGGTAGGGCATCTCAGCATCGGCCAGGAGGGGGCGATCGTCGGCGCGTGCATGGCGCTGCGCGACGAGGATTATGTCACCGGCACGCACCGCTCGCACGGCCACCCGATCGGCAAGGGCGCCGATCTGCTGCCGCTGATGGCCGAGATTTTCGGCAAGCGCACCGGCATCTGCAAGGGGCTCGGCGGGTCGATGCACCTGACCGATACGAGCAAGGGGCTGATCTGCGAATCCGCCATCGTCGGCGGCGGCTTCCCGCTCGCCACCGGCGCCGGGCTGAGCATCCAGGTGCGCAAGACCGACCAGGTCAGCCTGTGCTTCTTCGGCGACGGCGCGACCAATGAAGGCACCTTCCACGAAAGCCTCAACATCGCCGCGGTGTGGAAGCTGCCGGTGATCTATTTCTGCGAGAATAACGGCTATGCCGTCACCACCTCGGTCGCGATGTCGCACGGCCAGCCCGACATCGCCAGGCGTGCCGATGGTTATGGCATGCCCGGGATCACCGTCGACGGCCAGGATATCGAGGCGGTCCATGCCGTCACACAGGAGGCCGTCGATCGCGCCCGTGCAGGCGGCGGCCCGACGCTGATCGAAGCCAAGACCTACCGTTTCGACGAGCATTCCAACCGCCTCGCCATCCCGATCAAATATCGCGAGGAGGAAGAGGTCGCGCATTGGCGCGGCGCGCGCGACCCGATCGCGCTCTACCGCGAGGTGCTCGCCGCGCGGCATCCGCTGGCGGCGATCGAGGAGATCGAGGCGGCGGTGATCAGGCTGACCGAGGAGGCGGTGCAGTTCGCCAAGGACAGCCCCGAGCCGGAAATGCAGGACCTGATCGACAATATGTACAGCAACCCGATCCACTTTCCCGCCCATGCGGGGATCGCGTGATGCGCAACTCGACCGAGAAGCTGTCCTATCTCCAGGCGATCGTCCAGGCGCATCGCGAGGAGATGCGCCGCGACGAGAGCGTCATCCTGATGGGCGAGGACATCGCCGTGTATGGCGCGCAGAGCCTGTTCGACGAATTCGACGAGAGCCGGCTGCGCAACTGCCCGCTGTCCGAACTGGGCTTCACCGGCGTCGGCATCGGCGCGGCGCTGACCGGCCTCAGGCCGGTGGTCGACCTGACCATCGCCAGCTTCCTCTATCTGGCGTCGGACCAGATCATCAACCAGGCCGCCAAGCTGCACTTCATGACCGGCGGGCAGCTGAAGGTGCCGATCGTCATCCGCTGCAGCACCTTCTACAACAACCGCACCGCCGCCCAGCATGCCGACCGGCCCTATTCGCTGATGATGAACTCGCCCGGGCTGAAGATCGTGGCACCGTCCAACGCGATCGACGCCAAGGGCCTGCTCAAGGCCGCGATCCGCGACGATGACCCGGTGATCTTCTTCGAGGACATCACTCTATGGGGCAAGAAGGAGGAGGTGCCGGTCGACGAGGACTTCCTCGTGCCGATCGGCAAGGCCGATGTGAAACGCCCCGGCTCGGACGTGACGATCGTCGCCTTTGCCGGCACCGTGCCCCCCGCGCTGGCCGCGGCAGAGGCGCTGGCCAAGGACGGCATTCATGCCGAGGTGGTCGACCTGCGCACCATCGTGCCTATGGACAAGGACACGATCCTCGCCTCGGTGGCGAAGACCGGCCGGCTGGTGATCGTCGACAATGCGCACCGTATCGGCAGCGTCGCCTCGGAAGTGGCCGCGGTCGTCTCGGAGGAAGGCTTCGATAGCTTGCGCAAGCCGATCCAGCGCCTGACGGCGCCCGCCATCCACGTGCCCTATAATGCCCGGCTGGAGAAACAGCTCTTCCCCGGCAAGGACACGATCGTCGCGGCGGTCCAGCGGATCATGTGACCGAGCTGTTCGCAGGCGACCGTTAAACTATTTCGTCATGCCGGACTTGTTCCGGCATCCACCGTGCCGCGCGTGCAACAGCCTTTGCGTGTGCGGAACCGTGGATGCCGGAACAAGTCCGGCATGACGGATAAGTATTGCCCGCAAAGAGCTCTACCCGATCGCCTCGATCGGAATCGCTACCGGCGCCTGGAGCAAGGTGTGCCGCGCCGAGCGGATATGCGCGGTCATCACGCTGCGCGCCCAGTCGGCATCGCCAACCATCAATGCAGAGACGAGTTCGGCATGCTGCGCCGCGCTGCGGCGCAATTCGTCGATCGAGTAACGACGGAAGGTGCTGAGTTGCAGCGGCACCTCGGTGATCGCGCCGAGCAGGTCGCGCAGCCGCGGATTGCCGCACGCCTCGAGCACGCCCTTGTGGAACTTGTCATTGACCTCGGCGATCGCCTCGACATCGACCGGACGCTGCTCGACCAGATGCGTCATCTCGACCGCGAGGTCCTTGAGCCGGGCGCGTTGCTCGTCGTTGATCCGCTCGGCCGCAGTCTGTGCCGCGAAGCTTTCGAGCAGCACGCGCAGCTCGTAGATCTGCTCGATCTCGCTGTCCGACCAGCTCGCGACGAAGGCGCCGCGATTGGGGATCAGCGAGATCATCCCCTCCGCGTCGAGCCGGCGCATCGCCTCGCGCACCGGCGTGCGGCTGAGCCCCGTCGCCTCGGCCAGCTGGCGCGCGGTGATGTGCGATCCTTGCGCGAAAGTCCCCGCGAGAATCCCCTCGCGGATCGCGCGATACGCACTGTCCACCGCCTTCGCCATCATCCCTCCTTCAAACTCTCGCGCCCTGCCTATTACAGTCGCGTGGCAAGGTCGAGACTGGGGTTTTCCAGCTTCGCTGAATGGCGGTGCCGGCCCACTCCCCCACCCGACCTCCCATAGGATAGAATGTCTGGGAGGTCGGGTGGGGGAGTGGGCCGGCACCGCCCGTTTCAGCCTCGCTGAAACCAACAAACACCTTTACTCAACCCACCAGTCGCTACGCCCGGGCGGCACGCGATAGGCGCCGTCGATGCGGAACGTCGTGCCGTTGAACATGCGGTTGTGGATCATGTGCAGCACGGCCTCGGCGAACTCGCCGGCATGGCCGGGGCGATGGGGAAACTGGACTTGCTCGCGCAGCCAGTCGACCATCGGCCCCTTCGCGTTGGAGAACATCGGCGTCTCGTAGATGCCCGGCGCGATGGTCATCACGCGCACGCCGTAGCGGGCGAATTCGCGCGCCAGCGGCAGGGTCATCGCATCGATACCGCCCTTGGCCGCGGCATAGGCGGCGGTGCCGATCTGCCCCTCTTGCGCGACGATCGAGGAGGTGTTGATGATCACCCCGCGCTCGCCTTCCTCATCCGCGTCGGCGGCGATCATCCGCTCCGCCGCGGCCTGGGCGAGGATGAAACTGCCCAGCGTGTTGACCTCGAGCACGCGGCGAAAGCCCGCCGCCGTGACCTTGCGTCCCGGCCCGGCCGAGAGACCCGAATGGCCGGTGCCGGTGGTGTTGAGCAGGGCGCGCAGGGTGCCGATCGCGGGCGCCAGCGCATCGAAGGCGCGTTCGACCGACTGGTCGTCGGCGACGTCCGCCTCGGCAAAGGCACCGTCCCAGGCGCCCTGCTTCAGGTCGACCACGCCGACCCTCGCGCCGGCCTCGCGCAGCATCACCGCCGTCGCATGCCCCAGCCCCGATCCGCCGCCGGCCACGATCACGCCGCTACCCTCGATCTTCATCCGTCAACTCCTTCAGCTTGCGCGACCTCCGCCGCGATACGGCGGCTCGCCAGCCAGTAGATCAGCGCCGAAACCAGTCCCGCCGAAAGCCCGATCAGGATGCCCGCGCGCAGCCCCTCGCCGACACCCAGCCGGGGCGCGAGCGCGTCGCTTGCCAGGCCGACGAGCAAGGGGCCGAAGCTCAGCCCGATCGCGCTGTTGACGAACAGCGCGATGGCCAGCGCGGTCGCCTTGGCCTTCGCGCCGGCCAGCCGCTGAAGGCCGAGCGTGCCGGGCCCGTACCAGAGGTTGGAGAAGAAGGAGGCGACCGCGAAGGTGAGCAGCGAGGCGGCCGCGCTGGGCAGCGTGAACATCACGACATAGCTCGCCGCGCACAGCACCGACCCTACCGCCGGGATCAGCGCCAGCGCACGCACGTCGCGCGTGCCGATGCGGTCGCCGAGCCGTCCGCCGGCGATCGCGCCGAGCATGCCGCCGACCATGCCGATCAGACCCAGCCCCAGACCGATCACGCCGAGCGGCTTCTGGCCGATCGCGGCGCCGATCGTGGTCAGTTCGGCCAGGTGGTTGCGCAGGTAGAAGGAGCCGGCAAAGGCCATTGCGCCATAATTGACGAAGCTCAGCAACGCCGAGCCCAGCGCCATCAGCAGGAAAGCGCGGCGCGACAGCAGCATGACGAGCGCAGCGCGGAGCGTCGGCAATTCCGGCCGGGCGGCGGCACGCTGCGGATCGCGCAGCGTGAGCAGGACCAGCGCGCCGACGACCAGTCCCGGCGCGCCGGCGATGGCTAGGGTCCAGCGCCAGCCGACGATGCCGGCGAGCATGCCGCCACCAATCAGCCCGACCGATGCCCCGATCGGCGAGCCCAGCGCGAAGATGGCGAGCGCGCCGGCGCGGCGCTCGGGCGGGTAGCTGTCGGCAATCAGCGATTGCGAGGGCGGCGCCCCGCCCGCCTCGCCGATGCCGACGCCGATGCGCAGCAGCAACAACTGGATGAAGCTGCCGGCCATGCCGCACGCCGCGGTGAACAGGCTCCAGGCGAGGATCGCCGCGCCGATCACGCGTATGCGGTTGGCCCGATCGGCGAAGCGCGCGATCGGCAACGCGGCGACGCTGTAGAGCAAGGCGAAGGACAGGCCGCTCAGAGCGCCGAGCTGCCAGTCCATGAGGCCGAGGTCGCGCTTGATCGGTTCGGCGAGGATATTGATGATCTGCCGGTCGAGCAGATTGAGGCCGAACCCGGTGGTGAGGAGCGCGAGCATCCAGCCCCCGCGCCGCCGTTCCTTCGACAAGGCGGTGGAGGCTGCCGGGGCAGCCTCCGCCTTCTCCCCCTTATTTTCCAAAGGAAAAATTGAGCTTCACGCCGACCGTACGGCTAGAGTCCAGCGCCGGGATGTTCGAATAGCCGATCGTCGAGAGCGGCGTAGAATTGTAGGTCCCCGCGTCGAGCGGCGTACGGAAGATGCCGGCGACATAATATTTGTTGAACAGGTTCCGGGCGAACACCGACAGGCGCCAGCGACCGTCGGGACGGCCGATGCTGAGCTCGCCATTGACCAGCCCGTAACCGGGGTTGATCGTGTTCGGGTCGGCGACGATCCCGTAGCTGCTGCTGCGATAGCTCCACGAGGCATGTGCGCCGAACTGGAGATTGTCGCCGACCGCAGTTTCGTAATCGGCAGTCAGGCCCCAGATCCATTTCGGCGAGTAGATCAGCGGATAACCCACCGCGTTGAACTGGAACGCCGTGCCGGCGGGCACGCCGGGGGCAAGGTAGTTGCATTGCCCGGCCGGGGTTCCCGGATTGGTGTACAGATCATAACATTGCACCGAGAATTCGGTAAACTTGGTCGGGATATAGGCGGCGTTGCCCGACAGCGTCAGGCCGGGCGCGGCGTGCCAGGTCAGATCGGCTTCGATACCCTTGGTCTGCAGGCCGCCGGCATTGGTCGTGGTGTAGAAGAACACCGGGGCGACGCCGACGCGCTGCTGGCCCTGGAAATCGCGATAGTCGACCTTGAAGGCGTCGATATTGAAGGTCAGCTGATTGTCGAACAGACGCGCCTTGAGCCCGATTTCGTACGACTTCGAGGTCTCCGGGCGCAGCAGCAATTGCGGCTGGTTACCTGGATGGGAGATCATCGGTCCCTTATAACCGGTGGCATAGGTGGCGTAGATGTTCACGTCGGGGTTGATGTCGTATTTGACCGTCAGCTTGTAGGTGAACTTGCTCGCTGCCGTCTCCGCGTCCGACGGCAGCGGCAACGCCAGCGTGTGGCACGCCCCGCCCGAGGCATAGGCCGTGCGGCACACCCAGGGCACGTCGAAATAGCCGATATGCTGCTTGACGTTGTCATGCGTGAAGCGGCCGCCGGCGATCAGCGTCAGGCCGGGGGTAACCTCCGCCTCAAGCTGGCCGAACATCGCCCAGCTGGTCAGCTTCGCCTGGACCAGCGAGCCATAGCCCTGGCCCGAATAGGGCCCGATGGCGTTCAAGGAGACGAAGATTGGCGAATTGTCGGGCAGCAGGTTGAGCGTGCCGGCATTGATACCCTTCTGATAGGGGGTCGAGTGATAATAGAAGCCGCCCAGCGTGTAATCGAGGATGCCGCTATGGCCGTTGACGCGCAGCTCCTGCGAGAACTGGGTGCCGCCCGAGACGTTCTCGTTATGGCTGTATGCGGCGCGCGGTGTGCCGTCGGTGTCCACTGCGATCGGCTGGTAGAGGTCGCGATAGGCGGTGATCGAGGTCAGCGTCGCGCCGCCGAGATTATAGTCGATCCGGCCGCCCAGCGTGTACGACTTCTGCCGCGTATAATTGTCGCCTTCCACCGCGACGTTGAGGTTGGTGGGGCTGGCCGTGATGCCATAGGCGGCAAGCTCGGTGCACGGCTTGAACGTGCCGCTGCCGCTGCCGCAGCTGCGCAAGGTCCACAGGCCGTTGGCGTTGTCGTGGAGGATGCGGTAGTCGGCCGAGAGCAGGATTTTCAGCTCCGGGGTCGGCTTCCACAGCAATTTGCCGCGCAGGTCGAACCGGTCATAGGCCCACAAATCCTGGTTGTTGAACTTGTTGCGCACGAAGCCATCGCGGCTCTGATAGGTGCCGCTGATCCGCGCCGCGAGATTCTCGCCCAGCGCAACATTGGCATTGGCGGCGGCATTGATCTCGTTCTTCGTCCCGTAGCTGACCGAGCCGTCGACCGAATTCTGGCCGAGCACGGGATTGCGGGTGATGATCTGGATCACGCCGGCCGAGCTGTTCTTGCCGAACAGCGTGCCCTGCGGCCCCTTCAGCACCTCGACCCGCTCGATGTCGCCGAGCGACTGATAGCTGGGGCCGGCAAAGGAGACTTCGGGCAGCCCCTGGATGACGTCGTCGATGACCAGCGCGACCGATTGTTCCGCGGTCATCAGCAGCGACTGGGTGCCGACGCCGCGCACGTTGAAGCCGCCGCCGAAATTCGAATTGTAATTGACGCCCGGGGAGAGGAACTGGATGTCGGCGACGGTGGTGAAGTTGCTCTTGACCAGCGTATCCCCCGACACGACGGAAATCGCCAGCGGCACGTCGTGGAGCGACTGCTCACGGCGCTGCGCCGTGACGATGATGTCGCCGCCTTCCGTCGGAGCCTGCGCCGCATCGGGCGTGGCCGCAGGTGCCGCCGGGGCGGGCGCGGTCTGGGCTTGCGCCGACTGCATCAGGCCGAACAGACTCACCGAAGCGAGCAGTGCGCGCGTACCGAACGAATGCATCATCATCCTCCCCTATATTGCCGCTGTCTCTCAACGGACTCTTTGGCGTCCCTGATGCATAGACATTCACGGGGTTGGATGCAATAGTGCTTCGTAAGCGGACCAATCTGCCCAATTACCGCGCTTTTTTGAACTTTATGCATGCAACTTAAGAAAGGAACGGAAATGACCAACACCATGACACGGCTGTCGATCACGCAGTCTGCGGCCGACCGGCTGATCGACGCGGCAGCGGCCAAGGCGACCGAAATGGGCCTGCCGATGGTCATCGCGATCGTCGATGAATCCGGGCTGCTGAAGGCGTTTCGACGCATGGACGGCGCGCCGTCGCTGTCGATCGACATCGCCATCAACAAGGCCTTCACCGCGGTCAGCTTCGGCATCCCCACGCATGGCTGGTTCGAGTTCATCAAGAACGATCCGCCGCTGCTGCACAGCATCGTGCATACGCCGCGCCTGGTCACTTTCGGGGGTGGCTATCCGATCAAGGAGGGCGACCATATGATCGGCGGGATCGGCGTCAGCGGCGGGCATTACGAGCAGGACATGAAGGTCGCCGAAGCCGGCCTCGCCGCGCTGGGCGGCTGAGCTGCGCAGCGCGATCGTCACCGGCGCGGGCGCGGGGATCGGCCGCGCGGTGGCGCTCGCGCTCGCCGCGCGCGCGTGGCGGGTGGTGATGTGCGACGTAGATGGCGACGCACTCGCCCGCACCACCGCCGCGGTAGGCGGCGACGCCGTGGCGATCGAGGCCGACATCGCATCCGACGAGGCGCTCGCCGCCATGGTCAGGCGGGCAGAGCAGGGCGGTCCGCTCGGCGCGGTCATACATTGCGCCGCGATCTTCCCGCGTATCGACCTCGCCGACACACGCATCGCAGATTTCGACCGGGTGATGGCGGTCAATCTGCGCGCCGCGGTGCAGCTGACGTTGCACGCGGCATCGGCGATGCGGGATGGTGGTGCGCTGATCTTCCTCACCTCGGGCAGCGGGCTGATGACCGCGGCTGGCGACCCGTTCCAGCAAGGCTTCGCCTTATATGGCGCATCGAAGGCCGCGCTCGACCGTTGGGTCGCCGGCGTGGCGGGCGAACTTGCCCCTGCTGGCATCTTTGCCAGCACCATCACCCCCGGTGCCTTCGTCGAAACGCCGGGTCTGTCGCGCGCCGGCGTCACACCGCCGCCGGGCGCGAGCACCATCACGGCGGAACGCGTCGCCGAGGCGATCACGCGCCTCGTCGAGGATCGCTCCGGGATTTATGCCGGGAAGCGCCTTAGCGCCGCCGCTTTCGGCCAAAGCTGGCACTAGCGCGATTCAAGCGTCGGGCCGGGAATGGCAGGATGGGATCGGATGGCACGCTTGGGCGCCTCGTCCGGTTCTTTCTCAGCGTGAACAGAAGCAGGGTGCAGACGGCGCCATCGGCCATCGCGCGGAACAGCGGGCATGCGCGCTGATCGCCCGCTGTTCCGGGCGCTGTTCCGGGCGCTGTTCCGGCCGCTGTTCCCGCGCTGTTCCGGATAACAGCGGGTGCGATCCAAGCCTCTTTAAATAAACACGAATCCGAGGACGCGCGCCACCATAACAGCGGCGAAAAAATTTCGTGTCGGTAACAGCGCAGAACAGCAGGCCATTTCGGCCGCTCGGTCAGCAGCAGCTCGTCGATCGGCACGATCGTGGCGGCGTGTCGATCCGGGCTAGACGCGCATGCCGCCATCGACCTGGATCGTCTGGCCGGTAACGTAGCTGGCATCGTCGCTGGCGAGGAACGCCGCGACCGAGGCCATCTCCTCAGGCCGCGCCGGGCGGCGGAGCGGAATGCGCGCCGCGACGACGCGTTGCATATGTTCCTCCGCGGTGCGGCTGGGGTCCTGCGCGGCGAGATGTTCGTAGCGCTGCTTCACATAGGGCGTCAGCGTCATCCCGGGCGAGAAGGCGTTGACGCGAATGTCGAGCGGAGCGAGCTCCATCGCCAGCGTACGCGTCAGCGCGATGACGCCGTATTTCGCCGCCGCATAGGCCGAGATGCCCGCCACGCCATGATGCGCCGAGATCGAGGAGGTGTTGACGATCGCCCCGCCGCCGGCGCGCGCGATGCGCGGCGAGGCGTGCTTGCAGCAGAGATAGGCCGAATCCAGGCTGATGCGCAGCGTATAGTCCCAGTCGCTCCGATCGAGCTCGGCAACCGGGGTCTGGTCGACCGGTCCGGCGCCGGTGCCGCCGCCGGCATTGTTGAACAGGCAGTCGAGCCGGCCGAATTCGTCCCCGGCGCGGGCCATCAAGGCGGCGACCTCGGCCTCGTCGGTGACGTCGGCCTTGACCGGCACGACGCGCGCGCCGGTTTCGCGCAGACGGGCAGCGATGTGTTCCAGTTCGTCCCAGCTGCCGAATTTCTCGCGCGGCACGTCGGGCAGGTCGCGGCACAGGTCGGTGATGACGAGATCGGCGCCCTCGCGCGCCAGGCGCTGGGCGATCGCCTCACCGATGCCGCCGGCACGGCCGGCGCCGGTGATGACGGCGACGCGGCCCTTGAATCGCATAGCATTTCCGCCTGGCTGGTCGGCCATATCTCTCTCCGGTCACTACGACAATGCCTATAGAGCAGACAAAGTGGATGCAATAATACTGACGTGCCATCGGGACGGCGTGACGGATTCGGCGGTGTTTATGGTGTAACACCTGCGTTATGCGTCGGACCGCAAGAATCCATCTTGCATGCAAATGCGCCTGGTTTATGGCTGTGACGAAGAGGCGAAAGGTGAGGAGCGATCACATGGCAATGCTCGAGGGACGTGTGGTCGCCGTGACGGGTGCGGGGCGTGGGATCGGGCGCGAGATCGCCTTGCTGTGTGCGCGTGAGGGTGCCGCGGTGGTGGTCAACGATCCGGGAGTCTCGTCGGAGGGCGAAGGCGGCGATGCCGGGCCGGCGGCGCAGACTGCGGCCGATATCGTCGCCTCGGGCGGTCAAGCGCATGCCAATACCGCTAGCGTCACCGATCCGTTGGGCGCGGCCTCGATCGTCGAGCAGGCGGTGCAGCTCTTCGGGCGGATCGACGCGGTCGTGAACAATGCCGGCATCGTGCGCGACCGCATCTGGCACAAGATGAGCCACGAGGACTGGCGCGCGGTGATCGACGTGCATCTCAACGGCGCGTTCAACGTGTCAAAGGCGGCGACGCCCTATTTCCGCGAGCAGGGATCGGGCAGCTTCATCCACTTCACCTCGACCTCGGGGCTGATCGGCAATTTCGGCCAGGCCAATTATTCGGCGGCCAAGATGGGGATCCTCGGCCTGTCGCAATCGATCGCGCTCGACATGGCGCGGCTCGGCATACGCTCCAACTGCATCGCGCCGTTCGCGTGGAGCCGGATGATCGCCACCATTCCGCCCTCCACGCCGGAGGAAGCGGCGCGGGTCGAGCGGATGAAGTCGATGAGCGCCGACAAGATCGCGCCCTTGGTCGCCTTCCTCGCCTCCGATGCCTCGGCCGAGGTAACCAACCAGATCTTCGCGGTGCGCAAGAACGAGATCTTCCTGTTCTCCAAGCCTCGCCCGATCCGATCGATGCACCGCAGCGACGGGTGGAGCGCGGAGAGCATCGCCAGCGACTTGCTGCCGGCGTTTCGCACCAGCTTTTCGGGCATGGAGCGATCGACCGACATCTTCCCCTGGGACCCGGTCTGATGATCGACCCCGCCGCGCTCATCGCCCGGCCGCCGATCGAGACGCGGCACCGGCTGACGGCGAAGGACACGATCCTCTATGCGCTGGGCGTGGGCGCCGAGGAACTGCCCTTCGTCTATGAGGCGCAGCTCGTGGCGCTGCCGATGATGGCGGCCACACTGACCTATCCCGGTTTCTTCTGGCGCGAGCCCGACTATCGCGCCGACTGGCAGCGTATCCTGGCCGGCGAGCATAGCGTGACGATCCATCGCGCGCTGCCGAGCGAGGGTGACTTTGTCGGCCTTACCCGCATCCTGGGGGTGGAGGACAAGGGGGCCGACAAGGGTGCCGTGGTGCTGCTGGAGCGAACCATCGCGGACGAGGCGGGCACGCTTTATGCGACCGACCGGCGCACCGCCTTTCTGCGCGGCGATGGCGGGGGCGGCAGCGCGGGGGTCGCGATCCCGCGGCCCGGGCCGATGCCGGCCGATCGTTCGCCGGACGAACTGGTCACCCTTGCCACCGCTGCCAATCAGGCGTTGATCTATCGGCTGTCGGGCGATCTCAACCCGCTGCATATCGACCCTGAGGTGGCGCTGGCAGCCGGGTTCGAACGGCCGATCCTGCACGGCCTGTGCACCTATGGCGTCGCCGGGCGGGCGGTGTTGCGGGTCCTGGCCGACAACGATCCGTCGCTCCTGACGCGGCTCGACGTACGCTTCTCGGCGCCGGTATATCCGGGCGAGACGATCGAGACGCGGATCTGGCGTGAGGGCGACAAACAGGCGCGGTTCGAGTGCCGCGTGACGGAGCGCGACGTGCGGGTGCTGACCCATGGTTATGCGGAGCTGAGATGAGCGAAACGGGTATCCTTGGGTTCGGCGCCTATATTCCGAAGCGCCGCTTGCAGCGCGCGGCGATCCATGCCGCCAACAAGTGGTTCGCGCCGGGTCTCGGCGGCTTGGCCAAGGGCGAGCGCGCGGTAGCCAATTGGGACGAGGACGCGTTGACCATGGCGGTCGAGGCGGCGCGCGACTGCCTGACGGGCATGGATCGCGCCGAGGTGCGGGGCCTGACATTGGCCTCGACCACCCTGCCCTTTGCCGACCGGCTCAATGCCGGCGTGGTCAAGGAAGCCCTGACGCTCGACGATGATGTGCGCGCGAACGATGCGACGGGCAGCCTGCGCGCCGGGACCAGCGCGTTGCTCGCGGCGCTTGACGGCGAGCGGACGCAGCTGTGTCTCGCCGCCGACCTGCGCAAGGCGCGGCCGGCGTCGGAGGGCGAGCTGACGCAGGGCGATGGGGCGGCGGCGTTGCTGGTCGGGCGCGGCGCGGTGATCGCGCGGGTGATCGCGACGCACAGCGTGACGGTGGATTTCGTCGACCATTTCCGCGCCACCGGCGTCGATTTCGATTATGGCTGGGAGAGCCGCTGGATCCGCGACGAGGGTTATACCAAACTGCTCGGCGGCGCGCTGCGCGAGCCGCTGGCGGCGGCGGACATCGCGCCCGACACGATCGACCATGCCGTGATCCCGATCAGCGCGCGCGGCGTGGCGGCGGGGCTGGCGAAGAAGCTCGGCCTGCGCGCCGAGGCGGTGGTCGATCCGCTGCAGGCGAGTGTCGGTGATACCGGGGCAGCGCATCCGCTGTTGCTGCTCGCCGCCGCGCTGGAGCGGGCGGTACCGGGGCAGCGCATCCTGCTCGCCGGCTTTGGGCAGGGCGTGGACGTGATGGTGTTCGAGACGACCGAGGCACTGGCCCGCCTGCCGGCGCGGCGCGGCGTTGCGGGGCATCTCGCGGCGCGGCAGGAGGATGGCAATTACCAGCGTTTCCTGTTCCATCGCGGGCTGCTCGACATGGAGCGCGGGATGCGCGCCGAGCTCGACCAGAAGCAGCCGGGCTCGACGCTTTATCGCCACCGCAAGGCGGTGCTCGGGCTGGTCGGCGGGCGCTGCACCCAGACCGGCACGGTGCAGTTCCCACGCAGCGACATCAGTGTGAACCCCAATGCCCGGGCGATCGGCACGCAGGAGGACTATCCGCTGGCCGAGCGGCCGGCGAAGATCGTGACCTATACCGCCGACAGTCTGAGCTTCTCGCCCGACCCGCCAAGCTATTACGGCACGATCGATTTCGAGGGCGGCGGGCGGCTGGTCACGGTGTTCGCCGAGGTCGGCGCGGAGGATGTCGAGGTCGGCAAGCCGATGCGTATGGTGTTCCGCATCAACGCGGTCGACGAGCAACGCGATTTCATCAAATATTTCTGGAAGGCCACACCGGCCGACGAAGGAGGCCAGTGATGGCACGCGGCATCAAGGACAAGGTGGCGATCCTCGGCATGGGCTGCGCGCGTTTCGGCGAGCGCTGGCAGGACGATGCCGATACGCTGATGGTCGAGGCGTTCGAGGAGGCGATCGCGGACGCGGGAATCGAGACCAGCCAGATCGATGCGGCGTGGCTCGGCGTGGCGTTCGACGCGATCAATATCGGGCCGTCGGGCATCCCGCTGTCGATCGCGCTGCGCCTGCCCAATATCGGCGTGACCAAGGTGGAGAATTATTGCGCCAGCGGGACCGAGAGTTTCCGTGGCGCGGTCTATGCCGTGGCCTCGGGCGCGGCCGATATCGCGCTGGCGATGGGCGTCGAGAAGCTGAAGGACACCGGCTATGGCGGCCTGCCGGTGCGCAGTCGAGGGTCGACCTTCGACATGGTCGGGGTGACGGGCTCCGCGCCGGGCAATTTCGCGCAGCTCGCCGCGGCCTATCGCGCCAAGCATGGCGTCGGGCGCGACGACCTCAAGCGCGCGATGGCGCATGTCTCGGTCAAGAGCCATGCCAATGGCGCGAAGAACCCCAAAGCGCATCTGCGCAACACGGTGGACATCGACACGGTGTTGAACGCGCCGATGATCGCCGAGCCGCTCGGCCTGTACGATTGCTGCGGCGTGTCCGACGGCGCGGCCTGCGCGATCGTCACAATGCCGGAGATCGCACGCGCGCTGGGCAAGAAGGATCTGGTGACGATAAAGGCGCTGCAGGTCGCCTCGTCGAACGGCTGGGAGCTGCAACAGGCCGGCGGCTGGGACGGCAGCTATTTCCACACCACGCGCGTCGCCGCGGCCAAGGCCTATGAGGAGGCCGGCATCACCCGGCCGCGCGAACAGATCGACCTGATGGAGGTGCATGACTGCTTCTCGATCACCGAGCTGGTGACGATGGAGGACCTGTTCGTGTCGAAGGAGGGCGAGGGCTGGAAGGACGTGCGCGACGGCTTTTTCGACGCCGACGGCACCATCCCGTGCCAGATCGACGGCGGGCTGAAATGCTTCGGCCATCCGATCGGCGCCTCCGGCTTGCGCATGATCTATGAGAATTACCTGCAGCTGCTCGGCCGAGCGGGCGAGCGGCAGCGCAAGGACCCGCCGGCGATCGCGCTGAGCCACAATCTCGGCGGCTCGCCGATCCAGAATGTGTCGGCGGTGGCGATCGTCGGTCTGGCGGATGCCTGATGTATCGATTGCTGTCCGGCCTCACCGTGATCGAGGCATCGTCGTTCGTCGCCTCACCCACCGCCGGGCTCTACCTCGCGCAGATGGGCGCCGAGGTGATCCGCATCGACCAGACCGGCGGCGGGCCTGACTTCCGCCGCTGGCCGCGCGGACCGAGCGGGTTCAGCCTCTATTGGGAGAATCTCAACCGCGCCAAGAAGTCGGTCGCGCTCGACCTGTCGCGGCCGGAAGGGCGGGCGCTGATGCAGCGGCTGGCCGCGTCGACCGGGCAGTTCATCACCAATTTTCCGGTCGATGGTTTCCTGGCGCATGACAGGCTTGCCGCGCTCAACCCCGATCTCGTCACGGTGCGGATCATGGGACAGGCGAACGGTGGGCCGGCGCTCGATTATACCGTCAATGCCGCGGTCGGCATTCCCGGGATGACCGGGCCGGCCGATCTCGACGACGAGCCGGTCAATCATGTGCTGCCGGCCTGGGACTTGCTGAGCGGTTCATACGCTGCCTTTGCGATGCTCGCCGCGATCCGGAATCGCGACGCGACCGGGGCGGGTCAGGAGGTGCGTATCCCGCTCGCCGATGTCGCTATCGGTACCGTCGCCAATCTCGGCATGCTGGCCGAGACCGTGCTGGAAGGGCATGACCGCGCGCGGCTGGGCAACACCGTTTATGGTGCATTCGGCCGCGACTTCACCACGCGCGACGGCGCGCGGCTGATGCTCATGGCGATCACCCCGCGCCAGTGGAGCGGGATGGTCGAGGTGCTCGGGATCGCGGCCGAGGTCGCGGTGATCGAGCAGGCGCGCGGCGTGTCGTTCGCGAGCGACGAGGGGGTGCGGTTCGAGCACCGCGATGTGCTGTTCCCGCTGGTCGAGGCGCGGGTCGCGGCGTGGGACCGGGCAGCGCTCGAGGCGGCGCTGACGGCGAAGGGCGGTTGCTTCGGCTTCTATGGCAGCATGACCGAAGCGGCGCAGGACCCGGTGCTGGTGACGGAGAATCCGATGTTCGGGCGGACCGACAATCCCAGCGGACTGGATTATGCCGCGCCGGGGCCGTTCGCGACCTTGCCGACGGCGGCGCGTGGGGCGCCGGTGCGGGCGCCTCGGCTGGGGGAGCATACAGGCGAGGTGCTGTCCCGTTTGCTGGGGCTGGGGGATGGGGAGATTGGTGGGTTGGCTGTCGAAGGTTTGGTGGCACTCGACCAAGATCTTTGACCATTGCACTTATCCGTCATGCCGGACTTGTTCCGGCATCCACGATGCCGCGAACCCACCGGCCACCTCTTTCGCGGCATGGTGGACCCCGGAACAAGTCCGGGGTGACGAAGTGATTTAAGCCCGCCTGCACCGCGATAGCGATGCCGCCCAGGCGCGGCATCGACCTCAGCAACGACCGGCCTCCGTCAATTCCCCGAAAAGGTCGGCGCGCGCTTGTCGAGGAAGGCACCCACCGCCTCGTCATGGTCGGCGGTGGCGTGACTCAGCGCCTGCATCGCGGCCGACAGTTCGAGAATGCTCGCCAGGGTCGCGCGGTGCCCTTCGCGCAGCAGGCGTTTGGTCATCCGCACGGCGTGCGGCGGGTTCGCCGCAATCTTGTTCGCGACCAGCCGGGCCTCGTCCATCAGACGGTCGCCGGGCACAACGCGCGATACGAGGCCGCAGGCAAGGGCCTCGGTCGCGTCGAGCAGGTCGCCGGTCAGCGCCAGCTCGCTCGCCCGCGCAAAGCCGATGATGCGCGGCAGCAGCCAGGCGCCGCCGTCGCCGGGGACGATGCCGAGCTTGACGAAACTCTCGGCGAACTTCGCACCCTCGCCGGCGATGCGGATGTCGCACATGCACGCCAGGTCGCAGCCGGCGCCGATCGCCGGGCCGTTGATCGCGGCGATCACCGGCACTTCCAGCGCCTCGAACAGCAGCGGCAGGCGCTGGATGCCGACGCGGTAGTTGCGGCGGGTCTGGGCAGGCAAGGCATCGCGCAGGCTCGACCCTGGCGTTGCCATGGCTTTCAGGTCGCCGCCGGAGGAAAAAGCCGATCCCGCACCGGTCAGGATCACCACGCGCACACCGATATCGGCATCGAGTGCCTGCATCGCCGCTTCCAGCGCATCGATCATGTCGAGGCCAGAGATGGGATTGCGCTTCTCGGGCTGGTTGAGGGTGACGATGGCGATCGCACCCTCGCGCTCCACCCGTACGAGTTTGCCCACGTCCGCCTCTCCCATCGTCATTATTGGATGCAGAATCATTTGTAGCACGCAACATTAGCGACTAACAACGCACTATTGCATCCAATTACGGACCAGCCGACCGGAGCCGCCAGCATGGATTTTCGCTACTCCGACCGTCAGCAGCACTGGGTTGAGCGCGTTTCGGCTTTCATGGACCAGTGGGTCTATCCCAATGTCGCGCGTTATCACGAGGAGCAGGGCAAGACGGTGGGGACGCGCTGGCGCACCGTGCCGCTGATGGCAGAGCTTCAGGACAGGGCGCGCGAGGCCGGGTTGTGGAACCTGTTCATGCCGCCGGCCGCACTGGCGCACGCCGCGAACGGCTTCGTCTTCGACACGCCGGGGCTGACCAATCTCGAATATGCCCCGGTCGCCGAGTTGATGGGGCGGGTCGAATTCGCCTCGCGCATCTTCAACTGCGCGCCGCCCGATACAGGCAATATGGAGCTGCTGCTGCGTTACGCCTCGGCCGAGCAGCAGGCACAGTGGTTGCAGCCGTTGATGGACGGCAGGATCCGCTCGGCGTTCCTGATGACCGAGCCGCAGGTCGCCAGCTCCGACGCGACCAATATCGAGACGAGCATCGTCCGCGATGGCGATGAGTATGTCATCAATGGCCGCAAATGGTGGTCGACCGGCGTGGGCGATCCGGCCTGCGCGGTGCTGATCGTGATGGGCAAGTCCGACCCCGGCGCCGCGCCGCATGCCCAGCAGAGCCAGATCCTGGTGCCGCGCGATACGCCGGGGGTACGGATCGAGCGCATGCTGGACGTGTTCGGTTATGATGATGCGCCGCACGGTCATGGCGAGGTGGTGCTCGACAATGTCCGCGTGCCGGCGGCCAACCTGATCCTCGGCGAGGGGCGCGGCTTCGAGATCGCGCAGGGGCGACTCGGGCCCGGCCGTATCCATCATTGCATGCGCACGATCGGCGCGGCCGAGGTGGCGCTGGCGGCGATGTGCCGGCGGCTCAAGTCGCGCACCGCCTTCGGCAAGCGGCTCGACCAGCATTCGGTGTGGGACGAGCGCATCTCCCAGGCGCGCATCGATATCGAGATGAGCCGGCTGCTCACCCTGCGCTGCGCCGACCTGCTCGATCGGCACGACGCCAAGGACGTGCGCCACGATATATCGATGATCAAGATCGCGGTGCCGCACGCCGCGCTGGCGGTGATCGACGATGCCATCCAGGCGCATGGCGGCGCAGGCGTGGCGGCCGATTTCGGACTCGCCGCGCTCTATGCCAAGACACGCACGATGCGGCTCGTCGACGGGCCCGACGAGGTGCATGCGCGCGTCATCGCGCGCCACGAACTCGGGCAATATTAGGAGAGTGACATGCCCAGGCTGAGACTGGTGAGCCGCAAGGAGACCACCGACCCGCTGGTCCTCTTCATGTACGATCGCAAATTCCCCGGCCGCGACCCGGCGACCGATCCGGGCGTCACCGCCTCGGGCGCGCCGGGCAATTTCGAGGCGGTGTTCGCGCACTCGCCCGACGTGCTCGAACATGCGGTGCGCGGTTTCTATCTCAAGCAGACCAAGAAGCGAAAGCTGCCGCTCAGGTACATGGAACTGGCGATCGCGCGGATCGGCTGGGCGTGCGGCTGCCGCTGGATGTTCTCCGAGCACAGCAAGATCCTGCGCGGGCTGGACTATGCGGAAGAGGCGCTGGCGGCGATCCCCAACTGGGCGATCTTCGCCGGGTTCGACGCCGCGGAGCGCGCGGTCCTTGCCTATGCCGATTGCATCGCGCTCGACCATGGCCGCACGCCGGACGGGCTGTTCGCCGAGCTGCAACGCCATTTCGACGAAGAGCAGATCATCGAGCTGACCTATATCGCCTCGATGTTCATGATGAACGCCGGCATGATCCGCGCGCTCCGGCTCGAGCACGACGATTATGACGAGCGTGTTGTGGAGATGCCCTCGCCGCCCGAATATCGCTTCGTCGATCGCGAGCCGACGCCGCTGCCGAGCCGCGAATGACCGCACCGCGCGGGTCCGCCTATGGATATTATGTCGTCGGCTGCCTGATGCTGGCGAGCGCCTTCTCGTTCCTCGACCGGCTGGTGCTGAGCCTGTTGATCGACCCGATCCGCCACGATCTCGGGTTGAGCGACAGCGAGGTGAGCCTGCTCGCCGGCGCCGCCTTCGCCTCCTGCTATGTGCTGTTCGCCTTCGCCTTCGGGCGCTGGGTCGATGTGCGCGGGCGGCGCGACGCGATCGTCCTGGGCATGACCTTGTGGAGCCTCGCGACCGCGGCGTGCGGGCTGGCCGGCAGTTTCGGCCGGTTGTTTGCCGCCCGCGCCATGGTCGGGGTGGGCGAGGCGAGCCTCAACCCGGCGGCCTATTCGATGATCGCGGACTATTTCCCGGTCGGACGGCGCGGGGTCGCCACCGCGATCTTCGCCTGCGGCGCCTCGCTGGGCGGCGGGCTCGCGATCCTTGCCGGCGGCCAGGTCGTCCAATGGGCGCTCGCGACGCGACCGCAACTGCCGTTCATGCATGGCGCCGCGGCATGGCAGACGGCGTTCGTCATCGTCGGATTGCCCGGCTTGCTGGTCGCAGTGCTGATCGCGCTGACGGTGCGCGAGCCGGCCCGGATACGAACCACCGATGAGGGGGCGGATGCACCCGGCTTCGTCGATGTCTGGCGCTATGTCGCGACGCACTGGCGCGTGTTCGTGCCGGTGTTCGCCGGCTTCTCGTGCATCGCGATCAACGGCTATGCCTTTACCGTCTGGGGCCCGGCCTATTTCATGCGCCTGCACGGCGTGACGCCGGGATCGGTCGGCTTGCTGTTCGGCATCGGCTACGGCGTCGGCGGAACGCTCGGCGTGCTGGCCGGCGGCACGCTGTCCGACCGGCTGGTACGGCGTGGCCGGGTCGAGGCGCCGATCCTCATCTCGCTCGCCGCGGTGGTGGTGCAGGCGCCGCTGTTCCTCGTCGCCTATCTCACGTCGAGCGCGCTGCTCGCCGAAGTCGCCTTCTGCCTCGCCATGTTCGTCGCCAGCATGATCGGCGGCCTGCAGGTCGCGATGGTGCAGAGCATCGCGCCCAATCGCATGCGCGGCCTGCTCGCCGCGCTGTACGGCGCCTGCGTCAATGTCGCCGGGCTCGGCATCGCGCCGACGCTGACCGCCTATGCCTCGGATCATCTGTTCGGCGGACCGCTGGGCATCGGCAAGGCGCTGGCGGCAACGACAATATTGTCGCTCAGCCTCGCCTTGTTGTTGATCCTGCTCGGCCTGGGGCACGCCCGGAGGCTCGCGGCGCGGCTGGCCGATCAGCCCATCAGCAACCCGCCATCGACCGGCAGCACGACACCGGTGACGTAACGCGCCTCGTCGCTGGCGAGATAGACGGCGGCGTGCGCGACGTCGTCGGGCAGGCCGGCATGACCCAGGGGCACGAGCCGCGCGGCGGTCTCGATCGGATCGGCGGCGGCGCCATCGACCCCTTCCAGCCGGGCGAAGATCGGCGTGTCGATGATCCCCGGCGCGATCGCGTTGACGCGCACGCCATCGCGCGCCGCGGCGCATTGCCGCGCCACCGATCGCGTCAGCGACACCACCCCGCCCTTGCTCGCGGCATAGGACACGAACACGCCCGAACCGCGCATGCCGGTGACCGAGGCGATGTTGACGATCGCGCCCGTGATGCCGCTGCGCCGGATCAGCGGCAGGGTATGCTTGATGCCGAGAAAGGTGCCGTCGAGGTTGACCGCCTGCTGCCGCCGCCAGTCGTCGAGCGACAGCTGCGTGATGTCGCCGCCGATCCCGATGCCGGCATTGTTGACGAGGATGTCGAGCCCGCCGAACAATGCCGGGAACGCGGCGACGGTGTCGCGCCAGGCGCCTTCGTCGCCGACGTCGAGCGGGAGGAAGGCGGCGCCCGCGATCGATGCCGCCGCGGCCTGCCCCGCCGCCGAATCGATGTCGGTCAGCACGACATGCGCGCCTTCCCCCGCCGTGCGTCGCGCGCAGGCCAGCCCGATGCCGCTCGCCGCGCCCGTGACCAGTGCGCGTTTGCCGCCAAGGCGGCCGCTCTTTTCATCAGATTGCATTCATAAAGCCCCATCAAGCTGCTGAGCCTATGCTGAAATGCAAGGCAAACGCGGATTGCACACAAAAGCATTGTTGCAATCTGGATGCAATCATGTAGCAATCAATCGCAATAGGACGGCTCAGAAGGGCCGCTAACCAAGGAGGGGCCTGCGCCATGACATCCAATCGACTGCTGGTATCCACCGTCGCGACGACCGCGATGGCGTTCGCGTTGCTCCATGCGCCTGCGGCCCATGCCCAGGCGGCCGCCCCCGCCGATCAGGCCTCGCCGGCCGCGGC
This sequence comes from Pseudomonadota bacterium, assembly GCA_040390605.1. GTDB lineage: Bacteria > Pseudomonadota > Alphaproteobacteria > Sphingomonadales > Sphingomonadaceae > Sphingomonas. The sequence continues at coordinate 43,932 of JAZJXZ010000043.1, forward strand.
GGACCAACCCACAGCGCTCGGCGACGTCATCGTCACCGCGCAGAAGCGCGCGCAGCGCCTGCAGGACGTGCCGGTGTCGATCACCGCGATCCAGGGCCGGCAGATCCAGGACATGCAGATCACCGATCTGCGCAGCATCCAGTCCTATGTGCCCAACCTCGCGGTGCTCAATTCGGGCGTGAACCCGGTGGTCTATATCCGCGGCTTCGGCTCGGGCCCGAACAATGTCGCGTTCGACCAGGAAGTGTCGGTTTATTCGGACGGCATCTATGGCGGCCGCGGCGCGCAGTTCAGCGCGCCGTTCTTCGACCTCGAGCGTATGGAAGTGCTGCGCGGCCCGCAGGGCGCGCTGTTCGGGCGCAACACCGCGGCGGGCGCGATCAGCCTGGTCTCGGCCAAGCCGACGCGCACCTTCGAGGGTTATGTCACCGGCGGCTACAACGTGTCGCGGCAGGGCTTCGAGGGCAGCGCGGTGGTCAGCGGCCCGCTGAGCGACACGCTGGCCGGGCGCCTCGCGGCGAAGGTCACCCATGAAGACGGCTATATCCGCAATCTGTTCGACAACCAGAAGGACCCGCAGCTGCGCGACGAGCTGGTCCGCGCCACGCTGCTGTGGACGCCGGCGCCGGGCATGGATGTCACCGCCAAGGGCGAATATGGCCGGCACCAGCTCAATGGCGGCATCACCGTCACCGGATCGCTGACCGACCCGACCAATTTCGACGAGAAGGGCAGCTATCGCTACATCTCGGACAATTATGCCGGCTCGGGCATCCCCGAGCAGAGCGGCATCACCACCTATAACGGCGCGTTAACCGCCAATGTCGAGATCGGCACGCATACGCTGACGGCGATCGGCGGCTATTCGCATTTCACCACGCGGCGCCTGTCTGCCTATGACGAGCGCAATCCGGACGGCACGATCCAGCCGGCCAGCGGCAACGCCAAGTTCGGCAATGCCTTTCCCGAGAACTTCACCCAGTGGTCGGGCGAGGTGCGGATCGCGTCGCCGACCGGCCAGCTGTTCGAATATGTTGTCGGCGCCTATTACGACAGCTCCCGATATCACCTGCACCAGGACAGCTTCTACCGGCAGATCGCGGGCACGATCACCGGCCACCAGTCGACCGATTTCCAGCAGAACGGCAACTCCTTCTCGGTCTACGGCCAGGGCACGCTGCACTTCGCGCCGCAGTTCCGGCTGATCGGGGGCCTGCGCTATTCGCACACGGGGAAGGACGCGACCTTCACCTCGGGCACCGTCTCGGGCACGGCGCTCAACACGATCGGCCCGGACGCGGCGGGCTCGCTGTCCGAGCACTATCTCGACCCGTCGGCTACGCTGCAGTTCGACGTGACCCGGCACGTCATGATCTACGCAACCTATGCGCGCGGCTCCAAATCGGGCGGGTTCGTGTCGAACACCTACAATGTCCAGCCGGCCGGTTTCCAGTTCAAGCCGGAGCGATCGACCAACTATGAGGCAGGCATCAAGTCGAGCTTCCTCAACGGGCATGCGACGGTCAACCTGTCGGTGTTCCGCACCGAGTTCACCAACCTGCAGCAATCGGCCTATGACCCCGATCGGCGCACCTTCTTCACCCGCAACGCGGCCGCGGCGCGGTCCGACGGTGTCGAGTTCGAACTGCAGCTGCTGCCCGCGCCGAGCCTGAGCTTCAACGCCAGCATCGCCTATCTCAATGCCCGGTTCCTCAACTATCCGGGCGCGCCGTGCCTTACCTATGAGACGCTGGCGCAGTGCAACTCGGCCGATCCGGTGAGTCTCGCGGCGCACAATATCGCCGGGCTGCCGCTGCAGTTCGCGCCGAAATGGAGCGGCAATGTCGGCTTCGAGCATCGCCTCGACCTGGGTGAGTATCGCCTGACATCGGGGCTAAACGCGCAGTTCCGCGGCGATTATTTCGTCGCCGACGGCTACAGCCCGATCTGGGGCGTGCAGGATGGCTGGGTGAAACTCGACGGGCGGCTGCAATTCGGGCCGCGCAGCGACAAGTGGAACATCGCGGTGATCGGCCGCAACCTGACCGACAAGCACACCGTCGGCGCCGCGATCCGCTTCCCCGCCTCGATCACCTCGACCGCGCGCTCGCTCAATTCGATGGACGAATATCGCTCGGTGCTGATCCAGGGCACGGTACGCTTCTGACAGCGCGCCATCGCAGCACGCAGTGACGGGAAGGAGAAGTTGGTGAGTGGCAGGCGGTCGGACGGGAACGAACTGGGGTTCGATCCCGAGGCGCTTCGCGCGAAATATCGTGCGGAGCGGGACAAGCGGCTGCGCGACGATGGCGAGAAGCAGTTCGTCGTTCCCACAGGCGAACTGCGCCATCTGGCCGACGACCCCTATGTCGAGCCGGGCTTCACCCGCGCGCCGCTGAACGACGAGGTCGAGATACTGATCGTCGGCGGCGGCTTTGCCGGGCTGTCGGCGGGTGCCGCACTGCGCAAGCGCGGCGTGGGCGGCATCCGCTATGTCGAGAAGGGCGGGGATTTCGGCGGCACCTGGTACTGGAACCGCTACCCCGGGGTGCAGTGCGACATCGAATCCTACATCTACCTGCCGCTGCTCGAAGAGACGGGGTACATGCCGAGCGAGCGTTATGCGCACGGCCCGGAAATCTGGGAGCATGCCCGGCGCATCGCGCGGCATTTCGACCTGTACGAAGACGCACTATTCCAGACCGCGGTCACCGAACTGCGCTGGCTCGACGACGAGCGCAAATGGCTGGTCAGCACCGATCGCGGCGACGCGTTCAAGGCACGCTACGTGATCCGCACCAACGGCATTCTCGACCGGCCCAAGCTGCCCGGCATCCCGGGCATTGCCGATTACAAGGGCTACAGCTTCCACACCAGCCGCTGGGATTACGACTATACCGGGGGCGATTCGACCGGCGGGCTGACGGGACTTGCCGACAAGCGCGTGGCCATGATCGGCACGGGCGCGACGGCGATCCAGGCGGTGCCTTATGTCGCGCGCTACGCCAGGCATCTCTATGTCGTGCAGCGCACCCCGTCGGGCATCGACGAAAGGCGCAACGGGCCGACCGACCCGGACTGGTGGCGGAAGCTCGAACCCGGCTGGCAGCGCCGCCGCCGCGACAATTTCGTCGCGCTGACCACCGGGGTGCCGCAGGACGAGGACCTGGTCGGCGACGGCTGGACCGACGCAATCCGCGATCTTGCAGGCGCCAATCTCGGCGACCTCGCACCCGAGGACGTGCAGGCGCGCAAGGAGCTCGCCGACTTCGTCAAAATGAACCAGATTCGCGCGCGGGTGGAGGACATTGTCGCGGACCCCGCGACGGCGGAGGCGCTGAAGCCGTGGTACCGCCAGTTCTGCAAGCGGCCCTGCTTCAACGACGATTTCCTGCCGGCGTTCAACCGCCCCAATGTCGAATTGATCGACACCGACGGCCGCGGGCTGGAAGGCTTCACCGCCGAGGGTTTCGTGTTCGGCGGCAAGGTGCACCCGATCGATTGCGTGATCTTCGCCACCGGCTTCGACTTCGGCAACGCCTATAGCGGGGCCGCGCAGCAACAGGGGCATCCGATCTACGGGCGCGGTGGCATGTCGCTGGCGGACGAGTGGCGCGACGGGATGCGCACCCTGCACGGCTTCTACTCGGTGGGTTTCCCCAATCTTTTCCATATGGGCGGATCGCAGAACGGGCTCGCCTTCAACCTGACCTACTGCCTCGACGAGCAGGCGGAGCATATCGCCGAAGTGGTGAAGGCCGCCGAGGAACGTGGGGCGACACTGGTCGAGCCGACCGCCGCAGCGGAAGCCGAGTGGGTCGCCATCATCCGCACGAAGGACAAGAGCTTCCAGGATTTCCAGCGCGAATGCACGCCGGGCAATTTCAATGACGAGGGCCAGATCGGCGGCAGGATCAGCCGGTCGGACGAATATTATGGCGGCGGCCCGATCGCCTTTTACGCCTTGATTCGCGATTGGCGGGCCCATGGGCTTCGTGGATTGACGATCGCCTGACCTCTGCTCGGGCGCAGGCAAAAGCTGAACAGGCGCGCCTTGAGGAGATCAGCGTGTCCGCGAGTCTGCCGCTCTCCCGCTGCACCCACGGCCCGCAGGAGATCATCGCGTGCGGACATCATGGTTCCTCGGATTGCGAACCGCGCCGGCAAATCGACCGGCGGGCGGCAAAATCTCAAATCACTCCGACAACGAACGCATCATCGCAGCGAACATCTGATTGAAGAGAAACTGCTTATCCAGCTTCGGCGGGGTGATCTGCTCGCCCTCGATCGGGAGAGTTTGGACACCCTCCCGATCTTTTCCCGAATTTACATTTTGTACGAGAGGTTCACGCCAAACGTTCGCGGAGCACCGTACTGATAAGTCCAACCGATGCTCGTGAAGAGCGCCTGCGTTCGATAGAGCTTGTCGAAGAGGTTCTTGCCGAAGACGGACAATCTGAAATGATCACCAAGATCGACGCCGGCCTCCGCATTCCCAAGAAAGTATCCTGGCTCGACAGCTTGAGGCGGATTGCGCACGATATCGAACACAACACGGCTCTGATAAACGCCCGACAAGGTGATATCGGCACGGAGTTGGTCGGAAACCCTCCAGCCATATTTGATCGCGCCGTTGAGGGTCAGTTTGGGCGCATTGGGGAGTCGGCTCCCCTGCGCCACGCCGGCAACAATCGACTTGGTGATCTTCGTGTCGATGAAACCGATCCCGCCATGAAGATCCAGACCAGGGGCCGGACGCCAGCGAATATCCCCCTCGAGCCCCCGGACGCGAGCATCGCCGGCGTTTGCGATGCCAAACAGCGTTCCAACCGGGGAATCGAAGAGCGGTCCGTAGAATTGCGCGTCCTTATACTCATAATCAAACGCCGCGGCGTTGATCTGGAGATTGGGGAGGACCCGGCTCTTGATACCGACTTCATAAGCCGTGACGGTCTCATCCCTGAACGGCCGGATAGCGGTAGGGTCGAAGGTCAACTGGCCCTGGAAGCCGCCTGATTTCACGCCGCGGCTTACGGTTGCATATATCAGGGTATTGTCGGCAGCGATGTAGTTGAGGCCAATTTTTCCCGATACTCGCGAAGTGGAGAAGCTGCTGCTCGCCGGCGGGAAGGCGTTGGCGTACACGCCATTGGACCCGAAGAAGGTGGTGACGTTATCGAAAACCTTGCTCTCATGAGTGTAGCGCAAGCCCGCAATCAGGGTGAGCTTTGGCGCGAATGCCCACTCGCCATGAACGAAGCCGGCAGAGGCTTCGGTTTTCTGATGATAAGTGTTGCCCAGCGTATCCCCGAATGTCGGTAAGAGGTCCGAGATGAGGTAGAAGTCGCGGTCACTGACCGTATCGTGCGAATAGTAGACGCCGCCGATCAGGTTCAGGTCGCCCTTCGCATAGGCCAATCTGAGTTCCTGGGTCTCCTCGCTGATCTGGTTGGCGAAGGTGCTGTCGAGCTGACGCAGGCCGGTGCCATCCTGGTCGGCGACGTCGATGCGCCGGAAATGCTCATAGGCCGAAATCGACGTCAGGGTCAGGTCGCTGCTGAGGTTCCAATCCATTGTCAGAGACGCACCGAACGACTTGTTGTCCAGATGCGGGCTGTTGGCAGAGCCAGCAGTGCGAGGCTGCTTCAGATAGGGATCGTCCTGGGTCGTCGTTAGATTGTCGTCTGCCTTGTACAGGGCCTCGTCGGAACGATCATAGCCGGCATGGGCGCTGAGACGCGCTTTGAATGCCGGAGATGGCGTCCACTCCAGCTGCAGCCGCACGGCACTTCGGTCGATCTTGCCGATGCGCTTGCCCGTGACATAATTCGTCTCCCAACCGGAATCCTGCTGGTCCGTTGTAAAGGCGAACCGTCCGTTCAAGGTTGGCGTCAGCGCGCCACCGACGGCACCATTGACGTGCCAGCTCTGGTAACTGCCATAGCCGATTTCGAAGTTGGCACTCGGCGTCGCCGAAGGTCGCCGGCTGATGATGTTGATGGCGCCGGCGGTCGTGTTGCGGCCGTAAAGATCGCCCTGCGGCCCCTTGAGCACCTCTACGCGATCAACGTCGAACATGCCGAACGACAGCATCGCCGGCGAAACCAGGTACACATTGTCGACATAAACGCCTGCTGCGGGATTATTATTGGACGCATAGTCGTTCAGGCCGATGCCGCGTATCGAGATGTTCGGCACGCTGTTGCCGAGCGTGTTCTTGATGTTGACGTTGGTCGTGAGGCTGGTGAGGTCATTGACCTGCCTGACGCCGGCTGATGCCAGCTCGGCGCCTGTGACGACGTTCATCGCAATGCCGACGTCGTTGCCACGCTGCTCGCGGCGCTGCGCGGTCACAACGATGTCCCCGATATCTGTGCTGTTAGGCGCAGACGCGGCAGGCGCCGCCGGTGTCGCACTGGCTTCGCCGGTCGATTGTGCTTCCGCCGCAACCGGTAGAAGCATCACTGCGCTCGCCATCAACAGGCAGCGCGTCTTGATCCTGGACAACCTCATGAAAACCCCCTTCTTTTATATGTTTAATTGAAGTCCGGAATGTCGAACCCGATGATGGTTTTGGACCTGGGAACCGGGTAGGTCCGCTTGCTGTGTCGAAGGCCGCTCTTGGCGATGGCTTCTGCGACGCACACGGTTGCCGGAATCGGATCGATGACAGGCACGTCGTGTCCTGCTGCGAGAAGATGCTTTTCGATGGCGGCCGCGCAGCCGAGGAAGCCGGTGCAGCCAAGCACGATCACATCGGCGCCATCGCGTTCGATGGCGTCCAGCGCCTTCGCCGCCAGCGCCTGCTGCACCTCGCCCAGTCGCTGCTCGAGTTCGAGCACGGGAATGTTCACGACGAGGACCGACGCCAGCTTTTCATCGACGCCGTAGACCTTCGCGGCGTTGACCAGCATTGGCCTCACCGAGTCCAGCACCGTCACGATGCTGAATTTCTGTCCCAGCATCGCGGCCAGATGCATCGACGTTTCACCGGGCCCCAGGACCGGAATGCGGACGGCTTCGCGCGCGGGCTTCAGCCCTGGATCACCCATGCAATCGATGATGATCGCATCGGCGCCATCGCGCTCGGCCTCGATGGCCCGCACGATCGTATCGGGGACAGCCAGAGCCTCATCATATTCACACTCGATCGACGGCGGCCCGCGATCCAGAAAGGAATGGGTGAACGAAAGCGTCGGGCTCGCCAGATGGGCGATCTCGTCGAGGTTACGAATTTCCCGGGTCGTAACCGGGGTAATGAGATGGATCGTATGCATCGTCGTTCACCGTCCCTGTCTGCTGTGGAAATGTGTCCCTGTAGGCGGCCAAGTAACAAGGCTCGCGATAGGGAGAGACTGGCCACTGCCTAGTAGAAAGAGATTGCTGGGCAAGCTGCGTAACTACCAACTCTGGTAGCGCCATGCTTTCATCTGTAGGAACATGGTGCTACATCGTCGTACGATGCCGGCGCGGATCGAGGAGGTCGGCACCACACTCCCATTGGAGCTATGCGATGGCTGTCGGTCAGACCGCGAATGCCGATCTTCGATCGACGGCCCTTGCCGAGCGGCTGGTAGCCTCTTCCAACATCATGGTACTCTGCGCGCCTCCCGGTTTCGGGAAATCGGATCTGCTGCGATCGGCCGAAGGATTGGCGCGTCGTGACGATCGGAGCCATATCCAGCGCTTTGACGCAACCAGTCACCGGGCCGACCCGCGCGCGGCCGCCGACGCCATTCTCAGTGCGGGAAAAGGCGACATCATCATCGTCGACTGTCTTCGGGGCGCGGACGCGAACGCGCTGTCAGAGGCGCTCAACGGACGCTTCCCCTCGCCCGACGCGCCACGGATCTGGATTGCGGTGCATTATCTCAAACAGCTTACCCTGGCCCGGCTGACCGTCGACGGGACAGCTCAGGTGGTGGACTGGCGCAATCTGCGAATGCCCGATGCGGAAGTTCGCTCGCGGACAGACCGCCTTCCTCCGCGATTTCGCAAACTGGTCACCGACCTGACCCGAAACTGGCCAGCTGCCTGCACTTTATTGTGCCGGTGGGCCCACCAGGCTTCACCGGAAGAGGCCGATTGGGAGATGACGGCCATTCTCGCGGCCTCTGGCCTCGACGAGTATATCGAACAGGAAGTCGTGCCGGTGCTCACCGGCGAAGAACTGGACACCCTCGTTCATGCCAGTATCGCGGAAACGATCGAGGTTGAGCCCGACAAGCGGGGAATTGCGCGTTCGCACGCGCTGCAGGCCATAACCAGAACCAGCGTCAAGATCGCCGGTCTGATCGAACGCCAGGGCAGCCAGCTGATGCTCCATCCGGTTTTTCGCCAATGGCTCGCAGCGCAGTTCGAGGCGCTACCGAAAGCGAGCCAGGTCGAATCGCTGGCCCGTGCCGCACAGGAGTTTGCGGCGCGCGGCGATCTTGTCGTCGCCGCCAGACTATATCGCAGCGCGGGGCTCGAGGCAGAGATCGAAGGAGCGGTCGTCGATCGCGGATCGCTGTTGATCTGGATGACGCACGGGTTTTCCACAATTCGTGAAGTGGTCGAACAGGCCGGAGACGCGACCGTCGCCCGTTCCCCGGTCCTCCGGCTCATGCGTTGCATTGTGTTGATGAAGGCGGGCCGGATCACCGAGGCGCAGGAAACATTCGACGCCCTGGACGCGAGTGACCTTCCTCAGACCCCCGATTTTGAACGCGATCGCGAAGTCGTTCGGGTGACATTGCTGGTCTACGGCTGCGGACTTCAACGGGAGGATGATCTCGAACGGTTTCGCTTGATCGTGGCGAAAGGCGCGGACGAGCCCGGCTGGAAGTCGCTTCTATCGACGCTCTCCTTTATTCTCCACGCGCAACGCGCGCACTTCGATGCAGCCTGGGCGAATCTCATCAATGCCCGCGTCCACGCGCGAAGCGCCGACTCGCGCTACAATTTGCTGTTCCTGTCACTCCATGAGGCGAACATTCTGCTGGCCCAGGGCGACCTCAAGAAAGCGCGGATCGCGCTCGGGGATGCGCGCAAACGCTGGCGCCACGAGTTTGCCGACGACAGGGGCGCGGAGACCGTCATGTCCGCGCTCATGGCCTCGCTCGAATATGAGCTGGGACAGCTGACGAGTGCGCGTGGCTCGGTCAGGAAGTCCGCCTATCGCATGCCCGATTCCGAGGCCTGGTTCGATATCTATGCCGCAGCCTATGAGCCGATGGCGCGGATTATCGCCGCCGATCATGGCCTCGGCCCGGCGCATGAGGCTTTGGCGGACCAGAGACGCAAGCTCGGTGCGCAGGGGCTGCCCCGCGTGGCCGCGATGTTGCAAAACCTCGCGATCGTCCTGTCCGGTGAACAATGGGTCCGTGATGGCACCGCATCGAACGATCCCTGGGAACAGCTAGCGCCGGTCGATGCGGCCGGCACCTGGCAAGAACAGGAGACGTTCCAGCTCGCCAACGCCTATCTGGCGGCGAAAGACGGTCGTCGAGCCGATGCCGTGGAGGGACTTCGCGATGCTTTGAAAACGAGCGATCGACTCAAGCTGGCGCGCTCGAGCCTGCGCTATCGCATACTTCTCTCAACCCTCCTGCTGGAGGGCGATGACGAACGCTCGGAAGCCGAATTGCGCCGGGCTTTGCTGCTCGGTGCCCGGCTCGGCGCACGGCAGGTCTTCCTTCACACCATGAGTCCGAGGCTTGCCTCGGCGATGGCAAGGATCGCTGCGAAGCCGGACGGCGCCCGCTCTGGCCTCAAACGATTCATCGGAGCGCTGCGCGCGCCGAGCAAGATGGTGGAAGGCAGTCAGGATGTCCTCTTGTCGGCGCGCGAGGTCGAGGTTCTGCAGGCGCTGAGCGAGGGCGGCAGCGACAAGGTGATCGGTCGAATTCTCGATATGAGCGAGCACGGCGTCCGGTTTCACCTCAAGAGCATTTATCGCAAGCTCAACGTGCATGACCGTCTGTCGGCGGTGCATAGAGCGAAGGAATTGAGCGCCATATAGGCTACCCGATCGGGTAGTGTAGACACACCTCGAACATTGCTGAACTACTAAGTAGAAACGCCCCCCTCCCAAGCATTGCCGTTGAACAGGGCCACCCGGCGAGTGCACCTCGGTTGCATTCAGGAGGGGCATGAAGAGCGATGCGTATCGGAGTAGATGTCGGCGGCACGAATACGGATGCGGTCTTGATTTCAGGGCGCAATGTCGTCGCCGCAATCAAGCGCCCGACGAGCGCGGACGTCGTCAGCGGCATCGTCGATGCGGTTCAAACGCTCATCGGCGAGGCGAGCGTCGCTCCCGAAGCGATCCGCGCAGTGATGATCGGCACGACGCACTTCACCAATGCGTTCGTGCAACGCCGTGGCCTGACAAAAGTGCTGGCGATCAGGATCGGGGCGCCGGCGTCTCGCGGCATTCCGCCCTTTTCGGGCTGGCCACGCGATGTTCGCGACACTGTCTTTGGCGACAGCGCACTCGTCCGGGGCGGTTTCAATTTCGACGGCCAGCCCATCGCGCCGTTCGATCCCGAAGAAATAGCCAACGCGGCGCGCCGCGCGGCACGCGCCGGCATCACCCAGGTGGCCATCTCCTGCATTTTCAGTCACCTGAACGCCGAGCAGGAAGTCCAGGCCGCGGCCATCATTCAAGAGACCGCGCCGGGTCTTGAGGTGTCGCTTTCCTCTGAGCTCGGCCGCGCGGGGATGCTCGAGCGTGAGAACGCCGCGATCATGAACGCGAGCCTTCGCCCGCTTGCCGCCGTCGTAGCCAAGGCTTTCGGGGATGCGCTCCGACAGCTGGAGCTGACCTGCCCTTGGTATGTCAGCCAAAATGACGGCACGCTGATGAGCGCCGACCAGCTTCGCCGGCATCCGGTCATGACCTTTGCGGCCGGCCCGACGAACAGTCTGCGCGGCGCCGCCTGGCTGACCGGGCAATCCGACGCGGTCGTGATCGACATTGGCGGTACCACCACGGACGTGGGTGTACTGTCCAAGGGCTTCCCCCGGCAGTCGTCGGTCCATGTCGATGTTGGTGGGGTCCGGACGAATTTCCGGATGCCCGACATCCTTTCGGTTGGACTGGGTGGCGGCAGTCTGGTCCGCGAGCAAAGTGACGGTGTGCGCGTCGGTCCCCAATCTGTCGGCTTTGCGCTGCGCGAAAAGGCAAGGATCTTTGGCGGCGACATGCTGACCGCGAGCGACATCGCGGTTGCATCGGGCTGGGCGGATTTCGGCGACAAGGCGCTGGTCGGCAACCTTGGCGACGAACTGCTGGAATCGGCCGGCACGGAAATCGCGCGGATCATTGCCGACGCGGTTGATCGCATCAAGACGACGCCCGACGCGACGCCCGCCATCCTCGTCGGCGGCGGCAGCATTCTCCTGCGCGATGCGCCTGCCGGCGTATCACAGCTGTATCGTCCCGATCATGCAGGGGTCGCGAACGCCATTGGGGCGGCGATCGGCCAGGTAAGCGGCGAGATCGACCGCCTCTACATGATCGCCTCGCCGGCGGACAAAGAGGCAGCGCTTGCCGAAGCGCAGGCGTTGGCCATCGAGCGCGTGCTCGAGGCGGGCGGAACCAGGGAAGGCGTGGAGATCGTCGATCTGGAGGCGATCCCGGTTCAATATATGTCAGGGGGAGCGACGCGCGTGATTTGTCGAGCGGTAAGCGATTTGGCGGCGACGGAGACACAGGCATGATCAAGCAGATCGGGCTCGAGGATATCGAAGACCTTGCTGTCGGTTCGGCCTTCCTCGGCACCGGGGGGGGCGGAGATCCCTATCTCGGATCGTTGCTGTGCTACGAAGCCATTGGGCAGTTCGGACCGGTACGCCTTCTCGACGTTGCCGATCTGGTTGATGACGACGCCGTATTCGGCGCGGCTGCCATGGGTGCCCCGACCGTGATGATCGAGAAGCTGCTCTCGATCGATGACCAGGATCGCGCGGTGCGTGCGCTCGAGCGCTATCTTGGCCGTAGCGCGAGTGCGATTATTTCGCTGGAGATCGGCGGCTGCAATTCGATGATGCCCGTCGCGTACGCGGCGATGCGCGGGCTTCCCATCATCGATGGTGACGGCATGGGGCGCGCGTTCCCAAAGCTTCAGATGACCAGCATGAACATCAACGGCATCCGTTGCGCGCCAATGGCGCTGGGAGATGAACACGGCAATGTGGTCATGTTCGAGACCGACGACGGACAGAAGGCAGAAGAACTCGCTCGCCCGGTCGTAGCGGCGATGGGTGCCGCAGGATGTTTGTCCTGCTATCCGATGACAGGGGCCCAGGCGCGTACAGCGGTGGTCCCGCAGACATTATCCGGTGCAATCGCCATCGGGCGAGCCATTGGCGGCAAATCCCACAGCGGCAGCGCAGCGGTCGACCGCCTGATCGCGGCTCTGTGCGAACATCCCCTCTATGGCGATGGCCGCTGCGCGTTCGTAGGCAAGATCATATCGATCGAGCGCATGACACGCGACGGTTGGGTCTTCGGTACGTGCACGATCAAGGCACTCGAGGGGAACAGCGTCGCGGCGATCGATTTCCAGAACGAGAATCTGAGCGTGCGCATCGATGGCAATTTGCGCTGCATCGTCCCGGATCTCGTAACCATCGTCGACACGGAGTCCGCGCACGCCATTCCCACCGAGCGGCTGAGCTATGGGCAGCGCGTGTCGGTGATCGTCTGCGCAGCGCCGCCTCAGCTGGTCACCCCGGCGGCGCTGGCGGTCGTTGGCCCGAAAGAGTTCGGTCTCGACGATCAGTATCAACCCCTCGCCTCGCTGATGGGCTGAACGGCAAGGCTGCACGGTAGTGGCGCGAACGAAAGCCTGGATCTGGCTTCGGGTATCGACGAAAAGGCGGAGGAGCGCTCCCGCCAGATAAGCCGTCGAAAAGGTGCGGTGCACTCCATGACCGTCACTATTTCCAGGGCGCCCGAGGCGACTGTTTCGGATAGCCGGGACGGTCGAACGCCCCTCCGCCATGTGCAAGACCTACCGCGCACCAAACGGGGGGCCCGCATGCAAGAGTGCATGATAAGTCTGCACTCAAGGTCGGGCCCACGAGTGCCAGCGAACCGGCGCAACCCAAGCCTCTCGACCGTTCTTGCGGCGAGGGCGCATCGCACTTGGGAACGACGTACACGATCCTGCATGTGCGCCTTCGCGCAGGCAACGGACTCCGGGTGTGCGCCGCGCTGCTTGAAAATGGGGACCTATGAAGAGAAGGGGTGCGATGTTTGTCCAGGGGGCCGGCAGGTTCGACTAATTCGACGCCGGCCACGGCCGCGTCCGACGCTTAGGTCAGCGGCCGGCCGCAGCGCGGACCGCCAGGGGCGAAGCACCGTGATGGCGGACGAAGGCACGGGCGAAACTGGCGTTATTCCGATACCCGCTGCGAAATCCAACGGTCGCAACGCTGAGGTCGGTCGTGAGCAGCAGATTTTTGGCGCGTTGCAACCGCATCTCTGCAATGAGCGTCGCGACGGTTGTGCCGAACAGCACGCGGAATCCGCGCGACAGGCTGGAGCGGTTCAGACCGCACGCTCGAGCAATCCCGTCCAGGGTCAGCGCTTCGTGCACACGGTCTTCGATCATTGCGCGCGCGGCGATAAGCCGACGCGTATCAGCTTCGGACAACGTGTCGCCGCTTCCCGAGGGTGTGAGTGAGGAATTCCGCAGCTGTTCGAACGTTTCGCAAGCGAGTTCCAGTCCCTTGGCGCGCATGTACAACTCGCGCGCGGAGCCAGCTCTCGGACACGCGGCGATCGAAGCCGTGATGCCGCGCATGCTTGCCGACATGTACCATCTTCCCACCTTCGGCGTGAAATCGAATGCTTGTTCACAGGTCGCCACATTGGCCACAATGACGATCTCGGCTGTCGCCAGATCGGCATTGCCATGCGCGCGATCGACCGAAACGATGTCATGTCCTTCCGAGCGGCTAAATGTAAGCGATACCGCCGCCGGACGAGGTATCTGGCCCGAATTTGGTCCACGACCAACAGCCAGGAGGAGGCCGTCAGCGAGGATGATGCGATCTTTGCGCCCCCCGAATGGACCCCGCCGAGTACGATGACGGCCGTGTACTATCATGCGGCAATCCGCGCGATCCTCGGTTGCCCCGACCGGCGCGGGCGGCGCGAAAAAGGCGATCATCATGAGGTCTCCCGCTACGAACGCCGGTCAGAGAGCGAGAGCGCCACGGGATGGCGCCATCCACGTGGATCGGGAACTTGCCCGCGCTGGATTCCGATCAGCGTTTCGCGAATTCGCGCTGTGACCGGCCCGCAATCACCATCGCCGACGGAGAATTCGCCGCCGGCGTGCCGTACGACACCAATGGGCGCGAGAACGGCAGCGGTGCCGCAGGCAAAGGCCTCGGTCAGTAGACCGCTAGCTGCATCGGCGCGCCATTCGTCGAACGAATAGGGCCGTTCCTCGACCCGCAACCCGACGTCCCCGGCAAGCTGCATGACAGCGTCGCGGGTGATGCCGGCGAGGATCGTGCCGAGCGGCGGCGTCACGATAGCTCCATCGCGCATCACGAAGAAGATATTCATGCCGCCCAGTTCCTCGACCCAGCGTCCCTGCGCTGCGTCGAGAAAGACGACCTGGTCGCAACCGTGCGATGTCGCTTCGGCCTGTGCGATGAGGCTTCCGGCGTAATTGCCGCCACATTTCGCGGTGCCTGTTCCGCCCGAACCGGCGCGGCTAAAGTTTTCCGACACCCAGACCGTGATCGGCTTTGTACCGCCCTTGAAGTAGGCGCCCGCCGGAGAGGCAATGACGCAGAAGGTGTAACGAGAGGCGGGACGAACCCCCAGAAACACATCGTCCGCGAACATGAACGGCCGCAGGTACAGTGCGCCTTCGTCCGGAGGGATCCAGGCTGCGTCGATCCGGACCAGGGCTTCAACGGCGTCCAGGAACAACTCTTCTGGCAGGGAAGGCATCGCCATCCGCTGGGCGGAGCGCTGGAAGCGCCGCGCATTTTCGATCGGACGGAAAAGCAATGCACCGCCATGGGGTGCCCGATAGGCCTTCATGCCCTCGAATATTTCCTGGGCATAATGGAGTATGGCATTTGCCGGGTGAATTTGTAGCGGGCTGAGCGGTTCGACCTTGCCGTCGTGCCAGCCTTGATCGGCATTCCAGCGAAGTGTGACCATATGGTCGGTAAAGGCGGTGCCGAAACCCGGGTCGCTGAGGATGCGTTCCCGCTCGGCAGCCGGCAGGACGTTGCCGTGCTCGATGACCTCAAATCTCGTTAGATCCCTCACGCCGATGCCTCCCCGTCAGTGGGCGCCTTTTAGCGGGAACGGGCCGCGAGGTCTTACCATATGCATCCGCAATCATTGTCCATATTAGCGGAATTTGCTAATTATGCGGCCGAAAGGAAGGCATTTGACCCAAGAATTCACCATTGACGATTTCGATCGCCGTATCATGCGGCGACTCGCCGAGGACGGCCGTGTCACGTGGCGAGACCTCGCTGACGATATCGGGCTGTCGCTCACGCCCACCGTCCGTCGCGTCCGCCTGCTCGAAGAGAACGGTTATGTGACCGGTTATTTCGCGCGCCTCGACGAGAAGCTGCTGATCGGCTCCATGATCGCCTTCATATCGATCACGCTTGAGCGTCAGACGCGCGCCGCACTGACCCGGTTCGAGGACCTCGTGGCTGAAATCCCCGAGGTCATGAGCGGATTCCTTATGTCCGGCGGCGCCGATTATTTGCTCCGTGCCGTCGTCCGCGACCTGGATCACTATCGGGATCTGCTCGAAGTGATGACCAGTATCGAAGGCGTGGCGCATCTTCAGAGCAGTTTTGCCCTGAAGGCGTTCGTCAATCGCCCCTCCCCGATCGTTTCAGACGGGATAGGTAAAACACGCTAGGCAGCAGCGGGTGCAAGCGGAATGACGTGTTCTCGACCCGCCTTCATCCGTTCGCCGGGGATCGTCCGGAGCTTCTTCTTCAGATCGAATTCACTCCATTCAGCCTTCCGGCCTTCCGGCCTTCGGCGGAGCGCGCGGCCGTCGGCACGACGACGCGAATCGCCGCGAAGCCCCGGAAAACCTTGGTTTTCTTGGGCGCCTGCGGATGCGTGGGAATGTAGAGTTGGTGGACAGGGCTGGATTCGAACCAGCGTACGCTTGCACGGGCAGATTTACAGTCTGCTGCCTTTAACCACTCGGCCACCTGTCCAGATGAGCCGCTAAAAAAGCGAGGCGGTCCCATGCCGAGCGGGGGCGCATGTGTCAACGCCTTGCGCGCCGGGTCCGGCACGAATAGCGCTGGTGCAACGTCACTCCGTCCCCAGGGGGGAACATCCATGCGTCGTGCGCTTCTCGCTTCCGCAGCCCTGCTTTCGCTCGCCGTGCCGGCGTTCGGCCAGTCGGTCGATCGCAACCAGGTCAACCGCATCATCGATGAGGGCACTACCCGCAGCCAGGTGATGCCGATCGCCGAGCACCTCGCCGATGTGATCGGCCCGCGCCTGACCAACTCGCCGCAGATGCGGGCGGCCGAGGCGTGGACGATGGAGCAATTCTCCAAATGGGGGCTGAAGGCGGTTCACCGCGAGGGCTTCGATTTCGGCCGCGGCTGGTCGATCGAGCGTTCGAGCGTGCGCATGGTCTCGCCGCGCCCGATCCAGCTCACCGCCATTCCGATCGCCTGGACGCCTTCCACCAACGGCACGATCTCGGCGCCGGTCATCGTCGCGCCGATCAAGCGGGTGCGCGACTTCGACAAATGGCGCGGGCAGCTGAAGGGCAAGATCGTCATGGTCACCCTGCCCGACACCGGCTCCGAGCCGGGCGATGGCGCGTTCAAGCGCTACAGCGCGGAGGAGCTCGGCCGGCTCGATCAATATCAGCAGCCGACCTACGATCCCGCGGCCGCCGATCGGCGCGTCAAGCGGCTCGACTTCGCCAAGAAGCTCGACGCCTTCCTCAAGAGCGAGGGCGCGCTGGCCTATGCCACGCAATCGCGCTCCGACGGCAAGCTGGTCCATGGCGAAGGCTATCTGTTCGGCGTCGGCGACACCCCGACCGTGCCCGGCGTCGAGATCGCGGCGGAGGATTATCGCCGCCTCGCCCGCCTCGCCAAGGCCGGCGCGGCGCCGACGGTCGAGATCGATACCGTGGTCCATTATGACGACAGCGACCGCAACGCCTATGACATCATCGCCGAGATCCCCGGCACCGACCCCAAGGCGGGCTATGTCATGGCCGGCGCGCATCTCGATTCCTGGGTCGCGGGCGATGGCGCCGCCGACAATGGCGCGGGTTCGGCGATGGTGATGGAAGCGGCGCGGATCATCGCCGCGACCGGCATCCGCCCCAGGCGCACGATCCGCTTCGCCCTATGGGCCGGCGAAGAGCAGGGCCTGCTCGGCAGCCTGGCCTATGTCGAGAACCACCTCGCCACGCGCGGCAACCCCAACGATCCCGCACAGACCGGTCTCGCCCGCTACATGGGCTGGTCGAACCGCTGGCCGATCACACCACGGCCCGGCTGGGGCGATCTCGCCGCCTATTTCAACCTCGACAATGGCTCGGGCAAGGTGCGCGGCATCTATGTCGAGAACAACCAGGCGGTGGTGCCGACCTTCCGCGAATGGCTTGCGCCGTTCGCGTCGATGGGCGCGACCAATGTCGTTATCCGCAAGACCGGCGGCACCGACCATGTCTTCATGCAGGCGGTGGGCGTGCCCGGCTTCCAGTTCATCCAGGACCCGCTCGATTATGACAGCCGGGTGCACCACACCTCGATCGACACGTTCGACCATCTGAAGGGCAACGACATGCGCCAGGCGTCGATCATCCTCGCCTCCTTCCTGGTCAACGCGGCCAATGCCGAGCATGCCCTGCCGCGCCCGCCGCTGCCGACCCAGCCGGTGGTGACCGATCCTTACGCCTATAGTGACGAGGACGAATAATGGCCCGCAAAGGACATCGCCCGTCACAGGCGCCCAGTGGCCGACCTCGTTTCTGGGGCCGCCACGCCGTCACTGCCGCGCTGGCCAACCCGGATCGCGTGGTGCGCAAGATGTGGGCGACGCGCGAGGCGCTGGCCGGGCTCGACATCCCGCCGGTGATCCCGGTGACCTATGCCGAGGTCACCGACCTTGCCCGGCTCGTCCCGGGCGACGCACCGCATCAGGGCATCGTCATCGAGGTCGATCCGCTCGACGATATCTGGCTCGGCGACCTTCTCCAGCAAGGCGCCGACGACAAGCGGCCGCTGCTGGTGCTCGACCAGGTCACCGATCCGCACAATGTCGGCGCGATCCTGCGTTCGGCGGCGGCGTTCGACGCGCTCGGTATCGTCACCCAGGATCGCCATTCGCCCCCCGAGTCCGGCACGATCGCGCGCTCGGCCTCGGGTGCGCTCGAGCTGGTGCCGTGGGTCCGCGTCGTCAATCTGGCCCGCGCGCTGGAGGAAATCGCCGAGGCCGGCTTCTGGCGCATCGGCCTGGCCGGCGACACCGACCAGACGCTCGCCCAGACGATGGGCGATGCGCGCATCGCGCTGGTGCTCGGCGCCGAGGGCGAGGGGCTGCGGCACAATGTCGCCGAGCATTGCGACCAGCTTGCGCGCCTGCCCATCTCGCCTAAGATGGAGAGCCTGAACGTGTCCAACGCGGCAGCGATCGCGCTCTATGCGGTGGCGACACGAGGCTGACAGCCGGGGGAAACATGATGGGCCGCTTGTTCAAGGTCGCGCTGGCACTGTTGTTGCCCTTCGCACTGGCCAGTTGCGTGCTGGCGCCCGGCAAGTTCGTCTCGACCCTGCGGATCGATGCCGACCACCATTTCACCTTCTCCTATGTCGGTGAGGTCTATGCGCTCGACATGAGCGACAGCATGAAGGGGCTGGGCGACACGCCGGGCGAGCACGCCACCCCGGCGAGCTTCCAGGCTAGCGAGTCCGAAGACCCGGCCAAGAAGAAGGCGGCGGCAGACGCGCGCAACCGCGAGATCGCCGCCGCGCTGTCGAAGGAAGCCGGCTATCGCAAGGTGACCTATGTCGGCGACGGCAAGTTCCAGATCGACTATGCGGTGTCCGGCACGCTCGATCACGCCTTCGTCTTCCCCTACAACCTCGACGCCGAGGCGGTATTCCCCTTCGTCGTCGTCGAACTGCGCGCCAATGGCACGGTCCGCGTCAAGGCGCCGGGCTTCGCCGCCGACGACAACAGCAAGAGCGTCCCCGGCGCGGGTCAGCAGACGAGCAAGCTGGACGGCGTGTTCACGCTCGACACCGATGCCGAGATCGTCAGCCAGAACAATGAGGAAGGCGCGACCCCGGGCACGACCGGACGCCGAACGATCAGCTGGAAGGCCACACCGCTGACCAAGGACGCGCCGACGGCGGTACTGCGCTTGAAGTGATTTGATCTCCCTCGCCCCTGGGCAGGGGTGAAGGGAAGACAGATCAATCCTCGGCCGCTACGGTAACCTTCAAACCGTCGAGCGCGGGGCCGAACTCGATCTGGCAGGACAGGCGCGAATATTCGTTCCGGTCGCTCGACGAATCGAGCAGGTCGTTCTCGTCCTCGCTCATCTTCGGCAGTTTGGCCGCAAATTCCGGATCGACATGGACGTGGCAGGTGGCGCACGAGCAGCAGCCGCCGCACAAAGCGAGCACCTCGTCGATCCCGGCATCGCGGATCACTTCCATCACCGAAAGGCCCGCCTCGCCCATGATCTCGCGTTCTTCCCCTTCGCGGGTCACGACGATAAGCTTCGGCATCAAATTGCTCCTCGGTGGTCGCCGTCCCCATGCCGACCGGCGCGCCGCGAATCAAGGAAACTCCTCATGGGCCTGAGCGCAGCGCAACTTCACACCGCGCTCGACGAACTGGCGCAGCGCGAGCCCGCCTTCGCCGCCGCCCTCGCTCGTACCGGCTATCCCGAGCCGCGTATCCGCGAGCGCGGCTATGCCACGCTGCTGCGCACGATCATCGGCCAGCAGGTCTCGACCAAGGCGGCCGAGAGCGTGTGGCGCAAGCTGGAGGGCATTGTCGGGAACCTCACCGATCCGACCAACATCGTCCACGCCAGCGACGAGCAGCTGCGCGAGGCCGGCCTGTCACGGCAGAAGGCAAGCTACGCCCGCAGCCTGGCCGAGGAGGTGACCAGCGGTCGCCTCGACCTCGCCAACCTGCCGGCCGACGACGAAGAGGCGATCGCCGCCCTGGTCAACATCAAGGGCATCGGGCGCTGGTCGGCCGAGGTCTATCTGCTGTTTGCCGAAGGGCGCACCGACATCTGGCCGGCCGGCGACCTGGCGGTGCAGATCGAGGTCGGCCGCATCCTCGGCC
>JAZJXZ010000044.1:0-63765 GCA_040390605.1 Pseudomonadota bacterium
CTCCCCAACCGGCCTAAAACCAAATTACGCAACGATCCCCTGAAGGGGAGGGGCTTATAAGTAAAATCGCCCTCCCCGACATTGGCGAATTGTATAGTTGGCGAAACCCGCGTCCAATCCCGCTTCGTGCAGGGGCGGCAGGGGAGGAATGAATTGCTCAAGGTGCTGGTAGCCGAGGACGATGCCGAGACCCGCGCTTATGTCGAGCGCGGCTTGCGCGAACTCGGCCATGTCGTGACCGGCGCGGCGGATGGCCGCGATGCGCTGTTCCTCGCCACCGGCGAGACCTTTGACGCCATCGTGCTCGACCGCATGCTGCCGGTGGTCGACGGCATGACCGTGCTCAAGTCGTTGCGCGCCACCGGCATCGCCACGCCGGTACTGATGCTTACCGCGCTTGCCCGCGTCGAGGATCGGGTCGAGGGCCTGGAGGCCGGCGCCGACGATTATCTGGTCAAGCCCTTCGCCTTCACCGAGTTGACCGCGCGGCTCAACGCGCTGGCGCGCCGGCCGGCCGGGGTCAGCGCCGAGACGATGCTGCGCGCGGGACCGGTCGAGATGAACCTGTTGAAGCGCGAGGTGCGCCGCGCGGGGCAGCGCATCGACCTGCAGCCGCGCGAATTCGCCCTGCTCGAGGAGCTGATGCGCAATGCCGGGCGCATCGTGACGCGCACCATGCTGCTCGAGCGGGTGTGGGATTTCCATTTCGACCCCAAGACCAACATCGTCGAGACGCATGTCAGCCGACTGCGCTCCAAGCTCAATGCCGGGTTCACGGGGCCTGGGAACGACGTGATCCATACGGTGCGCGGTGCGGGTTATCTGATCGATGCCTAGACTGCCCTCGACCGCCTTCCGCTTTGCTGCCTTTTTCAGCCTGGCCTTTACGGCATTGGCGCTGGTGCTGGGCAGCGGCATGTATTGGGCGGTGCGCCGCGAGCTGCGCTACGAGCTCGACCAACGCGTGATGACCGAGCGCGCCGCGGTGCTGCTCGACGCAGGCAATCAGCAGGGCGGGCTGGCCCGCGCCATCGCCACCCGCGCGGCGCAGGAACATGGCGATATGCGCTACGCCCTGCTCGACGCGCGCGGGCGGCAAATCAGCGGCGAGCCGTTCGTCGCCGCCCCGCGGGTCGGCTGGTCGTCGATGGATTTCCGCAAGAAGAACGGCCAGCCCGACGACACCCGGGTGTTCGCCTCGCGCACCGCCGATGGCGGGTTGCTGATCGTGGGTTCGGATCCCGAGGCGCTGGAAAAGCTCGACAAGCGCATGGTGCCGCTGTTCGCCGCCGCGTTCGGGCTGATCGTGGCGATCGCGGTCGCCGGCGCCTTCCTGCTCGGCCGGGTGCTGCAACGCCGCATCGACACGATCAACCGCACCGCCGAGGCGATCATCGCCGGCGACCTGACGCACCGGATCGCGCTCAAGGGGAGTGGGGACGAGTTCGACCGCTTGTCGGCGACGCTCAACCGCATGCTCGAACGTATCGCCGGCCTGCTCGACAATCTGCGCCAGGTGTCAGGCGACGTCGCGCACGACCTGCGCACCCCCCTGACGCGGCTGCGCCAGAAGCTCGAACTCGCCGCGGACGGGCCGGACGAGCCCGCCACCCTGAAGCAGGCGATGGAGGCGGCGATCGACCAGACCGACGACATGCTCGCCTTGTTCGCCGCGATCCTCGGTATCTCCGAGATCGAGGCCGGCGGCGCGGGCGTCCGCATGCGGCCGCTCGATCTGAGCGGGCTGATCGCCGACATCGCCGACAGCTACCAGCCCTCGATCGAAGATGCCGGACGCACGCTGGCGCGCGACATCGAGGCCGGCATCGAGATCGAGGGCAATCGTGAGCTGCTCGCGCAGGCGGGGGTCAACCTGCTCGACAATGCGCTGCGCCACACGCCGGCGGGCACGCCGATCGCGATCGGCCTGAAGCGTCAGGGCGGCGATGTGGTGCTATCGGTGGGCGACCGCGGAGCCGGTGTGCCCGAGGCCGATCGCGAGCGGGTGTTCGCGCGCTTCACCCGGCTGGAGGACAGCCGTTCGACCCCCGGCCACGGGCTTGGCCTCAGCCTCGTCGCGGCGATCGCCCATGCCCATGGCGGCAGCGCCGCGCTTCACGATAATCATCCCGGAGCCAAAGCAATGGTCATCCTGCCGGGCGGGCCGCGGTGAGGCGCTCGCTCCTCCCCCTGCTCGCTGCGAGCCTGCTCGGCGGCTGCGCGAGCTACGCGCCAAGGCCGCTCGCCGCGCCGGCCGACGTGCTGGCGGCACCCGACCCGGCGATCCTGTCGGTGGACGCGGCGAAGATCGACCGGCCCTATCTGACGCCCCAGCCGATCGACCTGTCGGCGCCGCTGACGCCGAATGCGCTGGCGGTGATCGCTGTACTGGAGAATCCCGACCTCAAGGCGCAGCGGGCCAAGGCCGGGGTCACCGACGCGCAGGCCTTCTCGGCGCGGCTGCTGCCCGATCCGAGTTTTCAGGGCAGCTTCGACAAGCTGCTCACCGGGCCGGACGAGTATAACGGCTTCGGCGGGCAGATCGGGTTCGACCTCAACGCGCTGCGTACGGCTCGCGTAACCCGGGAGTCGGGCGAGGCGGCGAAGCGTCAGGTGCGGCTCGATCTCGCCTGGGCCGAGTGGCAGACGGCGGGTCAGGCGCGGCTTCAGGGCGTACGCGTGCTGGCGCTTCAAGAACAGCTGAAGGTCGCGCAGAGCAGCGCCGCGGCGGCGCAGAAGCTGTTCGACGCGGCGGGGCGCGCCGCCGGGCGCGGCGACATCGCCGCGGGCGAGCTCGATACGCGGCGCCAGGCGCTGCTCGACGCGTCGACCAAGGCGCGCACCGCCGAGAACGACCTCGCCACCGCGCGCGCCGATCTCAACAAGCAGCTCGGCCTGCCGCCCGAAACGGTGCTGCGGCTCGCCGCGCCCGATGCATCGCCGGTGCCGCCATCCGCAGCGGTGCTGACCGCGCAGGCGATGGAACGGCGGCTCGACCTGCAGGCGTTGCGCGCTGGTTACGGCGTCGCCGAGGCCGATCTGCACAAGGCGGTGCTCGACCAGTTCCCCAATCTGTCGCTGACCATGGCCTATGCCCGCGACACCGCGAACAACCGCACGCTCGGCCCGCAGATCGGCTTCAACCTGCCGCTGTGGAATCGCAACCGCGGCGGCATCGCCATTGCCCGCGCCACGCGCGAACAACTGCGCGCCGAATATGATGCGCGGCTGTTCCAGACCCGCGCCGAGATCGATGCGGCCGTCGCCGGGCTGACGCTGCTGCGGCGCCAGCAGGCCGACCTGTCCGGGCAATTGCCGGCGATCGAGAAATACGCCGCGGCGACCGAGCGCGCCGCGGCGCGCGGCGACCTGTCGCGCGCCACCGCCGACACCGCGCTGCAGGCGCTGCGCGACCGCAGGCTCACCCTCCTCCAGCTCGGCCAGC
Organism: Pseudomonadota bacterium; assembly: GCA_040390605.1. Taxonomy (GTDB): domain Bacteria; phylum Pseudomonadota; class Alphaproteobacteria; order Sphingomonadales; family Sphingomonadaceae; genus Sphingomonas. The sequence continues at coordinate 3,446 of JAZJXZ010000044.1, forward strand.
AGATCGCCGAGCAGACCATCGCGCTCGAATTGCTGTCGGGCGGGCCCGCCGAAGGATGGACCAAATGAACACCCGTCTCCCGCTTTTGTCCCTGCTGTTGCTCGCCGGATGCGGCGGGGCCGCGACGGAAGAAGACAAGGCGCCCGAGGCCGTAGCGCAAGTGCGCACCGCGGCGGCAACGCTCGGCTCGGCGAGCGACGGCCTGACCGTCTACGGCGCGACCGAGGCCGGCCCCGGCGCGGCGCGCGCGATCGTCGTGCCCGCCGAGGCGATCGTCGCGACGATCAACGCGCCGACCGGTACCGCGGTCGGCGCGGGTCAGGTGATCGTCACGCTGCGGCCGAGTCCGGCGACGCGCACCGAGATCGCCAAGGCGTCGAGCGACGCGGCGACCGCCGCCGCCGCCTACCGGCGCGCGCTGCGCATGCGCGCCGATGGCCTGGTCAGCGATGCCGATGTCGAGACCGCGCGGGGGGCGCTCGCCACGGCCAGCGCGACACGCAACAATCTCGGCATCCGTGGCGGCTACGCCGTGTTGCGTGCGCCCGGCGCGGGCACGGTGCAGGGTCTGGCCGCCAAGCCCGGCGATCAGCTCGCCGCCGGCACGACGATCGCGACGATCGGCGCGAGCGGTGACGTCCGCGCGCGCTTCGGCGTCGATCCGGTGGTGGCGCAGCGCGTGCGGCCGGGCCAGCCGATCCGCATCGCGGTGATCGACGGCAGCCACGCCATGACGGTGAGCGTGGTCGGCGTCGACCCGCAGATCGACCCGGCGACGCGCCTCGCCTCGGTCTACGCCCGCGTGCCGGGCAGCGGGCTCGGCGCGGGCGAGCCGCTGCGCGGTAGCTTGTCGGTCGGCGCGACCTCGACCGGGGTCAGCATCCCCTATGCCGCGCTGCTCGACGATGGTGGGCGCTCCTATGTCTTTGTGGTCAGGAACGGCGTGGCCAGGAGCGTCGACGTCTCGCCGGGCAATTCGTCGGGCGATCGCATCCAGATCCTCAAGGGGCTCAACCCGGGCGACCGCGTCGTCACCGAAGGCGGGACCGCGCTGGAGGACGGCATGAAGGTGCGCGAAGCCGGAGCCGGCAAATGACCGCGCTGATGCGGCGTCATGCGCGCTCGATCTGGCTGATGGTGTTCCTGATCACGCTTGGCGGGCTGGTCGCGGCGACGCGGCTGCCGGTGACGCTGTTCCCGCACATCGATTATCCGCGCGTCGTGGTATCGATCGACGCGGGCGAGCGCGACGCCGACCAGATGGCCGCAGACATCACCCGTCCGGCCGAGATCGCGCTGCGTGAGATTCCCGGCGTCAAGCAGGTGCGCTCGACCACCAGCCGCGGCACGGCCGAGATCGCCCTCGGCTTCAATTGGGGCGACGACATGGTCGCCGCGACCAATGCGACGCAGGGCGCGCTGGCAACGATCCTGCCCGATCTGCCGGCGGGCACGCGCTTCACCGTGCGCCGTTCCGACCCGACGATCTTCCCGGTGCTCGGCCTGTCGCTGACCTCGAACAAGCGCGACGGGGTGGCGTTGGCCAGGCTCGCCGAACTGCAATTGCGGCCCTTGCTGTCGACCGTGCCTGGCGTGGCCGGGGTCGACGTGCTGGGCGGCGCCAATCCCGAGGTCGAGGTCGAGGTCGACCCCGCCCGATTGCAGGCGCTCGGCCTGTCGATGACCGATGTCACCGCGGCGCTCGGCAGCGCCAACAGCGTCGCCGCGGTGGGCAGGATCGAGGATCGGCACCGGCTCTACCTCGCTTTGGTCGAGAACAAGCTTCCCAGCGAAGCCGATATCGCCGCCATCCCGGTCAAGGCCGGCACCGCCGCCGGGGTCGCCACGCTCGGCCAGATCGCCACCGTGCGCCGCGCCGCGGCGCCGGTATGGACCAAGGTCACCTCGAACGGCGCCAATGCCGTGCTGGTCAATATCCGCCAGACGCCGACCGCCGACGCCGTCGCGCTGGTCAAAGAGGTCAATGCGCGGCTGAAGGACGTCGCGCTGCCCGACGACGTCAAGGTCAGCCCCTTCTACGACCAGTCCGAACTGGTCACCGGCGCGGCGACGGCGGTGCGCGATGCCATCCTGCTTGGCGCGGCGCTCGCCGGCCTCGTGCTGTTCCTGTTCCTGCGCAGCTGGCGCTCGATGATCATTACCGCCGGCCTGCTGCCGGCGGTGCTCGCCGCCGCCTGCCTCGTGCTCTACGTCTTCCATATGAGCTTCAACATGATGACGCTCGGCGGCATGGCGGCCGCGGTCGGGCTGGTCGTCGACGATGCCGTGGTGATGATCGAGTTCCTCATGCGCCGTTTGCAGGAAGGCGATCGCGACAAGGAGCGCGTCTCGATCCTCGACGCGGCGCGCGAGATGGGCAAGCCGCTGCTCGGCTCGACCATGGCGACGATCGTGGTGTTCGTGCCTTTGGCCTTCATCACCGGCGTGACTGGCGGCTTTTTCCAGGCGTTGGCGGTGACGATGGTCGCGGCGCTCGCGGTGTCGTTGCTCTACGCCCGCTTCGTGCTGCCGATCGTCGCCGAGCACTGGCTGACGCTGAAGGACGCGGAGGCGGCCGACCGCGGCGACTTCTTCATCGACATGATCTCGGAGCGTTATGTGAAAGTCGCGGCACGCGCCTTCGCCCGGCCCGGTCTGATCGCCGGCATCGCCGCAGCGGTGATGCTGGCAATCGGCGTGCTGTCCTGGACGCATCTCCAGTCGGGGTTCATGCCGGTGATGGACGAGGGCGGTTTCATCCTCGACTACAAGGCCAAGCCCGGCGCCGCGCTGAGCGATACCGACCGGCTGCTGCGCCAGGTCGAGAAGATCATCCAGGCGACGCCCGAGGTGTCGAGCTATTCGCGGCGTACCGGCGTGCAGCTCGGCGGCGGCCTGACCGAGGCCGATGAGGGCGATTTCTTCATCCGCCTGAAGGGCGGTTCGCGCCGCGACATCGAAGAGGTGATGGCCGAGGTCCGCGGCAAGGTCGAAAGCCAGGTGCCGGGGCTGGCGATCGAGACCGCGCAGCTGATGGAGGATCTGATCGGCGACCTCACTGCGGTGCCGCAGCCGATCGAGGTCAAGCTGTTCGGCGACGATGCGAAGCAGCTCGAGGATTCCGCCGGCAAGGTGGCCGCCGCGATGGGCAAGATCGACGGGGTGGTCGAGGTGGCGAGCGGGCTGCGCGTGGCCGGCGACGCGGTAATCATCAAGGTCGATCGCGCCGCCGCGGCGATGGCCGGGCTCGATCCCGATCTCGTCGCCAAGCAGGTCGAGACGCAGATCGGCGGCACGGTCGCGACGCAGATCCTCGCCGGCGAGCAGGTCGTCGATGTCCGTGTACGCCTGCCGCAGGACCTGCGCCGCCGCGCCGATGACCTCGGCGCATTGACCGTACGCGCGGCCGACGGCCGGTCGGTCGCGCTGCGCGCGATCGCTTCGGTCAGCATCGCGGCGGGACAGCGCCAGGTGACGCGTGAGGATCTCGCGCCATTCATCCCGGTCACCGCGCGGCTCGAGGGCAAGGATCTCGGTTCGGCGATGAAGGAGGTGCGCGCCGCCGTCGCCGGGCTGCACCTGCCGGCGGGCGTGCGGGTCGATTATGGCGGCCTTTACGCGCAACAGACCCAGTCGTTCAGGGACCTGACCACGGTGTTCGTCGCAGCCCTGTTGCTGTCCGCGCTGCTGCTGACGCTGATGTTCGAGAACTGGGCGTTCACCAGCGCGGTGATCGCGACGGTGCTGCTGTCGACAACCGCGGTGTTCTTCGGCCTGTGGATCACGGGCACCGAGCTCGACATCTCGGCACTGATGGGCCTGACCATGGTGGTCGGCATGCTCACCGAGCTGGCGATCTTCTACCTTGCCGAACTGGTGCCTGGCGAGCGCGTCGATGCGGCGTCGCTGCTCCATGCGGGCAAGGCGCGGCTCAGGCCGATCGTCATGTCGGCGCTGATCGCGATCCTGACGCTCGCGCCGCTCGCGCTCGGCATGAGCCGCGGCGCCGGGCTGCAAAAGCCGCTCGCCACCGCGATCATCTTCGGGCTGGCGATCGGCGCTCCGCTAGTGCTGACGATGCTGCCGACTTTGGTGCTGCTGTTCGGCCGGCGTTGGCGGCGCGGCGAGGTCGCCGAGCCGGGGGTCCCGGTTACCGCCTGACCGGCGGAGCGGTGGCGGTGGAGGATGCGGCCGGCCGATGGCAGATGGCTGGTGCCGCGGCGGGTCGCGACGATGTCCGCGATCGGCCGGGCGCGTGGCGTGGTGGCGCAGCGCCAGGGTGTTGCTGGTCCGGCAATGAGAAAGAGCGGGTCGCAGCCCGGCAGGGCGTGCACGTTGGTCGAGCGGTGTAGCAAGAGCGGCGCGGCGGTTGAATCACGCCGTGCGGCGCGGGCGGATGGAGGGCAGACGGGGGCGGAAGCATAGCCGGCGGACGCACAAGTCATCATGGTCGAGCGATATTTCAGCGCCGGAAGTATAAAGGGGGTTTTGAAGACCGACGGGGGTTTCCTTGCTTGATGGATTGGCGCGCGCCTTTTCTTGCGGGCGAGACTATCGCGCTGGACGAGCGCGTTTTTTCCAACATCGTTCAACGCAAAATTCAACATCGGCTTACTTGCTGGTTACTTTCCCATTTATGGGGGAGCGCGCTGTTTTCGCGCGCGTTACATCGCGGCGGCGAAGGGGTGGCGGGTTCGAATCCATCATGCAGCATCCTCTGGCAACCGGGGGTCGGCGCGGGCTGACGGCAGGGTAGCAGCGATGGCGCAGGGTTGAATCAGGTGGGCCGAGCGGTTTCGTCCGAGACTGGCGCATCGGCCCGGGTCGGGCGCGCTACACTTGTCGCGCGATCCGCCAGCCGAGCTACCGTAAGATGCAGCGGAACCCACCGCCGATGCGTTGGCCTCGCGTCAGCCGATCCGCCTGAAATACGTTGTTTCCAGTTTCGGAAGATCCTTGCCGGGCCAGACGATCGTTTCCGTCATCGATTTTCGATCCGCGGTGACGGTATAGACACGGGTCGATAGCGGAGCGCCATCCTTTCCCAAGGTCATAACCAGCGCGTTCGGCGCCGGTTGGCGCAGCGCAACCGTATCGACGAAACCCATGTTGCCGGCGATGGCTACAGGGACACCGTCCAGAGCGGCGGTCGATTCCGCGCGCTGGATGGAACCATCAGGCGCAACGATTTCGACGAGCGTTGTCCACTTCTGGTCCTGTGAAACGCGAAAGGTGATCGTCACTGCCCGTGGCCGCTCCGCCTGGGGAATGCGGGCGACGTCGAGTGACCAGATTCCGACCAAGGGCGGCTGCTTGTTTGCGCTGATTTTTATGGCCCGCGGTGTCGATCCTTGCTCGACCGAAGGTGCTAGCGTGAACATCATTGCGGCGGCGGCCGCAGACATCGCGATAAGCATGGCAATTAGTCCTTTCGACGGTTTGGCGCCCCGGGTTGCGGGCTGCGAGACGCTGTCGCTCGCCGACCCCTCCGCCGAAAGATCGATTTTTTTGTCCCAAATTTTTTGGGCGTCCAGGATGCGCGCCAGTTCTCTGCTGCTCCCCACGCCCGTTTTGCGTCGCGCATCACGAAGACGTTCGTTGATCGACGTTTCCGAGCGGCCAAGCCGATGCGCGATGGTCTTGGCCGTATGACCGGCCGCCAGCAGCCGAAGAACTTCCAGTTCCCGATTGGTGAGGCCTGCAAACGGGCCAGGCAACCCTTCCTTGGCGGACATCCCGGTTGCTCACCATAGGCATTGCCGAAGGTCCATCACAATTTATTTGGGCACCGTCGCAAAGCCGGTTCGAGAGGCATCACGACGATCGGCGAGGACTGAACGAACGGCAAATCGCGTGCCTGCGCCGGGTCAGGCTGAATGCCGAGATTGGGCGCCTAGCCGCCAGGCGGCTTACGCCCGAGCAGCGGTCACGCGCGGGCTTTGACAGGCTAGCCCAGAAACATCCCGCCGCTGTTTCGGCAGCCTCGGCCGAGGTTGCCCGGCGACCTTCGCCGAGGCATCCCCCTGCCGCCCATCCTCAGCGCACCGTCGCTGCGACCGGCACGCCAGTGCCCGCGCTGGCCAGCTCGCGCTCGGCCTGGGTGAAGCCATAGGCCGGGACGATATCGCCGGCGCGGTCGGCGACCTCGCTCCAATGCGCGACCAGCTGCTCGCCGGCATCGGCGCCGGCGCCGATATGGCGGCCCTGCGACAGGGTGATGCTGGCGGTGGCGAAATGGCCGGCGCCGGCGCAGAGGATGGCGCGGGTCGGCGCGTCCTCGCCGACCAGCGCGAGCAGGCCGGGGCTGACCAGCGCCGGGTCGAGCAGATCGAGTCCCTCGGGCGACAGGACGCCCTGGGTCATTTGTGTCGCCGCGGTGGGGGCGAGGCAGTTGACGCGGATGCCGTATTTCTCACCCTCGATGGCGAGCGTCTGCATCAGCCCGACCAGTGCCATCTTGGCGGCACCGTAATTGGCCTGGCCGAAATTGCCGTACAGGCCCGACGACGAGGTCGTCATGACGATACGGCCATGGCCCTGCGCACGCATGATCTCCCACACCGCCTTGCTGCAGATCACCGCGCCCATCAAATGGACGTCGACCACCAGGCGGAAATCATCGAGCGTCATCTTGGCGAAGCTCTTGTCGCGCAGGATGCCGGCATTGTTGATCAGGATGTCGATCCGCCCCCAGCTGTCCATCACCTGTTCGACCATCGCCGCGACCGCCGCCTCGTCGGTGACCGATCCGGCCACGGCGATCGCCTCGCCCCCCGCCGCGACGATCTCGGTGCCGACGCGTTCGGCCGCTTCGAGGCCCAGATCGTTGATCACGACGCGCGCGCCTTGCCGCGCGAGGAACAGTGCATGCGCGCGGCCGAGCCCGCCGCCGGCACCGGTGACGATCGCGACGCGTCCGTTGAGTGTCATGTGAAGATCCTTCTGCTCGTTTGGCCATGGCATAATCCCACACATCTTCATTATCAACATAGTGAAATGTGTGAAGGCAAATGGCGCAGAGTATGAACCGTTTGTCGTACGTGGCGCCCGTTCGTCGGATCGGCGCGCGACAGATCGCCCTGTCGGCTATACCTTCGACCATCGGGCTATTCATCAGGGGAAGAAATCGCATGCGCAGGGCATTGGTCGCGGCGGCATTGTCGATGGCGGCGCTGCCGCTCGGCATATTGGAGGCACAATCGGCGGGACTGCCGCAAAACATCGCCGCCGCGGTGGCCGATCCGAGCCGGCCGACGGCCGACACCAGCACCGACGTCAACCGCAAGCCGGCAGAAACGCTCGCCTTTGCCGGGGTGAAGCCCGGCATGATCGTCGGGGAATTCTATCCCGGCGGCGGCTACTTCACGCGGATGCTGAGCGACGCGGTGGGGCCGACCGGTCATGTCTATGCGATCGAGAATTCGGTCTGGCGCGGTTCGGTCAAGGCCGACCGGGCACTGCTCGCCGACGGCAAGCTGGCCAATGTCTCGATAGACGCGGCGGCGTTCGGCACCGTGCGTTTCCCCAAGCCGCTCGACATCGCCTGGGTGACGCAGAATTACCATGATCTCAAGATCGCCGAATATGGCGTTGTCGACACCGCCGCGTTCGATCGCGGCGTGTTCAATGCGCTGAAGCCGGGCGGCGTGTTCATGGTGCTCGACCATGAGGCGCCGGCCGGTACCGGTACCGATGTCGCGACCATCACCAGGCTGCACCGCATCGAAAAGGCGCAGGTGATCCGCGAGGTCACCGCGGCCGGATTCAAGCTACAGGCGGAAGGGACCTTCCTACACCGCGACAGCGACGATCACAGCCTGCCGATCTTCGACAAGAAGGTTCAGGGCCAGACCGATCAATATGCGCTGCGCTTCGTCAAGCCGCGGCGGTAGCCCCCATTTGCGACGCTACCTTCAACTGCGCCGTCATGCTGAACTTGTTTGGTGCTTATCCCCTTCAAACAGGGGAAAAAGATGCCCCCCGGCGAAGACCGGGGTGGACCTTGTCTAAACGGGACAGGCGCCAACAAGTTCGGGGTGACGGCCTACAACAGGAGCCGGCTACGGCACGCGTCAGTCGGCGTGCCCGCGGCAGATGGCGAGGAAGCCGCCGGCCATGAACAGCGCCATATGCTCCTTGGCGGCGCTGAAATCCTCGGACTTGCACAGCCCCCCGGATAGCTTGTCGATCCGCCCGGTGCGCGCCAGCGTCAGCATCAGCGCGCCGGTCACGAACTGATAGCCCCAGAAGATCCGTTCTTCGGGGCAATCCGGCAGCGCCTTTTTGAGCAGGCCGATCAGCCGCAGCACGACGGGATCGAAGTGCGTATCCATCAGCTCCGCGCCCCATTCCGGCGTGTTGGCGACCTGCGCGCCGAGCTTGGCATAATTCTTCCAGCCCTCGCCGCCCTGGATGTAGAGGTCGAGGTCGGTGTCGAGAAAGGCGCGCAACGCTCCCTCGATCGTCGGCTTGCCGCCGGTCGCGGCGTCATATTCGTCGAGCACGCGCATGCGCCGCTCGCTGGTCACTACCGCACGGCGCGCGAACACCGCGTCGAACAACGCCTTCTTGTCGGCGAAATAATAATTGAGCAGCGTGTGATGGACGCCGACGCGCTTGGCGACCTCCTTCAACGTCACGCCGTGGAGGCCGTGCTTGGAGAACAGGTCCTCGGCCGTGTCGAGGATCAGTTCCATCGTTTCGGCGCGCTGCTCGGCCTTGCGGGGTCGTTTCACTGGCTGTGTCACGATACCGTCCTTCCAGCCCAGCGGGGCCAGCGTCAAGCCATGTCGCGGTTGCTCGACGAATATTCACCCACATGAGAATGTTCGTTTGACAGCGCATGGGTGCGCTCGCATGATGCCGGTAACGATAAGATATACGGAGGATGCGTGGGCACCGAAGCCACCAGCGAAGCGGCGCCACAGCGCGCGCCCGGCACGCGCACGGGCATCCTGCTGTTCGTGCTGACCTTCGTGTACGTGATCAACTTCCTCGACCGTCAGCTGCTGAGCATCCTCGCCAAGCCGATCCAGGACACGCTGCACCTTCGCGACGGGCAGCTCGGGCTGATCGGCGGGCTGTATTTCGCGATGTTCTACTGCTTCATCGCCATCCCCGTCGGCTGGTTCGCCGATCGCACCAACCGCGTCGGCGTGCTGTCGCTCGCCTGTGCGATCTGGAGCGCGGCGACGATCGCCTGCGGGCTCGCCGCGACCTTCCCGCAGATGGTGGTGGCGCGGATGACGGTCGGCTTCGGCGAAGCCGGGGGCGTGCCGCCTTCCTATGCGATCATCGCCGACAGCTTCCCGCCGGGAAAACGCGGCATGGCCTTTGGCACGTTCAATCTCGGCCCGCCGATCGGCGCGGCGCTGGGCATCGCGTTCGGCGCGACGATCGCCGACCATTTCGACTGGCGTTACGCCTTTATCGGCATCGGCGCGGTAGGCGTGGTCACCGCCCTTCTGGTCAAGCTGTTGCTACGCGAGCCGGTGCGCGGCCAGTTCGACCCCGTCGCGTCACGCCCCATGGACAAGGTCGCCTTCTGGGGCACGGTGCGGATGTTCTTCACCCACAAGGTGCTGATGCTCGCCGCGCTCGGCGGCGGCGCGACCCAGTTCGTCACCTACGGCCTGGGCAATTTCGCGGTGCTGTTCCTGATGCGCGAGAAGGGCATGGTCTTTCACGAGATTGCGGTGTGGTACGCGCTGGCAATGCTGATCGGCATGGGCTCGGGCATGGTCATTTCGGGCCGCGTGATCGATCGCCTCTCGCAGCGCTCGCGCGTCGTCTACGCCATGGGGCCGGCAGCATCGCTGGCGATCGCCCTGCCTTTTTATGTCGCCTTCATCTGGGCGCCGGGCTGGCCGCTCGCGCTGATCCTGCTGACCGTGACGATGGTGCTCAACTATTTCTATCTCTCCGCCTCGGTCGCGCTGACGCAGGAGGAGGTGCGCCCCGATCAGCGCGTGCTGGCCGGCGCCCTGCTGCTGCTGGTGATGAACTTCATCGGCCTGGGTCTCGGCCCGACCTATGTCGGCTGGGCGAGCGACTGGTTCGCCGCGCATGGTCATGCCCATGCGCTGCAGATCGCGCTCTACACGCTTACCCCCTTCTACCTGATCGCTATCCTGTTGTTCCTGTGGCTGGCGCGCGTCCTGCGCGCCGAAGGAGAGGTTGCCGCATGATTCCGTTTCGTCGCCTGATCGCCCTTGCCTGTCTCGCCGTGACGGCGCCCGTCGCGGCGCAGGATACCACCCCCATCGTCGACGCGCCGTCGGGTGCGGTGCGCGGCCAGGCCGAGGGCGATATCCGCATATTCAAGGGCATCCCCTATGCCCTGCCGCCGATCGGAGGGCGGCGCTGGCAACCGCCGGTAGCGATGCCGCGCTGGTCGGGCGCGCGCGATGCCACGGCGTTCGGCCCGGCCTGCATCCACCCGCAAAGCAAGGCCGAGTCGGTCTATTCGGGCGAGCAGTTCGCGACCAGCGAGGATTGCCTGACGCTCAACGTCTGGGCACCGAAGAACGCGGCCAGGGCGCCGGTGTTCTTGTGGATCCATGGCGGCGCGCTCAGCGGCGGGTCGAGCCGCGAGGCGCTCTATGACGGCCGCAAGCTCGCTGCGCGCGGCGTGATCGTGGTGTCGATCAACTACCGGCTCGGCATGCTCGGCTGGCTGGCGCATCCGGGGCTCAGCGCCGAATCCTCGCAACATGTGTCGGGCAATTACGGGCTGCTCGACCAGGTCGCCGCGCTCAAATGGGTCCGGGCCAATATAGCCGCGTTCGGCGGCGATGCCGCCAACGTCACGATCGCTGGCGAATCCGCCGGCGGCCTGAGTGTGATGTACCTGCTGGGTTCGCCGGCCGCGCGCGGGCTGTTCGCCAAGGCGATCAGCGAGAGCGGCTATATGGTGTCGATGCAGGAGCTGAAGCACAGCGTCTATGGCGCGCCATCGGGCGAGGCGGTGGGGCAGATGCTTTCCGCCGGCCTGCAGGCGCCGGGTGTCGCCGACCTGCGTGGTATCGACGCGCAGACGCTGACCGACAGCGCGGCGAAGCTCGGCTTCGCGCCGTTCGGCGTGGTCGACGGGACTGTGCTGCCCGAGCAGATGGTGTCCTATTTCGAGGCCGGCAGGCAGGCGCATGTGCCGCTGCTGGTCGGCTTCAACCAGGGCGAGATCCGCTCGCTGATGGTGCTCGCGCCCAAGCCGCCGGCCACCGCGGCGGAATATGAAGCGACGATCCGCGACCGTTATGGTGACCTGGCCGACGCTTTCCTCAAGCTCTATCCCGCGGCGACCTACAAGGAGAGCATCATCGCGACGACCCGCGACATGCTCTATGGCTGGACCGCCGAACGCATGGCGCGCAACCAGACCGCGACCGGGCAGCCGGCCTATCTCTATCTGTGGGATCATGGCTATCCGGCGGCGGACGATGCCGGGCTGCACGCTTTCCATGCCAGCGAACTGCCCTTCGTCTTCGCCAATCTCGACCGCACGCCGCCGCACTGGCCGCGCATCCCCGACGCTGCCGGCGAGCATGCCCTGTCCGACGCGATGGCCGATTACTGGGCCAGCTTCGCGAAAACCGGAAAGCCGGTGGCGGGCAATGGACCGGCCTGGCCGGCCTATGGCACCAGCCAGGCCTTCATGCATTTCACCGACGCGCCGCATCCCGAGACGGGGCTGATGCCGGGCATGTATGCGCTCAACGAGGCGGTGGTGTGCCGGCGCCGGGCCACGGGCAAGCTCGGCTGGAACTGGAATGTCGGGCTGGCCTCACCGAAACTGCCGGCCAGGGCGGCGGGGTGCGAGTGAGGCTTTAGAAAAACATCGCAAAATTCGATCGTCATGCTGAACTTGTTTCAGCATCCATGCGCGATCAGTTGAACCAGGAGCGGCGCCCTTGGGAACTCGGACCGCGCATGGACCCTGAAACAAGTTCAGGGTGACGGTGGAGGAAGTGCGGCGGCATTTCGCAACGATTCCCTGAGGGCCGCTTTAAGACCGCGCCACCTTGCTCACCGCGATCCGCCCCTCGGCATAGTCGGCGCTCAGCCGGAGCTTGTCGATCTTGCCCGTCGCAGCCAGCGGCATGGTCGCCACCTCGGCGACCTGATCGGGAATCCACCAGTCGGCGACCTTGCCGCGCAACAGGCGGAGCAGCGTCCCGGGGTCTCCGCTTTCGCCCTGCGTCTCCACGATCAACACCGGGCGCTCGCCCCATTTGACGTCGGGCCGGGCGATGACCGCGACGTGGCGGACGCTGGGATGGCGGCCGATGATCGCCTCGATCTCGGTCGGGTTGATCCATTCGCCGCCCGACTTGATCAAGTCCTTGGCACGTCCGCAGATGGTCAGATTGCCGTCCCGGTCGATCATCGCGAGGTCGCCGGTGTCGAAATAGCCCTCGTCGTCGAGCGCGCTGGTCCCGGCCTTGAAATAGCGTTCGATCACGCTCGGTCCCTTGACCTTTAGGTGGCCGAGTATGTCGCGCTGCGGGTCGAGCGTGTTGCCCGAGGCATCGGTCAGCTTGAGATCGAGCCCCATCGGCGCACGGCCCGACGCCCCCAGCACCGATGGTGCGCCCGGCGGTGCGATCGTGCCCATCGGCGACAATTCGGTCATGCCCCAGCTGGGCTGCACCCGGGCGCCGAGCCGCTCTTCCATCTTGCGGATCAGCGCATCGGGACAGCTCGATCCGCCGATCAGCACGCGCCGCAGCGCGGGCAGCTCGCCGCCGGTCGCGTCGAGGTGATCGACCAGCCCGAGCCATAATGTCTGCACGCCGACGGCGATCGTCACGCCCTCTTCGCGCATCAGCCGGGCGAGGCTGGCGCCATCGAGCGCGCGCCCGGGCAGGACCAGCTTCGCGCCCGCGGCGGGCGCGGCGAACGGCAGGCCCCAGCCATTGGCATGGAACATCGGCACGCCGAGCAGCAACACGTCGTCACCCGTCAGCGCCATCGAATCCGCCTGCAGCGAGCGCAGCGTGTGGAGGTAGTTCGAGCGGTGGGTATAGACGACGCCCTTGGGGCTGCCCGTCGTTCCCGAGGTGTAGCACAGCCCGGCCGGGCTGTTCTCGTCGAAGGCGCCCCATAGACAGGCGGCGCCATGCGTCTCGAGCAGCGCCTCGAACGACCAGATGCGCGCCGGATGCGGCCCGAGGTCGTCAGCCGGCCCTGCCGGAGCGTCGATAACGATGACATGCTCGATATTCGGGCACAGCGGCGCGACCTCGCGCAGCAACGGCATCAGGTCGACCGCCACCGCCAGCACGCGGTCTTCGGCCTCGTTGATCATCGCCGCCAGATGCGCAGGTGTCAGTCGCGGGTTGAGCGTATGGCAGACCAGGCCGACACCCATGGCGGCATAATAGATTTCGAGATGATGCCGGGTGTTCCAGGCCAGCGTGCCGACGCGGTCGCCGACGGCGAGCCCCAGCGCGTTCAGTGCGCCCGACATGCGGTTGCTGCGTTCGCGCAACGCCGCATAGTCGTAGCGCCCGCACACCTGCCCGGCATCGGCCTCGACGATCTGCCGGTCACGGGACCATTTGGCGGCATGATCGAGGAACTTGTCTATGGTCAGGCCGTAGGGTTGCATGACGCCTTCGAAAAGCTTGGGAAAAGAAAAAGGCCGGCCGCCGGCCCTGAACGGGCATGGCGACCGGCATGGGGGGAGATCAGAAGGTCTTCAGCACCTTGACGCCGTACTGGCGCGGTGGGCCGGCGAAATCGAGACCGCTGTTGAGCGCGCCGACATAATGCTGGTTGGTGAGGTTGGTGCCATAGGCGGTCACCGTCCAGCTCTTGTGCTGCCAGGCGATCTGCGCGCCGAGGATGTTGCGATCATTCAGGCGGTCTCCCTGTGCGGGGTTCTCGAACAAGGTCGCCCATTGCGGCGCGATATGGCCGAAATTCACCCGCGGGGTCAGCTTGTCGCCGTTCGCCAGGTCGAACTCATAAGCGGCGCCGACATTGAAGGTCGCGTTGGGCGCATAGGTCTGCTCGCGACCACCGAGATTGATGCAGGTCGTGCTCGACGGGCCGACCGCCGGGTCGCAGGCCGAAAATGACAGGCCAGAGCGCGTGTCGAGCGCATAGAATTGGCCCAGCTCGCTGTGCAGCACGTTGACCCCGGCATCGAACGAGAACCCGCCGAACTTGACGTCGATTTCCGCCTCGAAGCCGTAGATCTTGGTCGTGTTGGGCACGTTGATCTCGAACCCGAAGACCGGCAGCGTCGGATACCCGACGATCACCTGGAAGCCCTTGTAATTGTTGTAGAAGCCATCGATCGTCGTGCGGATATGGCCGCCGGCGAAATTGGCCTTCCAGCCGGCTTCGAAGGACTGGACCTTTTCCGGGCCGAAGGCCGGCGTCGCAAAGCCGAATCCGACCGGCACGTTGATCCCGCCCGGGCGGAAGCCGGTGGCGATGAACCCGTAAAGGTAATTATTGTGGTTCACCGCCCAGCCCAGCGACGCCTTGTAGGAGAAATTGTGCGACTTGGTCTGTTGATCGTCACGCAGGGCGAGGCCGTTCTGGTTGATGTCGACATGGTTGGTCGACTGGCTCGAGGTATAGCGACCGCCCAGGTCGAGCGTCAGCGCTGGCGTGATCTTGAAGCCGACCTGGCCGAATACGGCCAGCGAGCGCTCGGGGTTGCGGCCCTGCAGCGTGTACTGGCCGGCCACGGTGCCGAGCGGCTGATTAGCCGCCGGCGCGTCGATGACGAACTGATAGGGCGGCAGGTAGAAATAGGTATTCCATACCCCGAACGCGCCCAGCAGCCAGGTGAAGCGCTGGTTGTCGGGCGAGATGATATTGAATTCCTGGCTGAACTGCGTCTCGGTGACGGTGTCGAAGAAGGTGTAGTTCCTCTGCGCGGGCGAGACGCCGACCACCGCAGCAACGTTGGCCGTTGCCGCGGTCCCGTCGAGGTCGGCCCGGTACATGGTGTTGCCGTTCTGGAAGCCCGTCACCGAGCGGAACTTGACCCCGCCGTCGAACTCGTAATCGAGGCGCAGCACCGAGCGGACGAACTTGTCGCGCGCCGCCTGGGGCGAATTGTAGCTGAGGTTGAAAAGGTCGCGCGTGTTGCGGTCGGCGACCGGGCTGGCGGGATAGGCGCCGAGATCGAGATAGTCGAAATCGGTCTTGGACAGGATCGAGAACTGGCTGCTCGGCTTCCACAGGAAGCTGATGCGTCCGGCGACCTCACCGACCTTGCCCTTGTTGCCGGTATAGGGCGCGCCGCCCGGGCCCGTAATGTGGTAGAAGCTGTCGCGGCGCTCACCGAACAGCGCGACGCGCGCGGCAAAGGTGTCGCTGACCGGGATATTGACCGCGCCCTGTGCGCCGGCATCATTGTAGTTGCCGTAATTGGCGTTGAAATAGCCGTGCACGCCGCCGTTGATGATCGGATCATTGGTGTTGACGAACACCGCGCCGCCCGTCGCGTTCTGGCCGACGATGGTGCCCTGCGGGCCGCGCAGGATCTGCACGTTGGCGATATCGAAATAGGGCTCTTCCTGGAAATAGCCCGGGAAGGTGGCGACGCCGTCGCGATAGGTGATGACACCCGTCGTGGTCTGGGTGTTGTGCTCGGCCTTGCCGATGCCGCGGACGTTGAACTCGAGGCCCTGGCCGAAATTGTTGACCACCACGCTGGGCACCGCGAACTGCAGCGCATCGACATTGGCGACGCCCTTGTTGGCAAGGTCGGTGCCCGAAATGACCGAGGCGGATACCGGCGTGGTCGCCAGGTTTTCCTTGCGACGCTGCGCCGTGACGATGACGTCTCCCGACGTATCCGCGGCGGCGTCCGCCGTCGTCTGGCCCTGCGATGCGGGGGCCGTCTGCGCCGCGGCGGTGCCGCACCACGCGAATGCCAGCGCCGATGCGCCCAGCAGATATGCACAAGCCTTCATAAATCCTCCCCATGCTGCGTCGGTAACGCGCTCTCTGGCGCCGTTGGGCGGAGGATGGCGCAAATTGCGGCTTATTTCAATACTAATTCTCCACAGAGTGAATAAACGCGGTGATGAGCAATTTTGTCAGGTGTCGTCGGTCCCTGGGCGGGCGCTGGTCAGGGCGCAGGGGCGCGCGGCACCGATGACGAAATGCTCGCCAAAACGATGGGGGATTCGGTGACTGGCGTCGCGACGATTCGCTTTACGGGTGACCCACCACGCGTTGGCGAAGCTCGCCGAAGATCGCCTGCCCGCCGGCATCGCGGCAGGTCAGCTCGACCAGGTCGCCGGCCTGGAGATAGGGGGTAAGGTCCCGGCCGGCGATCGCATCGAGCGCGCGGCGCTCGGCAATGCAGGCCGAACCGACCTTGTCGGCGTCGTAGTTCGAGACGGTCCCGGAGCCGATCACCGTACCGGCACAGAGCGACCGGGTCCTGGCGGCATGGGCGATGAGATCACCGAAGCCGAAATGCATCGCGCCACCGACCGGCTGGCCGA
Organism: Pseudomonadota bacterium; assembly: GCA_040390605.1. Taxonomy (GTDB): domain Bacteria; phylum Pseudomonadota; class Alphaproteobacteria; order Sphingomonadales; family Sphingomonadaceae; genus Sphingomonas. The sequence continues at coordinate 19,924 of JAZJXZ010000044.1, forward strand.
ACAGCGCGCCGTTGCGTTTCACCTCCAGCGGCAACTGGATGCGTCCGTCGTGCCAGTCGGCACCGAGTTCGTCGGGCGTCACGGCGAAGGCTGACAGGGTGCTGGGCGGCTTGGCATGGAGGAAACCGAACCCACCGCGCATCTCACCGGGTCCGAAGGCGCGCAGGCTCCAGTCGTTGATGACGATCAGCAGCCGGACATGGTCGAGTGCCTCGACCGGCGAAATGCCCAGCGGCACGGCATCGGTGATGACGCCATATTCCGCTTCGAAATCGACCTCGTCGTCGAAGCCGCGAAACGGCACCGGCACATGCGGTGCGTAGAAGCGATCGGACAGGCCTTGATACATCAGCGGCGGCTCGGCCTCGCCCCGCGGCTCGAAACCCCAGGCGCGGGCGAGGATATGATTGTGGGCGAGGAACGCCGAAGCGTCGAGGAACTGGTAGCCGCGCGGCAGCACCGCGGCGAGCGCCTGTGGGTCGACCTGGATGGTCTCGATGGTGCCCGCTTCGACCGCGTCGGCTTGGCGGCGCAGCGCCGGCTCGACATTCTCCCAATCGTCCAGCGCCGCCTGCAGCGTCGGCGCGGCCGCAGCGCGCGCGGCGCGGGTCAGGTCGGGAGAGACGATCAGCAGCGTACCGTCGCCGCCGGTATCCAGCGTCGCCAGCTTCATGCGTCATCCTCGAAGATCGCCACGGCGCGGGTCCAGCCGGCCGAGGCGGCGCGGATCTTGACCGGGAAGCAACTGACGGTGAAGCCGCTCGGCGGCAGGCTTTCGAGATTGTGCAGCTTCTCGATGTGGCAATAGCCGATCTCGCGCCCGGCCTTATGGCCTTCCCAGATGATCGAGGCATCGCCGGTCTCGGCATAGCGCCGGGCAGTGAAGGAGAAGGGCGCGTCCCAGCTCCACGCATCGGTGCCCGTCACGCGCACGCCGCGCGAGGTGAGGTACAGCGTCGCCTCGCGCCCCATGCCGCAGCCGGCGGCGAGATAGTCGTCATGGCCGTAGCGCTCGCCCGCCCGGGTGTTGACCACCACGATGTCGAGCGGGGCGAGCTCGTGACCGATGCGCGCCAGCTCGGCTTCGACATCGGCGGCCGTGGCGACATAGCCGTCGGCGAAATGGCGGAAGTCGAGCTTCACGCCGCGCGCGAAGCACCATTCGAGCGGCACCTCGTCGATGGTCAGCGCACGCTCGCCGCCGCTCATCGTCGAGGCGAAGTGATAGGGCGCGTCGAGATGCGTGCCGTTATGGGTGATCAGCTCGATCTTCTCGATCGCCCAGGCCTCCCCGTCCGGCAGATCCTCGGCCTTGAGCCCAGGGAAGAAGGCCGCGAGATCGGCGACCGATTGCTTGTGGTCGATATATTCGATCTTTGGCAGCGAGACAGGCGGGTCGCTCGCCACGCCGGTTTCGAGCGGCACCGAGATATCGACGAAACGGCGGCGCATCGTCACTTCCCCCTGACGGTATATTCGTAAAGCGGGTCGTCGGCACCGCGCTTGCCAAACAGGAACGGCTTGGCCGGGTGCTTGTCCCAGAATTTCTCGGTCTCGGGCTCGACCCGGCTCCAGTCGAAGATCACATCGCGGTGGACGATGCCCCAGCGCCCCTCGCGCTTCTCGAACTTGTCGAGATAACGACCGCCGATCGTCGCATCGGTGCCGTCGGTCATCTGGCACCAGGCGACATGATAGCTTTCGACGAAGGCGTGGGTGTCGTCGGCGAAGTCGGACAGGATGTTGGTGATGACATGCATCATGCCCTTGATCGGCGATCCGGGTTTGGGCTTGGTGAACGACACCACATCGATGAACTCCGCCGCGGTGCCGTCGAACATGCCATGCCGCTCGGTCGCGCCCTCATGATAGCAGGTGTGCGCCAGTTCGGCATCCGAACGATCGCCGGCGCGGGCGCGGCGATAGAGGATCTCGGCGATGTCCTGCTTGTCGAGCAGGCGCTGGACGGGGTCGGTCATGGTTTCTCCTGGGTGGATTGGTCGCACTGACAAAATTCCGCGCGGCACATGGCGGTAAAGCGGATCGTCTGCGGTGCGGGTGCCGCGCAGATCAGCGGGCGGGGCAGAGCCGAATAATGTCAGGGGTCCCGGACTGACGCGCGACCAGTCATAGACGATGTCGCGGTGCTGGATCAGCCAGCGTCCGCCCACTTCGCGGAAGGTGTCGAGATAACGGCCACCGATATGGAAGAAGACGGTGCCCTCGCCCTGCACGAAGGTTTCGTGCGCGACGTGATAGCTTTCGACGAACACGTCGCCATTCGGCAGGAAGTCGAACAGCGCATTGGCGATGATATGCTCCTTGGCGAGGCAGACCGGGCCGCTCGCCATCGCCTTTTCGAGACTGTCGATGAAGCCGTGCATCAGGCCCTGATAGGTCCCGTGATTGTCGGTGCCGTCGACCGGATGGCAGGCGCGCATCAGTGCCGGATCGAAGCGGTCGGCGCCGCGTGCGCGGGCGTAAAGCAGGTCGAGGATTTCCTGCTTGACCGCATAGTCCGATAGCGCGCTCACACCGCCTCCGCAGCAATGACACCCTCGATCACGCCGATCTTCTCGACTTCGCAGCGCACCACGTCGCCGATCTTGAGATACCGCGGCGGCTTGGCCGAGCCGCCAGTGCCGAAAGGCGTGCCCGTGGCGATCACATCGCCGGGTTCGAGCGTGAAGACGGTCGAGAGATAGGCGATCTGCTCCCAGATATTGTTGATCATCTCAGCCGTCGATCCGTCCTGCCGCACCTCGCCATTGACGGTGCAGGTGATGCGCAGGGCGTGCGGGTCGCCGATCTCGTCGGGCGTCACGATCCACGGCCCGAGCGGGCCATGCCCGTCCCATGCCTTGCCGAGCATGATGGTCGGGCTGCGCTTCTGCCAGTCGCGCACGCTGATATCGTTGCACACGGTATAGCCGGCGACGACCGACGGTGCATCGGCGACACTGACCCGGCGGCAACGCGTGCCGATGACGACAGCCAGTTCGGCCTCATAATCCAGTTCCGAGGATTCGGGCGGCATCGGGATCGGGTCGTACGGCCCGTTGGTCGCGGTCGGCAGCTTGGTGAACCAGCGCTGATGGACCGGCGGCACGTAATCGGGATTGGCCGCCAGTACCTCGTTGATGTGGCTCTGATAATTGGCGGCGATAGCGAGATATTTCTGCGGCCGGGTGACCGGAGAGAGCAGGTGGACCTCCGCCAGCTTGTGGCGTGGCGCGCCCGCCGACAAGGCTCTCGCCCGCGCCATACCCTCGACGCCGAGCGCCAGGAACGCCTCCATCGTCGCGGGCAATGCGCCATCGATCGCGATGTCGGCGATCTCGTCGCCGCGCACCACCCCGATCGACCGGCGGCCGCCAATCTCGAAACTCGCCAGCTTCATCGTGCGAGCTTCTCGACCAGCTCGGCACGGAAGGCCTCGGCAGTCTTGTAGGTCGGGTTGGCAAGCGAGGCGCGCTCGGTGTTGGCGTAGATTTCCGCGTCGCTCAGCGCGAAGTCGATCGGCGTGCCGTAGGGCTGGCTGACATGCCAGGGCGTGTGGACATAGGTCTCGATCGTATTGTCCTCGGGGTCCTTGAAATAGACCGTCCAGCTATTGCCATGGTCGAGCGTCCATACCTTGCCCACGCGCGGATCGCTGGTCGCCTTTTCATAGACCTGGCGGAGCTGGGCGAAGTCGTCGAGCAGGAAGGAAATCTGCGCCACGGTCGATGGGCTGTCGGGCGCGCGCCCCCAGGCGAGCAGCAACTGGTGATGCTCGTCGGGCGACATCGTCATGAAGCGGATCGGCTTTTCATCCATGCGCTCGTCGGTGACGACGAAGCCGAAGAAGGAGGTGTAGAAATCGGTCATGACATCGATGTCGATGACATGGATGCCGACATGGTTGAGTGAATAGTTGATGCGGCTCATGACGCGCTGGCCTCCAGGCTTGTCGGATTGGTTTGGCGGACGGTGCCGGGGTTGAGCTGACGCTCCAGCAGCGTCAACGCCGCGTCGAGCGCACCACCATCGGCGCCCGTCGCGAAGACGTAGCGGTCGGGCCGCACGATCGCCCAGCGCGCGCCGTGCGCCTCAAGCCAGGTATCGAGACGGCCATCGGCATCCTCGCACGTGCCCGGACCTAGCCGGACGATCTGGCCATCGAACAGCTTCCAAACGACCGGCATAGCCAGCTCGTCGCGCGTGATGAGCGTAAAGCGGCCGGCGAGCAGCATATCGATATGCCGCTCACCGGCCTCTCCCCCTTTTACCACGAATTCGGGCAGGCGCTCGCCGCCGCTCGCCGGGTCGATCATCCCGGCCTGGAGCGGGGGCACCACATCGGTCATGGCAACGCTGCCGGTGCGCTCGCGCTCGGCGGCGCGGAAGCGTTGGTCACGCGCCAGCGCCTCGGCGCGATCGAGCTTGCACACCTCGCCGCCCGCCGCGACCGAGGCGGCAATGATCGCCCGGACGTGCGGCTCGCGCTCGGCCTGATAGCTGTCGAGGATCGCCGCATCGGCGACCTCGCCGCGCACCAGCATCAGCTTCCAGATCAGCTGGGCGGCGTCGCGGACGCCGTGGCACATGCCCTGGCCGAAAAAGGGCGGGGTCTGGTGCGCGGCGTCGCCGAGCAGGAACACCCTGCCCTGCCGCCATTGCTCGGCGACCAGCGCGCGGAAGCGATAGACCGCAGTACGGATGATCGTCACATCAGCGGGATCGACCCATTTGGCGAGTTGCGGCTTCAACCAGGCATCGGTCACCACCTCTTCGTCACGCTCGCCCGGCAGCAGCATATATTCCCAGCGGCGATGCGTGCCGCGCCCGGGGATCAAGGTCGCCGGCCGTTCGGGATCGCACACCATCAGCGAGAAGCGCCCGTCGCGCACTTCGCCCGGAATATCGTGATCGGCCGGCCAGCGCATCGCGCCGGTGACGTCGGTATCGACCACCAGCCAGCGTTCCTCGAAGCCGATATCGTCGAGCGCGATGCCCAGCGCCTTGCGCACGCTGCTGCTCGCACCATCGCAGGCGAACAGGTGATCAGCCTCGGCGCTCCAGGACCCGTCATGTCCGGCGACGGTCAGCGTCACACCGCGATCGTCCTGTGCGACAGCCTCGACCGACGCGCCCGTTACTACCGTGACACCGGGAAAGCGCGCCAGACCCGCGCGCAGGATCGCCTCGAGTTGCGGCTGGTAGAACAGGTTGCTGGGAAACCATGCCTTGTCATGCGCGCGCGGATGAGCGCGGAAGGTGCGGATCGGGGCATGGTCGGCGCCGAGATAGACCGAACCGCCGAGCGGCCTGGTCACCGCGGCGATCTCCCCGGCGAGGCCGATCGCCGCGAAGACACGCATGATCTCGGCATCGAACACGATCGCGCGGGGTTTGTCATAGGGCTGCTCACCCCTCTCGACCACCAGCGTGCGCAACCCCGCCGCGCCGGCGAGATTCGCGGCGACCGCGCCGACCGGGCCGAGCCCGGCGACAATCAGATCGTATCGCCTCGCGTCGCGGCCCATCTTTCGTGCAAACCCCTCGCCGATAGCGCGCCCTGTTGCCCGCTTGTCCGGTCGCTAACCGCCGCTGACTTGAGTGACAAAGAGCATTGGAGCCATTTTCGATAACTGTTGATTATCAGTCTACCACGGCCTCCTGGCCGGGCAGCTTGAGACATTCCTCCCGGATGATCGCCATCGTCGCGCGCGCGCCGGGGAGAAGCGTACTGCCCTCGCGAAAGGCCAGACCGACCTGCTCGCGTGGGAAAGGGAAATCCACATCGAGCGGCACCAATCCGGTCTCGCGTGCGCTGAACAAGGTCGACGGCACGATGGTCACAAGATCGGTCGCGCGCACCACCGCGTCGAAGAAGATCACCGTGCTCACCTCGATCGCGCCGGTCGGCGGCGGCATGCCGGCGTCGAGAAAGGCGCGATTGATGATCGCGCGGTGCGAAGGCGGATAATCCGGGATCAGCCACGGATAACGCGACAGATCGGCCAGCGTCAGCGCCTTCTGCCCGGCGAGCGGATGCCCTTCCCGCACCGCGACACGCGGGCCGGTGCGCACCAGCGGCTCGAAGGTCAGGCCCATCGGTGGCGTCTCGTCGGGCAGCAACAGCAGCGCGAAATCGAGTTCGCCGTCGAACAGCGCCGCGGTGAGTTCGGCCGAGAAGGCGATGCGCAGTTTGAGCTTCAGGCCCGGCAACGTCTCCATCACCTCGCGCGCGACCTGTGCCATCACCCCGCTCATCGTCGGGATGACGCCGATCACGATCAGGCCCCGCGTCATGCCGCGCATCGCGTCGATCTCGGCCACCGCGCGCCGCACATCGCTGTCGATCATCTTGGCATAGCGATAGAGCGTGTCGCCGAACGGTGTCGGCACCACGCCGCGCGGCCGCCGGTCGAGCAGCTTGACCCCAAGTTGCGCCTCGAGATTGTTGATCGCCTTGCTCAGCGCTGGCTGCGAGACATGCACTGCCTCGGCGGCGGCATGCATCGTCTTGTTTTCGACGCAGGCGACGAAATAGCGCATCAGTCGAAGGTCCATTGCGCCCGCTCCTCGTCCATATCCGACAGTGTCGGGTCCGCACTAATAATGAGAGACGGTATGAGATTTCGCAATCCGCGATAACCAGATGGAATTGCTTCGCGCCCAAGTTTCAATTTCACCCCTGCCGAGCCCCCGCCAAAGAGCGACCAACGAAAAGAAACCGATATGGAGGGGAATATGGCTCGCTACGGCACCCGCAAACTCACCGCGCTCGCCCTGCGCTGCACCGTCGGCGCGGGGGCGCTGGCACTGGCGATGGGACAGGCCGAGGCGCAGCAGGCGCCGGCCGCGCCGCCCGCCGCAGCGCCCGCCGACAATGGCGATCAGGCCGACATCATCGTCACCGCACAGAAGCGCGACGAGCGGTTGCAGGACGTGCCGATCGCGATCAGCGTCGTATCCCCCGCGGTGCTGCAGAGCACCAATGCCCGCAACTTCGCCGAATTGCAGGGCGTCGTGCCCGGCGTCTATTTCGCCGGCAATTCGGGCGGCGGCCGCACCTACATCACGCTGCGCGGCGCCACCGGCCTGGCGCTCAACACCGGCGACGAGCCGGTCGCCATCTATATGGACGATGTCTATCTCGCGCGCGGCGTGACGATCGGCATGTCCGACCTGCTCGATCTCGGCGGGATCGAGATCGTGCGCGGCCCGCAGGGTACGTTGCAGGGCCGCAACGCCACCGCCGGCGCGATCCTGATCCGCAGCGCCGATCCGACACATGATTTCTCCGGCCGCGTTTCGGCGAGCATCGCCTCACCCAGCGAGTTCCGCGCCCAGGCGGCGGTGTCCGGCCCGCTCGGCGGCGGCTTCGGCGCGCGACTGGCGGGCGGTTATGTCACCGAGCGCGGCTGGGCCTATAATCCGTTCACCGGCAAGCATATCGGCGGCTCGGAAAGCTACCAGATGCGCGGCGTGCTGACCAACGACTCCGGCCCCTTCTCGATGCGCATCGTCGGCGACTATTCCTGGACCGAGAACCAGCCGGCGATCTTCCGCTATGCCGCGACGACCTTTGCCTCGGGCAGCGGCGCGCTGGTCCCGGCCGGCACCGCCACGCCCAATACGCCGCTCGACCCGGTGACGCGCGACCAGATCTTCAACCAGAACCGCATCTCGCTGAACCCGGGCACCGACACGATCGTCAGCACCGGCGGCGTATCGGCCAAGTTCAGCTATGATCTGGGCGGCGTCGACCTGATCTCGGTTACCGGCTACCGCGAATCCTGGGTGCGCGGCACCAACGATTCCGACGGTCTCGACGTGGCCAAGATGGGCTACAACCACAATGACGACCACAGCAACCAGTTCAGCCAGGAAGTGCGGCTGCAATCGTCCGGGCACAGCGCCTTTTCCTGGATCCTCGGCGCCTATTATTTCCAGGAGAACCAGGCCTACACGGACGACATCTACAATCTGAAATTCTCGCTGCCGACCAATGGCGTGACGCGCTATACCGGCACCCAGCGCACCCGCTCCTATGCCGGCTTCGCCGACGCGACATGGCGCATCACCGACCAGTTCTCGGTGATCGGCGGCATCCGCTACACCGAGGACCACAAGCTCCTCAACTCGAACATCATCGCCACCAACCTCGACACCAATGTGTCGACCACCACGCCCTATTCGCCGCCCGAGGCGAAGTGGACCGACTGGTCGTACCGCGGCAAGCTGGTCTACAAACCCAATGCCGACCTGATGTTCTTCCTCGGTTACGGCAAGGGTTTCCGCGCCGGCGGCTACAACCCGTTCGCGGTGCAGGTGCCCTACGCGCCCGAGACCAACAAATCCTGGGAGATCGGCGCCAAGGGCGATTTGTTTGACCGGCGTCTCAGCTTCGCGCTGGCGGCCTATCGCAACAACTACGCCAACCTCCAGCTGCGCGCCGGCGTGCCGACCGGCGGCGCGATCATCACCAATGCCGCCGAGGCGTTGATCAAGGGCGTCGAGCTCGAACTGACCGCGCGGCCGACCGACCACACCCGCCTGACCGGCAACATCGCCTATACCGATGCGCGTTTCACCAGCTTCCCGACCGCGCGCAACACGCTCGACCAGCCGGTCGACGCCTCGGGCAACGTGTTGCCGCGCACGCCGAAATGGCAGTTCTTCGTCGGCGCCGAACAGGATGTGCCGCTGTCGGACTCGATGATGCTGACCGGCGAGCTCAATTATCGCTGGCGCGGACGGATCTACTTCTTCTTCACCGACCAGACCGCTCAGCCCTGGCAGGACGGCCCGGGTGACGAGCTCGGCGCACGGATCTCGATCCGCCCCGTCGGAGACAAATGGAAGTTCTCGATCTACGGCACCAACCTGACCAATTCGCGGATCATCAACACCGCGGCGGTGACCTTCAGCTATCCCCAGGTCGGCCTCAACAAGCCGCGCACGATCGGAGCTTCGGCCGAGTTCAAGTTCTGATAGGATCACCGGGTGACAGAGGGTAGCGGATCGGCGGCGAACGAGTTTCGTACGCATTGGCGGGCGCTGCTCGGCTGCACGATCGCGGCGTCGATCGGCACGATCGGGCTGCAGGCCTATACCAGCGGGGCGTTCGTGCCGGCGCTGGGCCGCGACGTCGGTTACACCAAGGAACAGCTGTCGCTGGCGACGTTGATCCTGTCCGCGACGGTGGCGATCTGCGCGCCCATCGCAGGTACGCTGATGGACCGCTATGGCGCGGTCAGGATCATCGCCATCGCGGTGGCCGGCGAGGCAGCGGCGTTCGCGCTGCTGGCCGTCGCCCCGGCCGGTTTCCCGCTCTACGCCGGGTTGATCGTGCTGCTCGCTTTGCTCGGCGTCGGCACCACGCCGCCCGGTTTCGCGCGGATCATCACCGCGCGTTTCGATGCCGGGCGCGGGCTGGCGCTGGGCTGCATGATCAGCGGGCTCGGGCTGATGGCGATCAGCGGACCGATCTGGGCGACCTGGGTGATCCAGCACGGCGGCTGGCGCACCGGCTATGGCGTGATCGCCGGGCTGGTGCTGTTGCTCGGCGGCGGTGGGCTGGCACTGGTGCATGGCGATCGCGCCGCGCATCCGGTGACACCCGTTCGCACCGCTGCCGATGCTGCGGGCGACCGCTCGGCCCTGCGCCGCCCGCTGTTCTGGATCATGCTCGCCGGCTTCGTGGCGCCGGCGCTGTTCGGCGGCGGTTACCTCCTCCACCTCATCAGCCTGCTGACCGAACGCGGCATCGCGCCCGCGACCGCAGCGCGGGTCCAGTCGCTGATCGGCGTCGCGGTGCTGTGCGGCCGCCTCGGCTCGGGCTGGGCGCTCGACCGCTTCCCCGCGCCGCGCGTCGCCGCCGCTGCCTTTACCGTCTCGGCGCTGGGCTGCGCCTTGCTGCTGCAATCCAACCTGGCGCTGATGAGCGTCGCCGCGCTGGCGATCGGCCTGACGATCGGCGCCGAACTCGATATCCTTGCCTATTTCGTGTCGCGCTATTTCGGCCTTGCCGGCTTCGGCCGACTCTACGGCCTGGCCTATGGCTGCCTGATCGTCGCCGGGGGCACGAGCCCGGTGCTGATCGCCTGGCTGGCGCGGCTCGGCGGTTATCCGCTGGCACTGATCGTCTCGACCATCGGCACCCTCGCCGGGGCGCTGATCCTGCTTGCCCTGCCCGACCCCCGCAAGGTCGCCGCGCGTGCCTGACATGGCCGGCAAGGTCGCGCTGGTCACCGGCGCCGCCTCGGGCATCGGCGCGGCGACGGCGAAGCTGCTCGCCGCACGCGGCGCGATGGTCTGGTTCGCCGATTTGCGCGCCGAGGCCTGCGATGCGGCGCACACAGACATCCGCGCCAGCGAGGCCATCGCGCTCGACGTGCGCGATCCTGTCGCGTGGCGCGCCGCCGAAGCGCGCATCGGCGTGCTCGATATATTGGTCAATGCCGCCGGGATCAGCCGCACGACCAACCCGGCCGGCATCGCCGAGGTCGCGCTGGACGACTGGCGCGCGATCTTCGCGGTCAATGTCGAGGGCACGCTGCTCGGCTGCCAGAGCGCGATGCGGCTGATGGCACGCAAGGGTGGCGCGATCGTCAACATCGCCTCGACCGCCGGCATCGCGCCGAGCGCGACGCTCGGCGCCTATGGCGCCTCCAAGGCGGCGGTGGCGCAGATGACGCGTAGCGTCGCGGCCGCCTGCGCGGCGCAGAACCTCGCGATCCGCTGCAACTCGGTGCAGCCCGGCATGGCGGAAACCCCGATGACCGCGGCGATGACCGAAGACTATCGTCGCGCCTGGGAGGCCCAGATTCCCGCCCATCGCTTCGGCCGCGCGGAAGAGATCGCCGAGGCGATCTGCTTCCTCGCCAGCGATGCGGCGAGCTACGTCAATGGCGAGGCACTGCTGGTCGATGGCGGTCTGATCAACCGCGCGGTGATCAGCTAGCCGGTTTTGCCAGCATCAAGGCCTGACGCACGGTGCGGCAGACGATCTCGTCGCGCTGGTTGAAGCCGAGATGCTCGAAGGTGACGATCCCCTGCCCCGGGCGCGACGCCGATGGGCGCAGCGCCTTGACCTCGGTCTCGACATGGATGGTGTCGCCGGCGAACACCGGCTTGGGGAAGGTGGTCTCGGTCATGCCGAGATTGGCGACGGTGGTGCCGAAGGTCGTGTCCTGCACGCTCAGCCCGACGATCAGCCCCAGCGTGAACAGCGAGTTCATCAGCGGTTTGCCGAACTCGGTCGTGGCGGCATAGGCATGGTCGATATGCAGCGCCGCCGGATTGAAGGTCAGCGACGAGAACAGCATATTGTCCATGTCGGTCACGGTGCGCCGGATTTCGTGCCTGAAGCGCTGCCCGACCGTGAACTGCTCGAAATACAAACCCGCCATCGCCGTTCCTGCCTCAGCCTCGATCGTCGCAGCGCCTGCGGCAAAGCCGGACGATCGTCAATCTCGCGGTCGCGCGCCCAGCGTGGCCAGCGCCGACACGCCCGCCGCCACCGCCATCGCCGCGCCGATCAACGCCGCGACGTGGAACGCACCGACCAGCGCTGCGCCCGTCTGGCCGATCACCGCGCCGACCAGCGCCGTCGCGATCAGCCCGCCGGTGCGCGCGATCGCGCTGTTGAAGCCCGAGGCGGTGCCGGTGTGCGTTGCTTCGACCGAGGACAGCACTGCGGTGGTCAGCGGCGCAACCGCGCCCGCCATGCCCAGCGCGATTACCAGCATCCCCGGGAACACACCCGACCAGTAACCGGCCTGCGGATCGGCCAGCCCGAGCAGCGCGAAGCCGCCGCCGGCGACGATCGGCCCGATCGACAGCGGCCCGCGCGGACCGATGCGTTCGCTCAGGCGGCCGGCCGCACGCGACGCAACACCGATCACCACCGGAAAGGGCAACAGCGCCATCCCCGCGGCCAGCGGGGTATAACCGCCCGCCACAATCAGCAGGAAGGGCAGCAGCACGAGCAACCCGCCGAGCGCCCCATAGAGCAGGAAGGTGAGCAGCGTCAGGCCGACGAACGGTGCCGAGGCGAACATCGCAAACGGCATCATTGCGGCATCACGGCGCCGATGTTCAACCAGCAGAAAGGCCGCAAGCGCAACGACGCCCGCCGCGAGGCCGGCCCACGCCATCCCGGTCATGCGATAGCTTGCCGACCACAGTGTCAGCGACCAGGTCAAGGTGCCGAGCGCGATCGTCGCCAGCGCCGCGCCAGGCCAGTCGAGCGGCTGCTTCCCTTCCGCATTCTCGCTCACGAAGCGTAACGCGATGACGATCGCCGCGATCGCCACGGGTATGTTGAGATAGAAAATCGCGCGCCACCCGACGGCGCCGACCAGCCACCCGCCGAGCGGCGGGCCGACCGCGCCGGCGATCGCGCCGACCGCCGCCCAGGTGCCGATCGCCCGCCCGCGCGCTTCCCCGGAAAAAGCGTTGCCGAGGATCGCCAGGCTGTTGGGCATCAGCATCGCCGCACCGACGCCCTGCAGCGCGCGCGCCGGCAGCAGCACCGCGAGGCTTGGCGCCCAGGCACAGGCGACCGAGGCCAAAGCGAACAGCGCGATGCCGCCGACCAGCATCCGCCGTCGCCCGAAGTGATCACCCATCGCGCCGCCGAGCAGGAGCAGCACCGACAGCGGCAACAGATAGGCGTTGATGGTCCATTGCAGGTCGGCCGCGCCCGCGCCGTAGCTCCGGCCGATCGCCGGCAAGGCGACATTGACCACCGAACCGTCGATAAAGGCGAGGCTGGAGGCGAGGATCGTCGCCAGCAACACCCAGTTGCCGTGTCGTGCCGATCCGGGCGGTGCGGCATGCGCGACCATTTCGTCGCAGGGCAAATGATGGGTCGTCACATGCGCGTTTAAGCAGATCGCCGGCGCACGCGAAACCGGGGCTTATGGCGCCGGGCGGCTCGCCGCGATCTCGCGGGCGATGGCGAGGCGTTCGAAGGTGCTGTTCGCGGATCGAGCCAGTGTGTCGAGCAGCGCCAGCGCATCGGGCTCGGCCGGGTTGTCCTGCGCCCAATAGACGCCGAGCGCCGCGACCGGCTCGCCGATGCCGAGCGGGAACATCGCCATGCTCGCGACGAAGGTTGCCGCATAAAGCTCCTGCGGCACGCGCGCGTCGCAGCGGATATCCGGGATGTAGATCGGGCGCCGCTCGATCATTGCCAGTCCCGAGACACACTGCTCGATCGCGAAGCGCCGCCCGGTCCATAGCGGCGCGACGCTATCCTCGCCGACATAGACGACCTCCGCGCCATCGCGGCGCACGACGGTCACGCCGTCGGCGCAGCCGATCGCACGGCTATGCGCGCGCAATACCTCCAGCGCGGCCTCGACCGACACGGCCCGACCGAGCAGCGCGAGCGCGTCGGACATCGGTTTCCAGCGATTGAACCGGATCATTGGTATGCAACACCTTCCAACCCGGCCCTACGCCAAAATCGTAAACCGACTATCGCCGGAGCGAAGCGCGGCCCTGAACCTGGGGTTATGGGCCGGCGTCCGGCGGCGACGCATGATAAGCGGTACGCGCCTGATCAGGCCGTGCCCATCACCTGCACGGCGAAGCGTTCCATTTCTTCGGCCTGCGGGCTCATCTGCAGCAGCAGCAGATCGAGCCCGGCACCTTCATAATCGGCGATGCGCTGGCGCAATTGCTCGGGCGTGCCGACCAGATTGGGGCGCAAGCCCCGGTTCGACACCGAATATTCCTGGATCTTCAACTCTCGCTCGAGCTGCGTGCCCGACAGCCACTGGTCGAAATTGGCGTACCCGGCAGGCAGTTCGCTGACGGTGGTGATACGTTCCAGCTCGCGCTGCGCCTCGGCCTCGCTGTCGCGGACGATGGCATAGGCGGCCATGCCATAGTGCATCGGCGCGCCGCCGGCCGCCTCGCGCCGCGCAGCCATGTCGGCGATCTTGGGCGCGATCGCCTCTACGGGATCGCCGTGCATGACATAGGCGTCGCACTGGCTGACGATCATCGCCTTGGCCTTGTCGCTCTCGCCCCCGGCATAGACGGTCGGGCGCCTGGCCGGCTTGGGCGAGCAGATCGCCTCCTCGGTCTTGTAGAACTGGCCGGCAAAACTGAAACGCTCCTGCGTCCACAGCCCGTCGACCACCGTCAGCCATTCCTCGGTGCGGGCATAACGATCGTCATGCTGGTCGAACTGCAGGCCATATTGCCTGGCCTCATCGGCCCACCAGGACGACACGACGTTGAGCGCCAGCCGCCCGCCCGAGATGCGATCGATGTTCGCCGCCGCCTTGGCGAACAGCGCCGGGTGGTGGAAATTGGGCCGCACCGCGACCATCAGCTCGAGCTTCTCGGTCACCGCGGCGAGCGCGGCGGCGGTCGACCAGGCGTCGAGCGTGGGCTGTTCGACGCCCTTGATGTCGTTGAGGTTCAATTCGGCGATCAGCGTCAGGTCATAACCCCAGCGTTCGGCATCGAGCGTCAGGCGCCTGGTATAATCCCAGCTCGCCTCCATCTTTTCGTCGGGCACATTGCGCAGCCAGCCGCCGAACACCGGCATCCAGTAACCGTAACGCATCAGCGGCTCGCCTCCTGAATCACGCCTTCGAGATAGTCGACCAGCCGATCGTGCGGCTCCCAGCCCAGCACGTCGAGCGGCTTGGCGACGAAGTTCGACAGCGCGTTGATGTCGTAGAAACGGGCCACCCCGTCGCGGTCGTCGATCATCACCTCGACCCCGCCGACATCCATGTTCATCGCCCGGGCGATCCGCTCGGCGGCGTCGATCAGTTCGGGCACGGGCGTCGTCGCGGTCATGGTGATCGCGGTGCCGGGCACCTGGCAGGCATCGGCCGGGCACAGGTCGAACGCGCCCGCCCCGGCAATGTCGATCGCATAGAGATATTGGCGATCGAGCGTCTCGATCCGCGTGATCATGCCGTCGCGCGCGGGCACATAGTCCTGCACCAGCAGCACGCCGTCGACGCTGGTCGGCAGGAACTTGTCGGCCACCGCCGCGCGCAGTTGCTCGGCGCTGTCATACCGCATGATGCCGGCCCCGGCGCCGCCGATATTGGCCTTCACCACCAGCGGAAAGCCGATCGCCTCGCCCGCCGCGACGATGTCCGCGGCGCGGTGCACCACGCGCGTCGCCGGGATGGCCAGACCGAGGCTCGATATCAGCGACAATTGCCGCGCCTTGGACGCGTCGATCGCCATCACATCGGCACCATTGAGCACCTTCGCGCCGGCCCGCCGCCAGTGATCGAGCAGGGCCATCGCATCGAAGATCGGATGCTCGTCGGCGCGCAGGAAGCTCGACATGGCGATGCGGTTGAACACCACCGGCGCGGGGGCGGTGACCAGCGACGGGTCCCAATTGCCTTCCGGCTTCAGGTCGAGATGCGCGATACCCCGCCGGTCGAGCGCGGCGAACAGCGGCGTGAACCAGGCGGGGTGTTCGTAGAACAGCGCGATCGGTGGCATGGGCCGCGCGTTGCGCGGTTTTCGGGCGCGGAGCAAGAGCGACGGCGTCCCGAACCGGTGCCCTGGCCTCCCTCCCCCCTTCGTCACCCCGGCCTTGCGCCGGGGTCCAACGTGCGGCAGGCGTTCCGGCTGAGGCTCAAGCCTAGCGTTTGCGGAACGTTGGACCCCGGCACAAGGCCGGGGTGACGCAAAGGGGTCAAGCGAATGCCGGCGCCTTGCGCAACTGCTGGTACGCGTCGATCACCTTCTGCAGCATCGCCTCATGGCTGCGGTCGCCGCCGTTGCGGTCCGGATGATAGCGCCGCACCAGATCACTGTAGCGCCGCCGGAGCGCGCCGCGATCGGCATCGACATCGAGCCCGAGCACGCCGAGCGAGCGGCGATCCTCCCCCGACAGCGGCCGTCCGTCCTTGCGCTCGGTCGCGACACGCTGCCCGAAACGCCCGGCAATGGCATCCAGCGGGTCGCTGAAATCGGCCCAGCGCGGCGGGCGGTCGCCGGCATTGGCGGCAAAGGCACGCGTCTCGCGTTCCCAGCCGGCGAAGGGGCGTTGCGCGTCGTGAATTTCGTCAGGGGTCATGCCGGTGAAGAAATTGTACCGCGCATTGAACGCACGGACGTGGTCGAGGCAGAACCAGCGATAGGGCCGCGGCCCCTCGCCATCGATCACCGGCCCCTCGGCCGGGGGCGCGCGGAATTCGCCCGGCTGGTCGCAACCCGGCTCCATGCATTGCTGCCCCGCGCCCTCGATGCGCCCGTGGAAGCGCGCGTTCGGCCGATCCTTCTTTTCCTGTTCCCGCGCCACGCGGCTCCCCGAAATGACAAAGGGCGCTATATAGGGGCGATGACGACCACCGCCACCGCCCCGCTCGCCGAAATCATCGCCGCCCGTCTCACCGCCGCACTCGACCCGGCGCGGCTCGAGGTGATCAACGAAAGCCACCTCCATGCCGGCCATCTCGGCGACGACGGCACCGGCGAATCGCACTTCGCAGTGGCGGTCGAGAGCGCCGCCTTTGCCGGCCTCAACCGCGTCGCGCGCCAGCGGCTGGTGAACAAGGCGCTGGCCGATCTGTTGTCGTCGCGCATCCACGCGCTCTCGATCCGCGCCTGGGCGCCCGGAGAGGCAGGATGAGCTATCGTTTATGGTATTGGCCGACGATCCAGGGCCGCGGCGAATTCGTGCGGCTGGCGCTGGAGGCCGCCGGCATCGCGTACGAGGATTGCGCCCGCGCCGGCGGTGCGCAGGCATTGATCGCGGACATGAAGAAGCGCGGACCCGCAGGCCCGTTCGCGCCGCCCTATATCGAGGCCGAGGGCGGCACGATCGCGCAGGTCGCCGCCATATTGCTTTACCTCGGCGACAAGCACGGCCTGGCGCCGTCCGACGCCGCCGATCGCTACTGGCTCCATCAACTCCAGCTGACCATCACCGACATCGTCGCCGAGATACATAACGTCCACCATCCGGTCGAACTGATGGCCTATTACAAAGAACAAAAGCGCGAGGCGGAGCGCGCCGCCCGGCAGTTCCGCGAGCAGCGCATGCCCAAATTCCTCGGCTATTTCGAGCAGGCGACCAGAGCCAGAGAGGGCGACTGGCTGGCGGGTGACGCGTGGAGCTACGTCGACACCTCACTGTTCCAGCTCGTCGCCGGGCTTCGCTACATGTTCCCGCGGCGCATGAAGGCGATCGAGGGCGACTATCCCGGCCTGATCGCACTGCATGACGAGGTCGCTGCGCTGCCCGGCATCGCCGCCTATCTCGCCAGCGAGCGCCGCATCGCCTTCAATACCGACGGCATCTTCCGCCACTATCCCGAACTCGACGCCGCATGACCCGCGCCCAGCGCCCCGCCGCGCGCATCCTGTTGCTCGACGAAGCAGGGCGCGTGCTGTTGTTTCGCTTCACCGCCGGCGAACGCCCGGCCTTCTGGGCGACGCCCGGCGGCGCGGTCGACCCCGGCGAGAGCTATGAGCAGGCCGCACGGCGCGAGCTGCGCGAGGAAACCGGGCTCGATCTCGAATGCGGCGCGGAGGTCCATGCCCGCACGGTCGAATTCACCACGCTGGAAGACGTCAGGGTGATCGCCGACGAGCGCTATTTCCTCGTCCGCACCCAGGCCTTCGAGCTCGACACCAGCGCCCATACCGAGCTCGAACGCCGCGTGATGCAGACCCATCGCTGGTTCGACCGTGCCGAACTGGCCGGCTGGCCCGAAACGATTTTCCCCGAGGATCTCGCCGACATCCTCGTTACGCTGGAGACCGCCTGTGCTTGACGACGTCGTATTGCAGACGCTCACCCCGACGACCCACGATCTCGGCGGCTTCAAGGTCCACCGCACGCTGCCGTCGAAGCCGCGCACCATGGTCGGCCCGTTCCTGTTCTTCGATCAGATGGGCCCGGCGCATCTCGAGGTCGGCACCGGCATCGATGTGCGGCCGCACCCGCACATCAACCTCGCCACGGTCACCTATCTGTTTGCCGGCGCGATCGACCATCGCGATTCGCTCGGCACCTATGCGACGATCGAGCCGGGTGCGGTCAATCTGATGACCGCCGGCCACGGCATCGTCCATTCGGAACGCTCGCCGCGCAGCGAGCGGGCGCAGGGGCCGGACCTGTCGGGCATCCAGACCTGGCTCGCTTTGCCCGAGACGAATGAGGAGATGGACCCCGCGTTCGAGCATGTCGCCCGCGCCGACCTGCCGGTGATCGAGGCGCACGGCGCAAGGGCGCGCGTCATCATGGGCAGCCTGTGGGGCTCCAGCGCGCCGACCACGACCTATGCCGGCACGATCTACGCCGACATCCAGCTCGACCCAGGCGCGAGCGTGCCGATCGACGCCGCGGCCGAGGAGCGCGCGGTCTATCTCGCGATCGGCGAAGCCGAACTCGACGGTGTGCGGCTGGAACCGATGACGCTCTATGTGCTCAAGCCCGGCATCGCCACCTCGCTGACCTCGCGCGACGGCGGCCGCGCCATGCTGTGCGGCGGCGACGCCTTCGCCACCCCGCGCCACGTCTGGTGGAACTTCGTCTCCTCGCGCCGTGATCGCATCCAGGAAGCCAAGCGGGCGTGGAAGGCCGGCGAATTCCCCAAGGTGCCGGGCGACGACAAGGAATTCATTCCCATCCCGGAAGTGCCGCTGACGGTGAGTTATCCGTAAAAAATCATTCCCCTCCCGCTTGCGGGAGGGGTTAGGGGTGGGCTCGCGCTCACCACGAGCGGTGCCGCCGGAGGAGATCGGGAGCCCACCCCCGACCCCTCCCGCGAGCGGGAGGGGAGTAAGATAGTGCCAATGTTCGAACTGCAACCGATCACCCTCTCCACCGGCGTCACCCTCGACGTCGCCGTGGCGGGCGACCCCGCCAATCCGCCGATCATCCTGCTCCACGGCTTTCCCGAATCGCACCGTACCTGGCGCCACATCATCCCCGATCTGGCCAGGGACCATTTCGTCCTCGCGCCCGATCAGCGCGGTTATGCCAGATCCTCCAAGCCCGAAGGCGTGGAGAACTACACCCCCGACAAGATCGTCGGCGACCTGCTCGCGCTGGCCGATCATTTCGACATCAACCGTTTCACGTTGGTCGGCCATGACTGGGGCGGTGCGGTCGCCTGGATGGCCGCGCTCCAGCATCCCAATCGCGTGCGCAAGCTGGTCATCATCAATGCGCCGCATCCCTTCATCTTCCAGAAGACGATGTTCGACGACCGTGCGCAGCGCGAGGCGAGCCAGTATATCCGCGCCTTCCGCAACCCCGATCTCGAAAAGCATATCGAGTCGATCGGCCTGTCGAGCTTCTTCGACGGCAGCTTCATGCGCCACACCGATTTCGCCAAGATCGCCGACGAGAAGCCCGTCTATCTCGAACAATGGGGCCAGCCCGGCGCGATGACCGCGATGCTCAACTGGTACCGCGCGAGCGCCATCCAGGTGCCGGCGATGGACGAGGAGCCGCAGCGCCCGGCATTCCTCGACGCGCCCTTCCCGCCCCTGCCGGTGCCGACGCTGGTCATCTGGGGCCTGGGCGACGCGGCACTGCTGCCGAGCCAGCTGGAGGGCCTCGACCAGCTCGTGCCGGGCGTACGCATCGTCAAGGTCGATGCCGGGCATTTCGTGCCCTGGGAGAACCCCGCCGCAGTGATCGCCGCGATGCGCGACTGGGGGGCCTAGGCGAACAGCTTGCCACAAACGCCGATCAGGCGAGGTTGCGCTTGAACACCTCGCCGATCGTCTTGAGCACCGCCCGCGTCGCCAGTGTTTGCGGGCGCTGCATCGATGTCGCAGTGAACAGGTGTGACACGATCCTGGGTTCGCCGATCGGCCAGCTCATGATCCGCCCCTCGGCCAGTTCATCCCTGAGCAGCGCCGAGGGCAAGATGGTGAACCCGATCCGCTTGCGCACCAGTTCCAGCATGGTGTTCGTGCCGGACACTTCGACCTCGGTGTTCAACGTGATCCCGGCCTCGTGGCTGGCGTCCTCGATCAGGCTGCGCAACCGGTGGGGGGCCGGCGGCAGGATCATCGACAGCGCGGCCAGTCGCCGCGTCGGTATCTCGCTGCCGCCCGGCTCCTCCAGACTGCCCGGCGCGCCGACGAGGTGAATCCGGTCATCGAAAATATGCTGGGTGATCAGCGTCGCCACCTTGGGCGGGTTGAACAATATGCCGATGTCGACGCTGCCCGCACTCAACCATTCCAGCGCCTCGGCCGAAAAACCCTCGCGCAGCGTGATCGTCACCAGCGGGTATTCCGCTTTCAGGCTGCGGATCAGCTCAGCCGACAGCACCCCCCCGAGCAGCGGCGGCAGTGCGATCGAGACGCGTCCCAGCGCCGTTCCGCGCAGCGCCGCCACCTCGATCTCGGCCTGCGACAATGTCTGGAGCATGGCCTGGGCATGCTCGAAGAAGCGCTGCCCGGCCTCGGTCACCCCGACGCCGCGGCCGTTGCGATAGAGCAGCTGAACCTTCAGCCCGTCCTCCAGCCGCCGCACGAAACGGCTTAGCACCGGCTGGCTGATCGCCAGCGCCGCCGCGGCGCGCGAGAAGCTGCCGCTCTCGACGACATGGACGAAGTAATAAAGTGGCCGAATGTCCAGCGAGGAGGCCGCCAGGCGTGGTGCGCTCACGATCCTTCCCCCCTCGATCACCGCCGGCACACGGATGGTCCAGTCGGGGGAGGATCGCAACATCGATGTTGCGCGGGCTGCTTAGCGGATCGGCGAGAAAGGCGCGGCTTTCATGATGACGCTTTCCTGCGATTCGACCAGCGGCAACGCCAGCGGGAGATATTCGTCCAGCCATTCGCGATCCTGCCACCATAGCGCCCGCGCTTCCTCGCGCTGCGCCACGCTGTCGAAGGCCCAGACATGCACCACGCGATTGAGCGGCCCGGACTCGACCGACCAATAACCGATCAGCGTGCAATAGCGCTGGACGATCGGCAGGCCGATCCGCCCGAATTGCTCGATATAGCGTGCCATCACGCCGACCTTGAGCTGATAGGTCCGCATCTCGAAGATCATGCATCCGCTCCCGCTTTTACCTGGGCCGACCGATCGAACCCGATCGAAAAGCCGTCGCCGGTCCGCCCGACGCGCCAGCCATCCAGACCCTGAATATGCGCCGCCAGAATCCGCGCGTCGCCGTCCGCCGCGCGTTGCAGCAGCGCGCGGCGTGTCACGCGCGCCTCGTCCTGGTCTTCGCACCAGCGGCTGTTGACGTGCGGGCATATGACCTGGATCGGCGAGTGGAACACATCGCCTGAAAAGATGATCTCCTCGCTCTTGTGGCGCAGCGTGTAGATCATCTGCCCCGGCGTATGGCCCGGCGCCGCCGAGGCGACGAAGCCCGCGACCTCGTCGCCATCCTCGATGAAGCGCGTCAGCCCGGCATCGATCACCGGCAAGACGCTGTCGGCAATCACCGCCTCATAGGCTTCCGGCCCCATCTTCTGCGCCAGTTGCTGCGTGAACAGGTCGTAATCGAGCCGCGGCATGTAATAGGTCGCGCTGGGAAAGGTCGGCACCCAGCGCCCGTCGAGCAAGCGCGTGTTCCACCCGACATGATCGGAATGGAGATGCGTGTGCAACACATGCGTCACCTGCTCGGGACCCGCGCCGATCGATTCCAGCCAGTCGATCGCCGGCGTGTTGATCATGTGCTGAAAAGGCGAGATGCGCGGCTTGTGGTTGCCGCATCCCGTGTCGATCAGCACCACCGCCTCGCCGGTCTTCACCACCCACAACTGATAGCTGAAGATCAGGCGATTGGTCCGTGCCATCCAGAAACGCCCGTCGAGCCATGCCGCATTGGCGGCGATCATCGCGGGCGTGGCGTCGGGCAGCATCCACTGCGCATCATGGGTCGGGCCGTCGAATTCCACGATCTGGAAGATCTCGACCCCGCCGCCCAGCGCTTGTGACGTCATCATGTCGGCTATCCGCTCCGTCTGCCGGGCGTCCTTCACCGCGCCCGCACCGCCTTGATCGGCCATGGACGGGCCTGCGAACAGCATGCCAGCGCGCATAACTGTTAGGCGCGATTGCCGACTGTTCGGCGCCGCGTTTGGCCCGATGATGACGCCAACATCACTGCAGGTGCCACTGCCGCCCGACCACGGCGGCCCCGCGGCACACTGGCAAGCAACAGGTTGAGGATATGCCGCCACAGACCCCGACATCGCCGCTGCTGGCATCGCTCGCCGACATTCCGGAGACCAACCTGGTCCCGGCGAAATATCTCGCTGGCGGGTCGATCGGCGCGCAGATCGCCTATGGCCTGGAATCGAGCATGATGATCGCCGTGCGTCAGCCCGATTATCACTCGCGGCCGCACAGCCACGATGCCGAACAGCTCAACCATGTGCTCGATGGCGAACTCTACGTCTTTGTCGACGATCACGGCTTCCTGGCGCGCAAGGGCGACATCTTCCGCATCCCGCGCGGCGCGGTCCATTGGTCATGGGTGCAGGGCGACACGCCGTGCGTGCTGCTCGAAACCCACACCCCGCCGCTGATCGGCGATG
This sequence comes from Pseudomonadota bacterium, assembly GCA_040390605.1. Lineage (GTDB taxonomy): Bacteria > Pseudomonadota > Alphaproteobacteria > Sphingomonadales > Sphingomonadaceae > Sphingomonas. The sequence continues at coordinate 42,451 of JAZJXZ010000044.1, forward strand.
ACGGCGTGCTGGAAGGGGCGACCGCGCTGATCGCGCCCGATGAGCCGCGCGACACCATCGTCGCGGTGCCGTCGATCTGGCCGCAAGGCGTGGATCAGGGCGCGGTGGAACGCCGCGTCGTCTCCGCATCGCACGACTGAAGCCGACGGCAGAACATCAAAAAGGATATCAGCTTGAAAGCGATCATCTTCGACGAGGCGGGCGAGCCGTCCAGCGTGCTGCGGGTGGCGGAGGCATCGGTGCCCATGCGCGACGACGGCGCGGCATTGGTCGCCGTCGATGCCCGACCGTTGCAGCCCGCCGACATGGCCTTCATCCGCGGGCGCTATCGCCTTCAGCCCAACTTCCCCCAGGTCGCCGGCCTGGAGGGCGCGGGACGGATCGTCGATCCCGGTGCCACCGGCTTCGCCGCCGGCATGCGGGTGGCTTTTCGTGCGCCCGGCAGCTGGGCGGCGCAGGTCGCAGTGCCCGCCGACCGTTTGATCGCGGTGCCCGACGACATCCCGGACGACGCGGCGTGCCAGATATCGCTCAACCCGCTTACCGCGCTGGGGCTGCTCGACACCGCCGGCGTCGCACCCGGCGATACGGTCCTGATCACCGCCGCGGCGTCGACCGTGGCGCGGATCGTGACCGCGATCTGCCGCGTGCGAGGTATCGCCACCATCGGCATCGTGCGCACCGCTGCCTCCGCCGCGCTTGCCACCACCGACGCCACCTTCGCTGCGAACGACCCCGACCTGATCGACAAGCTGCACGGACAGACGCGCGCCGCGCCGCCCGCTGCCCTGCTCGACAGTGTCGGCGGCCCGCTGGTCGCGAACCTCATGCCACTTCTCCAGCCGGGCGCGCGGATCGTCGCTTATGGTGTGATGGATCCCGCGCCGACGTCCGTCACCAATGCCGCGCTGATCTATCAGAACCTGACCTGGATCGGCTTCGGCATCGACCGCTGGCTCGGCACGCTGCCCACCGCGCGGCGCGCGGAACTGGTCGATCAACTCTGCGCGATGCTGCGCGACGGCAGCCTGCAACTACCGGTCGCAGCGCGCTTTCCGCTCGACGATATCCAAGATGCGTTGCGCGCCGATGCGGCGCCCGGGCGCAGCGGAAAGATCATCCTGACGTCGTGACGACCGGGCGCGCAGCGCCCGCCGCACGCGATTGCAAAACAATGACCGCCGATCACGCGCGGTCGCTAAAAAGGGGAGAGACGATGCACATTTCCATCAACCGCGGCGCGAGCATGATCGCCATCGCCATGCTGCTGGCCGCCGGTCGCGTGCACGCGCAGGCCGCGCCCGAGGCACCGCCGCCACCGGCCGCGGAGACGACCAGCGACGACATCATCGTCACCGCGACCAAGCGTGTCGGCGGCATCAGCGTGCACAATTCGGCGCTCGCGGTCACCGCGTTCGACGACGCGCATCTCGCCGATACCCATGTCGATCAACTCGCCGATCTCACCCGCTCGATTCCCAATGTCTTCCTCAACGCCAGCGACACGATCCAGGGGGTCAACAACTTCTCGATCCGCGGCATGGCGGTGTACGACACGATCCCATCGAACACGCCGACCGTCGGCATCTTCGTCGACGGCGTCTATATCGGCGCCAGCGCGGCCTCGGCGCTCAACACCTTCGACAATGCCAGCATCGAGGTGTTGCGCGGGCCGCAGGGCCTGTTGTTCGGGCGCAACGTCACGGCCGGTGCGATCCTCGTCAACACCGGCAACCCGACGCCCGAATGGCACGTCTCCGCCCAGGCGGCGATCGAGTCCGGCCCCGATTTCACCGAATCGCTGGTCGTCACCGGTCCACTCACCAAGGACCATTTCCTTCAGGGCAAGCTGGCGGTCTACCGCAACGACGACGAGGGATATTTTCGCAACAGTTTTGACGGCCGGCAATTCGGCAAGTCGCATTCGACCATCGCCCGCGCCGCACTGGCGATCAATCCCGCCGGCCGGCTCCACGCCGTGCTGCGCTATGAGCATGGCGCGCAGGACGGCCAGGGGCCGGCATCGCAGAATCACGGCGCGTTCAGCTATGACAGCTTCGATTTCAGCATCAACGAGCCGGGCTTCTCGCACAATCGCTGGGACCAGCTGATCGTCGACACCCGTCTCGCGACCGATTTCGGCCATGGCGAGATCGTCAATGTGTTCGGCTGGCGTCAGGTCGACGAATCCGGCCTGTTCGATGCCGACTCCACGCCGCAGACCTTTTTCCACTTCGGCACCGCCATCGGCCAGCACCAGGTGTCGGACGAGTTGCGCTACTCCGGAACCTTCGGCGCCTTCGCGCCGACCGTCGGCGTCTTCTACTATACCGACGACCTGACCTATATCGAAACGCGCCAGCTCGCCGCGTCGAACATCACGGGCGGCGGGACCCAGAAATCGACCACCTATGCCGTGTTCAGCAATGTCGATATCAGCCTGGGCTCGACGCTGACGCTGACGCTCGGCGCGCGCTACTCGGTCGAGAAGAAGACCGCCCGCGTCCAGGGCCTTGTTGCCAGCGCGACCAGCCCCTGTTCGTTCGCCGCCAAAGCCTGCACCGCGTTCAACTTTTCGGACGATCACGACTGGTCCGCCTTCACCCCGAAGATCGGGCTGCAATGGCGACCCGACGCGGCGACCAACATCTATGCCTATTATACCAAGGGCTTCCGCAGCGGCGGCTACAACCTGCGCCAGACCAATCTGCTCGCACCGCCCGGACCCTATGACCAGGAGGTCGAGAACAGCTTCGAGATCGGCGCCAAGCGCAACTTCTTCGCCAATCGCCTGCGCCTGAACATCGCGGTGTTCGACAATGAATTCAGCAATCTGCAGCGCGCCATCCTGACGTCGAGCCCGACGCTGGGCATCATCCAGACCACCGTCAACAGCGCCGACACGCGCATCCGCGGCATCGAAGGCGAGGTCAATGTGGCGCTGGGCAAGTCGCTGCGGCTCGGCGGCCATTTCGGCTATCTCGACAATCACTGGAAGGTGATCCGCTACCATCTGCTCGGTGCCGGCCCGGTCAGCCCGGCGGACTATGCGCTCCAGCTACCGTTCCTCTCGCCCTGGTCCTATGGCGGCAACATTTCCTATGCGGTGCCGACCGCGCTGGGGCGGCTGTCGTTCGACGCCAGCTTCGATCATCGCGACAGCACGCCCTCGAACGATGCCAACACCGGCATCCTCAAGGCGGTGAACCGCATCGACGCCAGCCTCGCGCTCCGGCTCGACAACGGCCTGACGCTTTCGCTCTACGGCAAGAACCTGACCGACCAGACCACGACCGGGCTCAACAATCCGCTGACTTTCACGCCGGGCGAGACGATTGCGCCGCTCAACAAGGGCCGGGTACTCGGCGCCGAACTGAGGTTCCGCTATTGAACCGGCAGTCGGCGGCGCCCGCGGCGGAGGGCAGCGGCGGCGACCCGGTTCAGGCGGCGGTCGACGCGCTGCCGCTCAATCGCCGGCACTTCATTGTGTTCGCCTTGTGCGCAGCCGGGCTGTTTTTCGAGGCGCTGAACCTGCAGCTGATGTCCTTCGTCGCGCCGATGCTCGCCAGCGAATGGCACATCGGCCCGACGATGCTCGGCGGACTGATCTCGGCAACGATTGCCGGCATGCTGGTCGGCACCTACGCCTTTGGTGCGGTGGCCGACCGGTTCGGCAGGCGCGGTGCCTTCCAGATCACGGTCGGGATCTTTTCGATCCTCACCGCTGTGTCGGGCCTGGCCGGAACGCTCGGGCAGTTGATGGTCGCGCGCTTCGGTGCGGGCCTCGGCATCGGCGGCTCCATCCCGGTGGAGACGGCGGTGCTTGCCGAGTTCACGCCGGCGCGCTGGCGCAGTCGTTTCATGGCGATCTGGGCGATGGCGTTGCCGGTCGGCGCGCTTGTCGCGCCGCTGTGTGTGGCGGTGATGCCGCTATCGCTCGGCTGGCGCGGCTTGCTGCTGCTCGGTGGGATTCCCGCCGTGCTGGTGCTGATCGTGCGCGGCGCGATACCGGAGACGCCGCAATATCTCGCCGGCAAGGGCCGCCTCGCCGAGGCCGAGCAGGCACTGGCATGGATTGCGCGCCGCCCCATGCCGCTCGCCCCGTCGCTCCCAGCCCCTGACGGCGCCGCGCGTCGCGATTCGGGGCAGGCGCCCGAAATCCTGCTTTTCACCGCCGCCTATCGCCGGACGACCCTGGTGAGCTGGGGCATCTATTTCGGCAGTTTCTTCGCCTATTACGGCTTCGTGCTGTGGATGCCTGCGTTTCTGGCGGGATATCGCGGCATGGCGACGGCCGGGATATTGCGTTTCATGGTCGGGCTTGCACTTGCCGGGCTCGTCGGACGCATCGCCATCGTGCTGGTCGCGGGCAGAATCGATCGCCGCATCCTGATCGCGGCCTGCTCGCTGGGCGGCGCCGCATCGCTCCTCTGCCTCGCCGCGCAGACCGCTGCCGTCGCCATCGCCGCCAGCGCCTTTGCCGCGGCCTTCTTTCTCGAAGGCGCGTTCAGCGCGGTGATCCCCTTCGTCGCCGAATCCTATCCCACCGCGTTGCGCGCAACCGGTGTCGGCTGGAGCGGCGGCATGGGCCGCTTCGGTACGGTGCTGGCACCGATCATTTTCGGGGCCTTGGTGCGGATCGACGCGGGTTACGCCATGGGTGCCCTGGCGGTCGGAGCGCTTCTCGCGGTCGCCTCGGTCGCGTTCGCCCGGCCCGCAGCCGTGGCTGCCAACGCCGCGATTCAACCGCCACGAAATCAGGTCAAACATGCTCGGTGACGCGCGGATCCCTGCCGACGCGCGCCGGCTCTTTCACATCGTCTGACTCACAACGACCCACCGCAGCGCCGCCGGCGGCCGTTCCCCGTTATCTCCCTGTATCTCCCCGTTCCGCGAACGGGGCGGGGCCGCATGTGGGGCGAATGCCGCGGTAACTTTAGGCCGGAAATGAAATGCTGCACGTGCGCTCGCCGTCGGCTTCGCTATAGGCCGCTCCCGTGACCCTGTTGACGGCCCAGCATAGCGATCTGCGACAACTCGCCGCGCGCGATCGGTTGCGGCGCCTGCAACCGCGCACCGGTATCGACTTCTCCTCCAACGACTATCTCGGCCTGGCCAATGCACCGCGCCTGCGTGATGCCGTGACGCAGGCGCTGGCACGGGGCGTGGCGATCGGCTCGGGCGGGTCGCGGCTGTTGCGCGGCAACGACCCGGAGCATGAGGCGCTGGAGGCCGAGGCCGCGGCGTTGTTCGGCAGCGAGACGGCGCTGTTCTTCTCCAGCGGTTACGCCGCCAACACCGCGTTGCTCGCGACCCTGCCCCAGCGCGGCGACCTGGTGGTGCATGACGCACTGGTCCATGCCAGCGCGCATGAAGGGATGCGACTCGGCCGCGCCGAGCATGTCGCGGCGCCACACAACGACGCCGGCGCGGTCGACGACGCGATCGCCGCGTGGCGACGCGGCGGGGCGACCGGGCGGGCATGGATCGCGGTCGAGAGCCTCTACAGCATGGACGGCGACCGCGCGCCGCTCGCCGATCTGGCCGCAGTGGCCGCGCGGCACGAGGCGATGCTGCTGGTCGACGAGGCGCATGCCACGGGCGTGTTCGGCGAACGGGGACGCGGTCTCGCCGCCGATCTCGAAGGACGCGAGAACGTCATCACCTTGCGCACCTGCGGCAAGGCGTTGGGCTGTGAAGGCGCCTTGTTGTGCGGATCGCGCACCGCGCGCGACTTCCTGGTCAATCGCGGCCGCGGCTTCATTTTCTCGACCGCGCCCTCGCCACTGATCGCCAGCGCTGTCCGCGAGGCCTTGCGTATCCTCGCCGACGAGCCCGAGCGCCGCACCCGACTGGCGGCGCTGATCGCCTTCGCCGAGCGCGCCCTCGCGCCGTGCGGCGTCGCCCCGACCGGCTCGCAGATCCTACCGCTGGTGGTCGGCGAGGACGCGCCGACCATGCGCATCGCCGCCGCGTTGCAGGAAGCGGGCTTCGACGTGCGCGGCATCCGCCCGCCGACCGTGCCGGCCGGCACCGCGCGGCTGCGCATCTCGCTGACGCTCAATGTCGCCCAGGCGGACATCACCGCGCTGGCCGACACGATCATGGCGCTGCCGCAATGAGCGGACCGACCATCATCGTCACCGGCACCGATACCGATGTCGGCAAGACGGTGTTCGCCGCCGCGCTCGCCGGGGCGCTGGACGCCAGCTACTGGAAGCCGGTCCAGGCGGGGCTCGATCCACGCGCCGATGTCGACAGCGTCGCGGCACTGTCGGGCGCGCATGTCCTGCCCGAGGCTTACCGCCTGACCACGCCATGCTCGCCGCACCGTGCCGCCGCGATCGACGGCGTGACGATCGACCCGGCGCGGCTGGCGATCCCGCAGGTCGAGCGCGCGCTGATCGTCGAGGGCGCTGGCGGCGTGCTGGTGCCGATCACCCCCGACCTGCTGTTCGCCGACCTGTTCGCGCGCTGGGCCTGTCCGGTAGTGCTGGTCGCGCGCACCGGGCTCGGTACGATCAACCACAGCCTGTTGTCGATCGAGGCGCTGCGCCGGCGCGGCGTGCCGATCCTCGGCATCGCCTTCATCGGCGACGAGCAGGTCGACAGCGAGGCAACGATCGCCCGGCTCGGCGGGGTGAAGCGGCTCGGCCGGCTGCCCCGACTCGATCCGCTCGACGCGAGCACGCTCGCCGCCGCCTTCGCCGCGAACTTCGATCCGGACGACTTCCGATGACCGGCTCGCCGATCTGGCATCCCTTCACCCAGCACGGCCTGAACGAGCCGATCCCGCTCGTCACCCATGCCGAAGGCGCCGTGCTGCACACCGCCGACGGGCGGCGCATCGTCGACGGCATCTCGTCCTGGTGGGTGACGACGCACGGCCATTGCCACCCGCGCATCATGGCGGCGATCGCCGAACAGACGACCAAGCTCGACCAGATCATCTTCGCCGGCTGGACCCATGAGCCGGCCGAGACGCTGGCGCGCGGGCTGACCGCGATCATGCCGCCGGCGCTGACGCGGGTGTTCTTCTCGGACTCGGGATCGACCAGTGTCGAGGTCGCGCTCAAGATGGCGCTCGGCTTCTGGGCCAATCGCGGCGAGCCCCGCGGCCGCATCCTGGTGATGGAGCACAGCTATCATGGCGACACGATCGGCGCGATGTCGGTCGGGGCGCGCGGCGTGTTCAACCAGGCCTATGCGCCGTTGCTGTTCGATGTCGGCACCCTGCCCTTCCCCGCTGCGGGCGTGGAACAGGCGACGCTTGACGCGCTGGAGGCGGCGTGCCGCGAGGCGCCGGCCGCGCTGATCGTCGAGCCGCTGATCCTCGGCGCCGGCGGCATGCTGATCTACCCAGCCTGGGTTCTGGCCGAGATGCGCGCGATCTGCGCGCGCCACGGGGTGCCGTTCATCGCCGACGAGGTGATGACCGGCTGGGGCCGCACCGGCACGCTGCTAGCGTGCGAACAAGCCGGCGTGGTGCCCGACATCCTGTGCCTCTCGAAGGGCCTGACCGGCGGGGCGGTGCCGCTCGCGGTGACCATGGCGAGCGAGGCGATCTACGGCGCGCACCTGTCCGAGGACCGGGCGAAGATGTTCTTCCACTCGTCGAGCTACACCGCCAACCCGATCGCCTGCGCCGCGGCCAATGCCAACCTCGCCATCTGGCGCGAGGAGCCGGTGGCCGCGCGCATCGCCGACCTGACCGCGCGGCAGGCGGCGCGGCTGGCAACGCTCGCGACCCTGCCCGATGTGCGCGGGGCCCGCGCTCTCGGCACGATCACCGCCCTCGACCTGGTCGATGAGCGTGGCGCCGGCTATCTCTCACATCTCGGCCCGCGCCTGCTGGCACACTTCCGCGAGCACGACCTGCTGCTGCGCCCGCTCGGCAACACTGTCTATGTCATGCCGCCTTACTGTATCGACGACGCCGATCTCGACTGCCTTTATGATGGCATCGCAATCGCGATCGAGCAGACTTAGTCTAGGACGCCACCACCTCCGCACGAGCGAGTCCGCTGAACAGGTGGCGCGGATCCTCCGGCCAGGCGAGCAGGTTGACGGCGCGGTGGAAGCAAGCATCCTGTGTGACGGCGAGATATCACAGCGCCGAGAAGCCCCCGCTACCCCGATGGTGCGATCGGCCCCTAAACCGTCGGCTCGGCGTTGCTGGCGAGGTCGAGATGGGCCTTCATCAGCTCGCTGGCGCGGGCGTTGTCGCTGGCGTCGAGCGCATCCATGATCCCGAGATGCTCGTCGATCGACTCCGCGACGCGGCCGGCACCGTTGATCCACTGGATGTTGAGGAACGAGCGCAGCTTGTTCTGGCGCTGCACCGCGTCGAGCAGATAGCGGTTGCCCGAGCAGCGCGCGAGCTGCTCGTGGAAATCGGTGTTGAGCGCGAACAGCTCGACGGCCAGCGTGTCGCGCCACGGGCGCTTGCGGAAGGCGACATGCTGCGAACGGCTGCGATCGAGCCATTCACGGTCCAGTTCGAAGGTCGACTCCACCAGGCCGGCCGGTTCGATCAGGCGTCGAAAGGCGTAGCTGTCGGCGCGGGCGCGGGCTGAATTGATCGGCAGCGTGAAGGACCAGCCATTGCCCGGCTTGCGCTCGACCAGGCCGAGTTCGCCGAGCTGGCGCAGCACGCGCAGCACGGTCGGCAGCTTGGCGTCGAACAGCCGCGCGACCTCGAGCTGGCTGCACTGGTCGGGCATGCGGCCCTGGTTGCGCGCCTCGGCGATGGCGATGAACAGGCGGTGGTCCTCTTCATCTTCGGGATTGACCACCTCGAGCTCGGGCGCCTGGGTGATCGGCCCGCGCAGCACATAACCGCGATTGGCGCGCGCCTCGACCGCGCCCTGCTCGGCCAGCAGCTTGAGCGCGCCGCGCACCGGGGTGCGCGAGACGTCGAAGTGACGGCACAGGTCGAGTTCGACGAGATGGTGGCCCGGGCCGGCGCCCTGCTCCTTGAGCATGCGCAGGATGCGCGCCGCGAGATCGGCCTGCAACCGGCTGGCGCGCGGGGCGCTGGCCGCATTGTCGTTCAGAACCGCGAGTTGTGCCATGCTTATGTCGTCTCTGCGCACCGGTAATCGTCGGTGCAGATTACACTTTCGATTGCAATGATGCAAAAGCAACGCGCCCGCGCGGGGATGCTGATGATCAACCAGCCCACGGCAGGGGTCGACTATCACGCCCCGTTCGGCGGGACCGCAGCATCGAGCTACGGCCCGCGCGAACAGGGGCGGCTGGCACGCCAGTTCTACACCAATGTGAGGACGGTCTATCAGCTGCCGCTGTGATGCGGCCTGCCTGTTGATGCTGCCTGGTGTGGGCATGCCGGCGCCGCCGCGCGCCGTTTGATTGCCGTCAAATTCCCGTCACGCCGAATCTGCCATGCCGGCACCGGTCAAGGTTGGGAGAGGCGCGAGATGATCGACCGGCAAGCTTCGATGGAATCGACGACGCCCGGCCCCATCGCGTCGGCGCGCGCCCGGCTTCAGGACGATCATGAAGCGCGCGCGGCGCTCTGCGCCGAGCTGGAACGGGTGGCCGACGCGCTTCCCTCCCTTCCCGCGCCTGCGCGGATCAGGCGGATATGCCATCAGATCGAGAGCACCACGACGCATTTCCGGCGCGTGGACACGACATTCGAAGCATTGGCCGCAGGCGACAATGCGCCTTTCGCGTCGGACATGTTGGACAGCCTTGCCGGCATGCACGTCATGGATGCGTTGCACGGCGAAGATCTGATCGCGATCCTGTGGGACAGTACGGCGCGTGGCGCCGTCGCCCGACCCGGCGAACTGGGTTACATGCTGCGCTGCTTCTTCGACGGCTGCCGCCGCGTCGCCGCGCTGGAAAGCCTGCTGCTCACGCTGTTCGAACAAGCGGCCCGACAAACGGCCCCGCAAACGGCCTAGTCGGGATTGGCCAGCGCCGAAAGGATCGCGCGATCCTTGACCAGGATTGCGCGGCCGGCGCGCGCCAGGGTGATCGCATCGAGGGCCTTGAGCCGGGTGAGCTGCCGGCTGACCGTCTCGATCGTCAGCCCCAGATAATCGGCCATGTCACCGCGGCTGACCGGCACATCGACCGTCACGCTCTTGCCCGACGCGCCGCCCCCGGTCCTTTCGCCCAGATCCATGAGGAAACCCGCCACGCGCTCCTGCGCGCCGCGCTGCCCCAGGGTCAGCATGCGTTCCCGCGCATCGTTGAGCGAACGCATCGTGCGTCGCAAAAGCTCGCGCTCGAGGCCCGGCGCCTCGCCCAGCACGCGCTCGAACCGCTCGCGCGGATAGATGCACAGGTCGGTCTCGGAGAGCGCCGTCACGGTCATCGTCGATTCTTCGCTGAACGGCTGACCGACAAAGTCGCCGGCAAACAACAAGCCGACGATCTGCTCGCGGCCATTGGCCGTCGAGGCCGTCACCTTCAAAATGCCCGAGACGACGCTGGCACAAAGCAGATTGGCATCCCCGGCCCAGGTCAGCACCTGGCCCGGTGCGAGTGCCCGTCGCCGACCGATGTCGCTGAGCGCCGCAAGATCGCTCCCGTCGATACCGCCGCACACCGCCGTTTCGCGAACGGCGCATTCGAGGCATCGGTTGCTTGCTGTCGTCATGGCGTGGATATTCCACACCGGCGCCGTCCAGCCTGTACGTGATTATCCCTATCCGGGCGCGCTCATTCCTCGTCGCGGTCGAGCAGATCCTTGCGGTGGCAGATGGCGTGGCAGCCGCTCTGGCAGCCCTGTCGCGGGTCCAGTGGCGAGCGTCCGAGTGGAATGGACATGGTGCCATGCTCGCCGCAGATCGCGACCGTGATGCTGTCGCCGGCCGGTGTATCTTGCGGCAAGGCACCCGCCGACAGGCTGGCCAGTGCGCCGAGCGCGAACAAGGCTCCGATGCTAGACGGCATTGCTGAAACGAACCTGACTCTCCGCGCGATAGGGGTCAAGCGCCGCGGCGATTCCCCGGGCATAAGGCAGCGCGTCGTCGGCAAGCACCAGGCGATCCTGCGACCAGCCGATCAGCTGCGCCTGGCGGAATTTTTCGAGGCGCGCGCGGATCCCGGCAAGGTCGGGCAGATAGCGCAGGTCCGCCATGCCGGTGCACAGCAATTGCTCGATCGCGACACCGATCAGGCGGTCGACCGGCGAGCGCCGCACGCCGCGCGCGGTGGCGAGCTGGCCATTACCGATGCGCAGGTGATAGCGCCCGGCATTCTTCTCGTTCTGGAGCAGCGCGCCGGGAAAGGCGCTGATCGCCGACGCGCCGAGGCCGATCAGCACGTTCGACTGATCCTCGGTGAACCCCTGGAAGTTGCGGCGCAGCGTCCCGGCGCGGGCCGCGCGCGCAATCTCGTCATCGGGCAGCGCGAAATGATCGAAGCCGATCGCCTGATAACCCGCCGCGACGAGGTGGCGATACGCCAGCTCGGCCTGCTCGTAGCGTTCCGCCGCCGCCGGCAAGGCGGCCGAGTCGATGCGACGCTGGCGCGGCAGCAGATGCGGGACATGGGCATAGCCGAACACCGCGAGGCGCTCGGGGCGCATCGCCACCGCCCGATCCAGCGTCTCGCGCAGATCGTCGACCGTCTGGTGGGGTAGTCCATACATCAGGTCGAAATTGACCGACTCCACGCCGGCGCCGCGCAGATGGGCCAGCGCGCTGGCGATTTCCCCGACCGGCTGCACCCGGCCAATCGCTTGCTGGATGTGCGGCGCGAAGGTCTGCACGCCGAGGCTGGCGCGCGAGATATTGTTGTGGCCGAGCGATGCCGCCCAGCGCCAGTCGAAGCCACGCGGATCGAGCTCGATCGAGACCACCGGATCGTCGAGGCCGAAGGCGCGCTTCAGGCGCAGCATCAACCTGTCGAAATCGTCGGCGGGAAGCGCGTTGGGGCTTCCGCCACCCCAGGCGATACGCTGCACGCGCCCGCGGCCGCCGAGCGTGCGGGCAACGAGGTCGATCTCCTCGCCGAGGCGCTGAAGATAGGCCTGGACCCGCCCCGTCCGGTTGGCGGCACCGGTGTTGCAGCCGCAATACCAGCAAATCTCCCGGCAATAAGGAATGTGGAGATAGAGCGAGACCGGCTCGTCCTGTCCGATCGCGCCGAGCGCGGAGATCAGGTCGCCCGCCGTGACGTCGTCGCCGAACTCGGCGGCGGTCGGAAAGCTGGTGTAGCGCGGCACGGGGGTCGCGAGCAGGTCGGGGTAATAACGCCACATTGCGCCACCTTCCCGCTTTCCCGGAGAATCACTTTGACGCCGATCAAATGAGTCGTTGCGCCCGCTCAATGCGCGCGCCGGGCCGCCCCTTATAAGCGCAACAACCAACGAAGGGGTGGTCATGAAGAAGATGAAAAAGATGAATATGTTCGCAGCGAGCGCGGTGCTCGGCCTGGCCGTCGTCGCACTGCCGGCAAATGCGCAGGACGATACCGGCATCAAGGCCGGCGACGTGCTGGTGCGCGTGCGCGCCATCCTGGTTGCGCCGAACGAGACGACGAGCGGCATCACGCCGTCATTTCCGAACGAGCATGCCAGCGTCAACAACTCGGTCATGCCCGAGGTCGACGTGACCTATATGGCGACCGACAATGTCGGGTTCGAGCTGATCGCCGCGACGACCAAGCACACCGCGTCGGGAACCAGCGGCACGACCGGCAGCATCGGCAAGCTCGCCTCGACCTGGGTGCTGCCGCCGACGCTGACCGCGCAATATCACTTCAATCCGCATGGGGCGGTGCGGCCGTATCTCGGCGCCGGTATCAACTACACGATCTTCTGGAACGAGAAGGCCTCGGCCGGCCTCGAAGCCGCGGTCGGCAAGACCAGCGTCCACATGTCCGACAGCGTGGGCTATGCCCTGCAGGCCGGCCTCGATGTCGACATCAGCCCGAAGACGTTCATCAACTTCGACGTCAAATATATCAACATGAACACGACGGCGACGCTGCAGACCACGGCAGCCGGGACACAGTCGCTGCGGGTTCACCTCAATCCTCTGGTTTTCGGGGCGGGCATCGGCTTCCGCTTCTGATCACGAGCCTCCAAACTGGGGCCGGCGGCAACGTCGGCCCTTTTTTTTGCGCGTCGCGGCTGCGCCGTCGCGCGGGTCGCGGCGCGGTCGCGAACAGCCAGGCCGAAACCGATCGCCACCCGGCGCGCCGGACGGCGCAGTCGATGCCAGGTGGACGGATGGGTACCGGGCCAGGGCGGCCCGCTGACTACGGCTGTTCTTCGTCGATCAGGATGCGCAGCGCAGCGCCGTCGAGGTCCTCGAACTGGCCCGACCGCGCCGCCCAGAAAAAGGCGGCAAGGCCGGCCAAACCGAGCGCGAGCGCGACCGGGATCAGCACGATCAGCCCGGTCATCGTGCCGCTCCGCGCAAGCGCAGCGCATTGGCGACGACGAGCAGGGAGGACCCCGACATGGCCAGCGCGGCGACCAGCGGCGTGACCAGCCCGGCAATCGCCAGCGGGACCGCGAGCACATTATAGCCGATCGCCATCACGAAATTCTGCCGCACGACGCGCATCGTGCGGCGCGCGGCGGCGATCGCCAGCGGCACCGGCATCAGCCGGTCGCCGAAAAAGACGAGGTCGGCGGCGAGCTGGCTGACATCGGTGCCCGACGCCGGCGCCATCGCCACCCAGGCGCGCTTCATCGCCGGCCCGTCATTGAGCCCGTCGCCGACCATCAGCACCCTGTGCCCTTCGGCGGCAAGCGCGTCGACGACGCGATATTTGTCCGCCGGGTCCATGCGCGCGCCGCCGTCGATACCGAGGGCGTCACCGATCGCGCCGACGACCAGCGCCGAGTCGCCGGACAGCAGCCGCGGCGCGAGGCCCTGCTGCTGCAGCCGGGCGATGGCGGGTGCCGCATCGGGCCGCAATGCATCGCCAAAGGCGATCACGCGGACGTCGCCCGCGCCGATCCGGAAGGCGGTCGCGGTCACGTCGACATCCACATCCGTCGCGGCCGGATCGACCCAGTCGAGGCGTCCGAGACGCACCAACTGGTCGCCGAGCCGCGCGCTGACGCCGGCCCCCGCTTGTTCGAACCGATCGTCGAGCGTCACCGGCACGGCGCCGCGGCGTTCGAGCGTGTCGGCAATCGCCAGCGACAGCGGGTGCCGGCTGGCCTGCGCCAGCGACAACAGCACGCCGCGCTCGAACGGATCTTCAGGGATACCGCTGAGCGGCTGAAGCCGCCCGAGCGTGACGGTGCCGGTCTTGTCGAGCAGCACCGTGTCGGCATCGGCGAGGCGTTCGAGGGCGGACCCGTCCTTCAACAGGATGCCGGCTCGCATCAACGCGCCGGCGGCAACGACCTGGGAAATCGGCACCGCGAGCCCGAGTGCGCAGGGACAGGTGATGATCAGCACCGCCACCGCGATCGTCAGCGCCTGATGCATGCCCGCCCCGGCGATCAGCCAGCCGACCAGGCTGAGCAGGGCAAGCGTGTGAACGGCGGGTGCATAAAGGCGCGAGGCGCGGTCGGCGATGCGGACATAGCGCGACTTGCCCTGGGTGGCGTTCTCCATCAGGCGCGCGATATCGGCGACCATCGTCGCCTCCCCCGCCGCGGTGACCCTGATCGTGAGCGGCCCGGTGAGGTTGATGGTGCCGGCCAGTACCGTGTCGCCGGCTTCCACGGCCACCGCGACGCTCTCGCCGGTGACCAGCGAGCGGTCGACGCTGCTGCGCCCGCTCTCGACCACCCCGTCGGCGCCGATCCGCTCGCCCGCCGCGACCATCAGACGCATGCCCGGCGCGAGCTCGGCGGCGAGGCGCCGCTGCGTCGATCCGTCGGGGAGACTGACGAGCACGTCGGTCGGCACGCGGCGCATCAGCGCGGCGACGCCGTCCGCGGCGCGGGCACGCATCGCACTGTCGAGGAAGCGGCCGGCGAGCAGGAAGAACAGCAGCATCACCGCGCCGTCGAAATAGGCGTGCGCGCCGCCGATGATGGTCTCGTAGAGACTCATCGCCGCCGTCAGCGTGACGCCGATCGAGATCGGCACGTCCATATTGGTGCGGCCATGCCGCAAGGCGCGCCACGCGCTGATGAAAAAGGGCTGCCCGGAATAGGCGATGGTCGGCAGCGCGATGCCGGCGGACAGCCAGTGGAACATCGTCCGCGTCGGCCCCACCGCCCCGGACCAGATCGACACCGACAGCAGCATGACGTTCATTGCCGCGAAGCCGGCCACGGCGAGCGCGGTCAGCAGGCGGCGGTTCTCGCTGCGAACGGCGGCGTCGCTTTCACCGACAAGCGGCTGCGCCTCGAAACCGAGACGGCCGATCTCGGCCTGGATATCCTCGTCGGCGAGGTTGGCGACATGCTCGACGCGCACGCGCTTGCTGGAGAAATTGACCCGCGCCGAGACCACGCCGTTCAGCTGGGGAAGGCCCTTTTCCAGCTTCGCGATGCACCCGGCACAGTGGACGCCGTCGACGGTGAACGTCGTCGTTGCGACCGCCACCGGTTTCGACGCCACGGCACTCATGCGGGGATTTCGTCTTCGAAGCGCGCTTCATGCCCGGCGGCATGTACGTCGATATGCAGCATCCAGCGCCCCGCCGGCAGCGCATGCGTCGCCACGAACCGTCCGGCGCCATCCTGGCGGAACGTCAGATCCTGCTGCGGCAGGCGGCCGAGCGGATGGGTGGCGCGTACCGTCACCACGGCACCCGCGATCGGGCCTTGCGGCGCGTGTGCGGTAACGACCACGATCCGGCCAGGCTGGACCGTCGCATCGACCGCCCAGGCGAGGCGGCGTTGCGCCCGCGCCTCGGCCAGCCAACCGTTGAAGCGCTGGCTGGCGACATAGCTGTTGTCGACGACCGTGCCGCTGAACGTGCCGATCGCATAGCCGGCCATCACGAAATTGACCGCGATGACGATGCCGAACATCGCGACCAGCAGGCCCGTCATGTGCCAGCCGGTGAAACCTCGGGTCATGGCAATTTCTCCGGCCGTTCGAAAAAGCTCTTGTCGCGGGCGCTGCCGCCTTCGGCGTCGAGCGCGCGCACGATGAAGGTCAGGTCGGTGCGCGCGGGGCCGTCGCCGCCCGCGACGACGAATATTTGCGCCTGTGCGACCTGATCGGGCGCGACCTCCAGACGCATGCTCTTCGTCGCCCGGGAACGATCGGCGGCCTCGCTCCACATCACCGCATCGGGCATGCCGGCAACGGCGATCTCGACCGAACGCGGGCGTTCCTCCATGTTGCGCACCTTGACGGTATAGCTGTTGCGGATGTGGCCGTCGGACAGGCGTACCCATTGCGGGTTGCGCGTCTGCAACACGCTGATGTCGATCCGCGTGCGGTTGCCGAGCGCGAACAGCATCACCAGACCGATCCCGGCCCAGACGCTGAAATAGACCAGCGTACGGGGGCGCAGCAGCCGCTTGAGCGCGGGCAGCGGCGTCTTGCCGGCGGTGGCCAGGCGGCCATCGAGATCGGTCGTGTAGCCGATCAGCCGGGTCGGCCGGTCGACCTTGGTCATGATCTGGTCACAGGCGTCGATGCACAGCCCGCAGGTGATGCAACCGATCTGCGGCCCCTCGCGAATATCGATGCCGGTCGGGCATACGGCGACGCAGGCATTGCAGTCGATGCAATCGCCGATCTGCCGCGACCCTTCGGCAAGGCCGACGAGCGAGGGAACCCCCTCCTGCGCAGCGTCGGCCCGCTTCAGCCCGTGCGAACGCGGCTCGCCACGCCACGCCTTGTAGGTCACGGTGAGCGACTTCTCGTCGAGCATCGCGCTCTGGATGCGGGGCCAGGGGCACATATAGATGCACACCTGTTCGCGCATCAGGCCGCCGAAGATGTAGGTCGTGGCGGTCAGAACGGCGACCGTGGCGTAGGCCACATAGGGTGCCGTACCGTGGATAAAGGCATGGCCCAGCGCCGGGGCATCGGCGAAATAGAAGATCCACGCACCGCCGGTCAGCGCGCCGATGACCAGCCACGAGGCATGCTTGAACACGCGCTTGGCGATCTTCACCGGTCCCCACGGCGCGCGCTGCAGCCGGATTTGCGCGTTGCGATCACCGTCGATCGCCCGTTCGACATGGACGAACAGGTCGGTCCACACCGTCTGCGGACAGGCATAGCCGCACCATGCCCGGCCGACCGCCGACGTCACCAGGAACAGCCCAACGCCCGCCATGATCAGCAGGCCGGCGACATAATAGAATTCGTGCGGCCAGATCTCGATCGAGAACATGTAGAAGCGGCGATGCGCGAGGTCGACCAGCACGGCCTGATCGGGCGCATAGGGGCCGCGATTCCAGCGCAGCCACGGGGTGACGTAGTAGATCGTCAGCGTCACCGCCATGACCGCCCATTTCAGGCGCCGATAGGTACCGTTCACCGCCTTCGGAAACACCTTGCGGCGCGCCTCGAAAAAGCTTTGCTCCTCGCCGATCAGATCTTCCGGGCTGGACATGGCAATCGTTACTTCGCGGTCGCGGGCTGCGCCTGGGCAACCGCCGCCGGCGATTTCTCACCGCCGCCGAGGGAGTGGACATAGGTTGCGAGCATCTTGATGGTGACGGGGTCGAGACGCGATCCCCAGGCCGGCATGATACCGTACCGCGCGTTGGTCACCGTCTCGGTCAATGTCGCGCGATCGCCGCCGTACAGCCAGATGCCGTCGGTCAGATTGGGCGCGCCGAAAGCGCGATTGCCCGTGGCGCGATCACCGTGACAGGCGGCACAGTTATTGGCGAAGAGCGTGGCGCCACGCCGCGCGGAAGCGCCGCCCGGCTCCTGGTGCGACACGAGGCGAACGAACGACACGACATCCTGCACCTCTTCCGGCTTGAGGATGCCGTCGCGGCCAAAGGCCGGCATCTGCGACATGCGCGTGGCGTCGTCGCCGGGCTGGCGGACGCCGTGCAGCAGGGTCTGCTGGATGGTGGCGACATCGCCGCCCCACAGCCAGTCGTCGTCGTTGAGGTTGGGATAGCCCTTGCCGCCCGCCGCGCCGGCGCCGTGACACTGGACGCAATAAACCTTGAACGCGCTACGCCCGCCTTCCTGCGCGGCGCGCAGCAACGCCGCGTCACCCGGCAGGCGCTCGATCGGCATGGCGGCCAGCGCGCGCATCAACGGCGCGCGACGCTGACTTTCGACCGCGACCTCCTTGTCGAACTGACCGTGGCTGGTCCAGCCGAGCGTGCCCGGTGTCGCGCCGTGCAGCATCGGGATGGCCGGATAGAGCACGACCATGACCACCGCGAAGGCGATGCAGGCGAAGAAGGTGATCAGCCACCAGCGTGGCATCGGCGTATCGAGTTCCTCGATACCATCCCATTCATGGCCGACGAAGCTGGTGCCCGTCGGCTGGTCGACGCGCTTTTCGTCAGCCATCGATCTCGTCCTCTCGTTCGAAAATGCTCAGCGCCGCGCGCCGATGACCGGCAGCGACCGGGCGTAGAAAGGTCCAGCCGACCAGAATGAGGAACGCGACACCCATCAGGACGAGGCCCCAGCTGTCGGCGAACTCGCGCATCATGTCGTAGGTCATTTCGCCTTCTCCCGCGGCGCGGCGGAGCGGAAGTCGACCTGCGTGCCGAGCCCCTGGAGATAGGCGACCAGCGCGTCCATTTCGGTGAGCCGCCCGGGATTGCCGTCGAAGTCGCGCGACTGGGCCTTGGGATAGCGCTTGGTCACGCCGGCGGTGTCGCCTTCGCCGCTGCCCTGCGCAACCGCGTCGGCCGCCGCCTTGGCGATATCCTCTTCGCTATAGGGAACGCCAACGCGGCTCAGTGCGCGCAGATGACCGTCGATATGGCTGATATCCAGGTCGCGCTCGGCGAGAAACGCATAAGGCGGCATGATCGATTCCGGCACGACCGCGCGCGGGTCCTTCATGTGCTGAACGTGCCATTCGTCGGAATAACGGCCGCCGACACGGGCGAGATCAGGCCCGGTCCGTTCCGAACCCCATTGGAAGGGGTGGTCGTACATGCTCTCGGCGGCGAGGCTGTAATGCCCGTAGCGCTCGGTCTCGTCGCGGAACGGCCGGATCATCTGGCTGTGGCAGCCATAGCAGCCCTCACGGACATAGATGTCGCGGCCGGCGAGTTCGAGCGGGGTATAGGGCCGGACGCCCTCCACCCTGGTCACGGTCGAGTCGATCCAGAACAGCGGCGCGATCTCGATGATGCCGCCGATCGCGACGGTGATGAACGCCAGGACCGCGAGCAACGTGACGTTGCGCTCGATCACCTTGTGGCGGTGCAAAAGGTTAGCCATCGTCTCTCGTCCTTACGCGGCGCTGAGGGTGGTGAGCGGGCGATCGCGCGCCGGGTCATAGGCAGGCGTGGACAGAGGAGCCTCGTCGCGCAGCTTGCCGGCGATGGTCATCCAGATGTTCCACACCATGACCAGCGCGCCGGCGAGGTAGAGCAGGCCACCCAACACGCGGATCGTGTAATAGGGGTGCATCGCCTGGACGACCTCGGCGAACGAGTAGACCAGGTAACCGTCCTGCCCATATTCGCGCCACATCAGGCCTTGGGTGATCCCCGCCACCCACATCGACGAGGCGTAGAGAACGATCCCCACGGTCGCCAACCAGAAGTGCCAGTTGATCATCCTGAGCGAGTAGATGCGGGTCCGGCCCCACAGCCGCGGCGTCATGAAGTAGAGCGCGCCGAAGGTGATCATGCCGTTCCAGCCGAGCGCGCCCGAATGGACATGGCCGATCGTCCAGTTGGTATAGTGGCTGAGCGAGTTGACCTCCTTGATCGACATCATCGGCCCTTCGAAGGTCGACATGCCGTAGAAGGCGAGCGCGAAGACCATCATGCGGATGATCGGATCGGTGCGGATCTTGTCCCAGGCGCCGTTGAGCGTCATCAGGCCGTTGATCATGCCGCCCCAGCTCGGCATCCACAGCATCACCGAGAACACTTCGCCCAGCGTCTGCGCCCAGTCGGGCAGTGCGGTGTAATGGAGGTGATGTGGCCCAGCCCAGATGTAGAGGAAGATCAGCGACCAGAAGTGGATGATCGACAGCCGGTAGCTGTAGATCGGCCGCTCGGCCTGCTTCGGCACGAAATAATACATCATGCCGAGGAAGCCCGCAGTCAGGAAGAAGCCGACCGCATTATGGCCATACCACCACTGCGTCAGCGCGTCCTGCACGCCGGCAAAGGCCGAATAGGATTTGGAGCCGAAGAACGACACCGGCATCGTCACATTGTTGACGAGGTGGAGCATCGCGACGGTGATGATGAAGCCGAGATAGAACCAGTTGGCGACATAGATATGCGGTTCGGAGCGGCGCACGATCGTGCCGACATAGACCGCGAGGTACGAGACCCAGACGATCGTCAGCCAGATGTCGACATACCATTCGGGCTCGGCATATTCGCGGCCCTCGGTGATGCCGAGCAGATAGCCCGACGCCGCCAGCACGATGAACAGCTGGTATCCCCAGAACACGAAGCGGGCGAGCCAGGGAAAGGCCAGCCGCGTCCGGCAGGTGCGCTGGACGACATAATAGCTCGTGCAGATCAGCGCATTGCCGCCGAACGCGAAAATCACCGCCGACGTGTGCAGCGGCCGTAGCCGCCCGAAGGTGGTATATTCGAGGTTGAGGTTGAGCAGCGGGAACGCCAGCTGCGAGGCGATCACGACGCCCACCAGCAGGCCGACGACGCACCAGAAGGCCGTCGCCATGACGCCCCAGCGGATGACCTCGTCGTCATAGCGATCGCGCTGGGTGCCTGCGGCGACCACCTTTCGGCCGGCCTCGCGCATCGTCCAGATCGCGGTCAGCAGCGCCGCACCGCACACGATGGCCATTTGCACCGCGAAGCCATGGTCGATCGCGTTGATCGACAAGCCGAGCGCCACAAAGGCGGCCAGCAGCCATAGCATTGCCCGTAACAGAATATCGTCCATGCGCCCCTCGCGTTTGCCGCTCGTCCCCTGACCCCGAACCGCCGGGGTGGCCCTTGACCTTGGTCAAATCGATAGGGGATGGCGTGCGGCGGCGCTGTACGTAGAGTTACGCACTGCCCGTAAAGCCGCACAATTCCGGAAGATAACCGGTGCAACGAGCGCCGCGTGGTGTCAGAAATCCGGGCCGGATGCGGGGTTTCCCGTATATCGCGGTCGCGCTCGCGAAGACATGAACCGCCACGCTGGGATGGCCAGATCAGCAGGGACGGTACTGATGCTCTACGACGAGATGTTTCGCAACGCGCTGAAGCCGCTTCACGCCGAGGGACGCTATCGGGTATTCATCGACATCCTGCGCAACAAGGGC
>JAZJXZ010000045.1:0-21442 GCA_040390605.1 Pseudomonadota bacterium
GGATCGTGCCGGCATCGGCATTGGCGGGGTTGGTCGCGCCCATGATGTCGCGGTTGCGCTGCACGGCGTTCTCGCCTTCCAGCACCTGCACGACGACCGGGCCGGAGACCATGAACTGGACCAGGTCGTTGAAGAACGGCCGCTCCTTGTGGACGGCATAGAAGCCCTCGGCCTGCTCCTGGGTCATCTGGATGCGCTTGGACGCGACGACGCGCAGGCCGGCTTCCTCCAGCATCTTGACGACGGCGCCCGTGATGTTGCGACGGGTCGCATCGGGCTTGATGATCGAAAACGTACGATTGGCGGCCATGGCGGTCGCTCGCTCCTTATGGTGGGGAATGGCGGAAATGCGCGGGCTACCTAGTCTTGCGAGCCCTACGATGCAAGGTTCGGACTAGGCTGCCTGTTCCCAGCGTCCGGTCTCGCTCTGCTTCCAGTACCGCCGCTCGATGCCGTCGCGATCGGCCAGCGCTTTCCAGGCGAGGCGCGCCTCGGCGATACGCTCGCCGTCGAAGAAGTGGAAGGCGCGATCGAAGCCGAGCGCCTCGTCGCGCCACACGCCGTCAGCCAGCGCGATGTTGCGCGCGCCGTTGGTCGGCTCGGGCGTTTCAGCGAGCAGGATCGGCTGGTCAGCATCCCCTTCCCCGCCGGCACAGGCGTGCGGCAGGAAGCTCTCGGGACTGTAGCTCCACAGCAGGCGGTCGAGCGCGGCCCGCTGCGTCTCGCTTTCCGCGACCAGCAGCAGGCGCCCCCCGCTCGCCAGCACCTTTTCCGCGATCTGCGGCAAGGCCCGGTCGAGCGGGGTCGCGGTCAGGTGATAGAAGTCGACCTGCATCAGCTCTCGAAGTTATCCGCCACGAAGCGGTCGAGCAGGCGCACGCCATAACCCGTAGCGCCCTTGTCATAGGTCGCGCCGGCCTTGTCCGCCCACACCATGCCGGCGATGTCGAGATGCGCCCAGTGCACGCCTTCGTCGACGAAGCGCTTGATGAACTGCGCCGCGGTGATCGAGCCGGCACCGCGCGGGCCGACATTCTTCATGTCGGCGATCGGCGAGTCGATCAGCTTGTTGTAGCTGTCCGACAGCGGGAAGCGCCACAACAGGTCGCCCGACGCCTTGCCGGCGGCGAGCAACTGCTCGGCGAGCCCATCATCATTGGCGAACAGGCCGCCATGCTCGTTGCCCAGCGCGATGATCATTGCGCCGGTCAGCGTGGCGAGATCGACGATCGTCTTGGGGTGATGCGTCTTCTGCACCCAGGTGATCGCATCGCACAGCACCAGACGCCCTTCGGCATCGGTATTGAGGATCTCGATCGTCTGGCCCGACATCGAGGTGACGATGTCGCCGGGGCGCTGGGCATTGCCGTCGGGCATGTTCTCGACCAGCCCGCAGACGCCGATGACATTGGCCTTGGCCTTGCGCAGCGCGATCGCCTTCATCGCCCCGGCAACCGCGCCGGCGCCGCCCATGTCCCACTTCATGTCTTCCATGCCGGGCCCGGGCTTCAGGGAGATGCCGCCGGTGTCGAACGTCACGCCCTTGCCGACCAGCGCAAGCGCCGGATCGCCGGGACCGGCGCCGTTCCACTTCAGCGCCAGCAACCGCGCGTCACGCCGCGAGCCCTGGCTCACGCCGAGCAGCGCGCCCATGCCGAGTTCGGCCATCTCTGCCTCGCCGAGCACGGTGACCTCGATGCCCAGCCCCTCGATCTCGGCCAGCACCTTGGCGACGAAGGTTTCCGGGTAGAGCAGGTTGGGCGGCTCGGACACCAGGGTCCGCGTCAGCGCGAGACCTTCGGTGAGCGCCTTTTGCGTCGCCCACGCCTCTTCGCTGCCGTCGGGAGCGCCGAACAGGGTTACCGCGGTCAGGGTCGGCTTGGCCTTTTCGGCCAGCTTGGTGCGGTAGGTGTCGATCCGCCACGCGCGCTGGGCGGCACCCGCGGCGAAGCGCGCGACGGCCTTGGGCGTTGCGCCCGCAGTGGCGAAGTCCGCCGCGACCGATTCGACGCCGGAGGTCAGCAAGCGCGCGGTAAGCGCACCACCGGCGCGTTCGTAATCGGTTTCGCCCCCCGCACCGACGCCGAGCAGCAGCACACGCCGCACGCCACCGTCGATCGCCACGAAGCTCTCGGCCACGCCGCCGGCCTCACCCTCGAATCGGCTGGCGCGTGCCGCGGCGACCACCGTCGCCAGCGCGGCGCCATCGAGCTGGGTGGTGGCAAGGCGGTCGAGGCCGTCTTTCTCGACCGGCAGCGCGATCGCTTCGTGGGAGGGTGGTGTGGCTGCGGAAAAGCTGATTTTCATGAAAACGGGTCTCGGCCTCAAAATATGTGGTTGCCGACGCCTCTAGGACAATGCGCGGCGAGTGGCAAAACACCGCCGCGATTGCAGCGCGGCGCGCGCGATGCGATAGGGCGCTGACCTGTCGCCGCGCCGCGGTACGTTTGTGCGAACTTGTTGGGGATGTGTTTCTCGCCGTGAAGCGTACCAATCTTCTTGCGACCTGCGCCCTGCCCCTCGCCTTCTGTCTGACTGGCGCGGCCTATGCGCAGGACCTGACGCCGCCCAAAACCGAGCTGCCGCCGCCGTCGGACCAGGCGGCGCCGGCCGACCCCAATCAGGTGCGCTTCAGCGCCGGCGCGCTGGAATATGACAATAATAGCGACGTCGTGACCGCGACGGGCGATGTGCGGATGTACCGCGAGGGCAACCGGCTGCGCGCGGACCGCGTGGTGTGGAACCGCAAGACCGGCAAGGTCGTCGCCTCCGGCAATATCGCGGTGACCAACCCCGGCGGCGATGTCGCTTATGGTGATTCGATCGAGCTGACCGATGCACTGAAGGACGGCATGGTCGACAACATGCTGATCGTCCTGGCCAAGGGCGGTCGGCTCGCAGCGCGACACGGGACACGGGCGCTCGACGAAACCGTGACGCTCGACGATGCCGCCTACACGCCGTGCGCGGTGACGGATTCGGATGGCTGCCCCAAGGAGCCCGCCTGGAAGATCACCGCGGTCCGCGTGATCTACCGTCCCGACCGCAACCGGATCTATTACAAGGGGGCGCGGATCAACCTGTTCGGCCTGCCCTCCTTCCCGCTGCCGGCCTTTTCGCATCCCGCCAGCCAGGACAATGAAAGCGGCCTGCTCAGCCCCGATCTACGCTACGACCGCGTCAACGGCTTCGAATTCGCCCAGCCTTATTATTTCGCGCTGGGCGACAATCGCGGCCTCGTCGTCACGCCGCGGATCTTTTCCGCGGTGCTGCCGATGCTGCAGCTCAATTATCAGGCGCTGACCTCCAAGGGTGCCTTCAAGATCGGTGGCTATGCTACGGTCAGCCGGCGCAGCGACGATATCGTCACCTCTGTGCCGACCGCGACGACGACATCGCCCGAAGCCTTTCGCGGCTATATCGACGCCGTCGGTCGCTTTCAGCTGAGCCCGGAATGGAGCCTGAGCGGCTCGCTCCGCGTGGCGAGCGATCGCACCTTCCTGCGCCGTTACGATATTTCGCAAGACGATCGGCTGCGCAGCACGGTGAGCCTCGAGCATATCGATCGCGACAGCTATTTCGCGATCACCGGCTGGGCGGTGCAGACGCTGCGCCTCGGCGACCGGCAGGGCCTGCAGCCGGTCGCGTTGCCGGAGATCGACTATCGCCGCCGCATCACCGATCCGCTGCTCGGCGGGGTGCTGCAACTGCAGCTCAACACGCTGGCGCTGACCCGCACCGGCGGCCAGGACACGCAGCGCGCCTTCGTCAGCGCGCAGTGGGATCTGCGCAAGCTGACGCCATGGGGACAGGAGGTGACCTTTACCGCCTTCGCCCGAGGCGACGTCTATAATGCCGCCGACACGCTGGCGACGACGGTGGCGAGCTATCGCGGTGATCCGGGCTTTCATGGCCGGGCGATGGGTGCGCTGGCGATCGATGTGAAATGGCCGTTCGTCGGCCCGTTCTTCGGCGGTACGCAACGCCTGACGCCGCGCTTCCAGATCGTCGCCGCGCCGCACACCGCCAATCTGCTGGTGCCCAACGAGGATGCGCGCGCGGTCGATCTCGAGGATTCGAACCTCTTCGCGCTCAATCGCTTCCCCGGTTACGACCGGTTCGAGGATTCGAGCCGCCTGACCATCGGCCTCGACTGGCACGTCGCGCTGCCCGACCTCACGATCAATGCCAATATCGGCCAGAGCTACCGCCTCGATTCGCGCCCGGCGATCTTTCCGGAAGGTACCGGACTGAGCGGACGGGTGTCGGACATCGTCGGGCGTACCGAAATCCGGTATAAGGATTTCTTCTCGCTCACCCACCGCTACCGTGTCGACAAGGACAGCTTCGCGGTCCGGCGGAACGAGATCGATGCCACGATCGGGTCGCGCAAGACCTACATTTTGCTGGGTTATTTGCGGCTCAACCGCGACATTACCCCGACGCTGGAAGATCTTGCCGATCGCGAGGAAGCCCGGGTCGGTGCGCGTGTCCAGGTCAGCCGCTTCTGGTCGATCTTCGGTTCGACCGTGATCGACCTGACCGACCGCAACGAGGATCCGACATCGCTGGCCAGCGGTTTCGATCCGGTACGGCACCGGTTGGGGGTCGCTTATGAGGATGATTGCCTGAGGCTCGGCCTGACCTGGAAGCGGACCTATCAGGACACCGGTGACGCCAAGGCGGGCAACAGCTTCCTGTTGACGCTATCTTTCAAGAATCTGGGTCGCTAAGCCGCTGTTCAGGCGCGAGCGACGAATAGTCGATATTGGAGCGCGCCTTCGCGCGGGATGGGATGACGAAAACGTGATGAATTGGTTGACCAAAGCCAGGGCCGGCCTGGCGGGTGGCGCGATGATCGCCGCAATTGCCGTCGGCACCGTGACCGCGGCGCAGACCGTGCCGGACAATGCCGCCACACCGCAGGTGGCGCTCGACATTCCGGCGAACGTGCAGATCTTCGGCAAGGTGGACCCCAATGTCCGCAAGCCGACCGCGATCGTCAACGGCGTGGTGATCACCGGAACCGACGTCGATCAGCGCGCGGCGCTGATCATTGCCGCCAACCAGCTGACCAATCTCAGCGCGCAGGACATGAACCAGCTGAAGTTGCAGGTGCTGCGCGCGTTGATGGACGAGACGCTGGAGATCCAGCACGCCAAAAGCAACGAGATCACCGTCACCGCCGACGAGATCAACCAGAGCGTCGTCCGCGTCGCGGCCAATTTCGGCAAGTCGCCGGCCGAGTTCAGTGCCTTTCTGCGTTCGGTCGGGTCGTCGGACCGCTCGCTGCGCCGCCAGATCGAGGGCGAGCTGGCGTGGCGTCGCTATCTCCAGCGCCGCGTCGAGCCGCTGATCAACGTCGGCGACGAAGAGGTCGAGGCGATCCTCAAGCGCATGGAATTGGCCAAGGGCAGCGAGGAATTCCACCTCAAGGAAATCTATCTCTCGGCCGGGCCGGATCGCGCGCAACAGGTGTTCGCGCAGGAACGCCAGATGATCGCGGATATCCAGGCGGGCACCAAGCCGTTCGAATATTATGCGCAGTTCTCCGAAGCGACGACCCGCGCGCATGGCGGCGATCTCGATTGGCTGAGCGCCAGCCAGCTCACCCAATTGCCCGACAGCCTCGCCAACCAGGCGAAGAACATGAAGCCCGGTGAGATCGCCGGACCGATCGAGGTGCCGGGCGGGTTCTCGATCCTGTACATGGTCGATACGCGCCGCGTGCTCGAGGCCGATCCGCGCGATTCGACGCTCACGCTCAAGCAGATCAGCGTCAAGTTCGCGCCCGGACTGAGCGAAGCCGATGCCAAGGCGCGGCTCCAGGCCTTCGCCAACCAGACCCAGGCGATTCACGGCTGCGGCGACGTGTCGAAGGTCGCGGCGGCGATGGGCGCCGAAGTCGTCGACAACGCCCAGGTGCGAGTGCGCGATCTGCCGGTGCCGCTGCAGAAGATCATGCTGGAATTGCAGGTCGGCCAGTCCACCCCGCCCTTCGGGTCGGTGCAGGAGGGCATTCGCTCGCTGGTATTGTGCGGCCGCGATGCTGCGCAACAGGGGGC
The DNA here is from genome assembly GCA_040390605.1 of Pseudomonadota bacterium. GTDB lineage: Bacteria > Pseudomonadota > Alphaproteobacteria > Sphingomonadales > Sphingomonadaceae > Sphingomonas. Next base: position 6,066 of record JAZJXZ010000045.1, read on the forward strand.
GCTCCCCACGCCCGATCAGATCAGGGCCGGCACCGAGCAGCAGCGCGTCAGCCGCCGCGCCGAGCAGATGCTGCGCGATCTGCGGCGCGATGCGATCATCGAATATCGCTAGGATCCGCGCGTGATTGCCCCGATCGCGGTGTCGATGGGTGATCCGGCCGGGATCGGACCGGAGATCATTGCCAAAGCCTGGGCGTTGCGCGCGCGCGAAGGACTGTCGTCGTTCTTCGCGATCGGCGACGCGCGCGCGGTGACGACCGTGTGGGATGGTCCGATCGCGGAAATCTCCGCGCCCGATGAGGCCGCCGCGGTGTTCGACCGTGCCCTGCCGATCCTCGGCGTGATCGACGGTGGCATGATCGACCCCGGCAAGCCCGATGTCGACGGCGCACGCTGTGCGCTCAACGCGCTCGAGATGGCGGTCGGCCTGACCCGATCGAGCGAGGTCAGCGCATTGGTCACCGGGCCGGTATCCAAGGCACAGCTTTACGGCATCGGCTTCACGCACCCCGGCCAGACCGAGTTCGTCGCCGAACGCTGCGGCATCGCGGTCGAGAATGCGGTGATGATGCTCGCCGGGCCGACCCTGCGCGTGGTGCCGGCAACGACCCATGTGCCGCTCGCGCAGGTTTCCGGGATGCTGTCCGTCGAGCTTCTCGTAGCGAAGGGGCGTGCCACCGCACGCGGGCTGACGCGCAACTTCGGCATCCTCAATCCGCGCATCGCCTTTGCCGGCTTCAACCCGCACGCCGGCGAGAGCGGGGCGATCGGCCGCGAGGAAATCGACTATATCCAGCCGGCGATCGCCGCGTTGCGCGAGGAAGGGATCGAGGCGACCGGTCCGTTCGCCGCCGACACCATGTTCCATGCGCGCGCCCGCGCCACCTATGACGCGGCGATCTGCTGCTATCACGACCAGGCGCTGATCCCGATCAAGACGCTGTATTTCGACGAGGGCGTCAACATGACGCTGGGCCTGCCGATCGTCCGCACCTCGCCCGATCACGGCACCGCGTTCGGCATTGCGGGCAAGAACCAGGCCGAACCGGGAGCGATGATCGCGGCGATTCGCATGGCGGCCGCGGCTGCGGCGCAGCGCTGCGCGACGCCCTGATGACGCCTGACCTGCCGCCGCTGCGCGAGGTGATTGCGCGGCATGGCCTCGCGGCGAGCAAGGCGCTGGGTCAGAATTTCCTGCTCGACGCGCAATTGCTGGCCCGGATCGCACGCATTCCCGGCGACCTCACCGATGCGGAAGTGCTCGAGATCGGCCCCGGCCCCGGCGGGCTGACCCGCGCGCTGCTCGCTGCCGGCGCTAGGGTGACCGCGATCGAGCGCGACCGTCGCTGCATCCCGGCGCTCGCCGAACTCGGCGAGGCGTATCCGGGGCGGTTGCGGGTGATCGAGGACGATGCGCTGACCGTCGACGCGAGACCGCTGTTCGAGGGCCGCCCGCACATCGCGTCCAACCTGCCCTATAATATCGGCACGGCGCTGCTGGTGCGCTGGTTGTCGGCGGAGTGGCAACCCTGGTGGCAGAGCCTGACGCTGATGTTCCAGCGCGAGGTCGCCGATCGCATCGTCGCGCACGCCGGCGGCGACGCTTATGGCCGGCTGGCGGTGCTCGCCCAGTGGCGGGCGACCGCGAAGCTGGCCATGCCGGTGCATCGCTCGGCCTTCACCCCGCCGCCCAAGGTGATGTCGGCCGTCGTCCACATCACGCCGAACGAGGCGCCCGAGGGTGTCGTGTTCGCGACCTTGGAGCGGGTGACCGCGGCCGCCTTCGGTCAGCGCCGCAAGATGCTGCGCCAGAGCCTCAAATCGCTGCCCGGCGCGCTCGGCGCGCTGGAAAAGCTCGGCATCGACTCGTCGCGTCGCGCCGAAACCGTCTCGATCGAAGAATTCGTTGCGCTGGCGCGCGCGCTCGGCTGATCAGTTGTTCGCCGGCCGCGGAGTCGTCTCCGCGGACGCGGTGGCGATCGGCGGGCCCTTGGCGATCACCGCGGCGAGCGCGGTAGCCTCGGCGCACGCGGCCTTGCCGCACAGCGCCCTGATCTTGGCGAGATTGTCACGCGCGCGCTGCACCGCGCCCTTGTTGACCAGTGCCTCGCCCTGCCCCTTCAACGCGGCAAGGTCGCTGGGATCGAGCAGCAAGGCTTCGCGATAGAGACGGATAGCCTTGCCCGGCAGGCCGCGCGCCTGGGCGACCTGTCCCAGCACGACAAAGGCTTCGCGATTGTGCGGGTCGACCGCCAGTGCGGTCTCCAGCACGTCGGTCGCCGCGTCGAGATTGCCGGCCGCCTGCGCCGCCCGCCCTTTCGCGAGCAGCGCCATCGAACGTGCATCGACAGGCGTGTCGGCTTTCTGGCCGTGCAGCGAGGTCGACACCGTCAGCAGCGTGAGCGCGGCGGCAGCGGCGACAGTCGAATAACGCATGATCAACTCCAGTCTCGGCACATCGTTCGAGCTAGCATGCGCGTTTCAGTCTTGCGACAAAAAATCCGTCGGTCGCATCGTGCGCCGGGGTCAGCCGCACGCCGGGGCCGTGCGCCCGTCCGGCCGGCAGGTCGAGCACCTCGGCCGACCAGTCGAGATGCGAAGCGAGGAAGGCTGCGGCCTGCCCTGCCCCTTCCTCGTCGAGCAACGAGCAGACGATATAGACCAGCGCGCCGCCTGGCTTGACCAGCTTGGCGCCGATGCCGAGCAGCTGGCGCTGTGTCAGCACCAGCTTGTCGAGCCTTGCCGGGCTCAACCGCCAGCGCGCTTCGGGGTTGCGGCGCCACGTGCCGGTGCCCGAGCAGGGCGCGTCGATCAGCACGACATCCGCGCTGCCGGCCCAGTCGGCCAGCGTCAGCGCCTCATGGCCCGGATCGAGCAGCCGCGTCTCGACGATCGACACGCCGGCGCGCTCGGCACGCGGCGCCAGGCGCGACAGCCGCGCACGGTCGGTATCGCTGGCAAGGATCTTCCCTTCGTTGCCCATCGTTGCGGCCAAAGCGAGCGTCTTGCCGCCCGCCCCCGCACACAGGTCGACGACGCGCTGCCCGGGCGCCGCGCGTGCCGCCATGGTGACGAACTGGCTGCCGGCATCCTGCACCTCGATCGCGCCTTCGCGATAGGCGTCGAGCGCATCGACCTGCGTGCCGGAGGGCAGCCGCCGCCCGAGCGGAAGCCCCGCGATCGGGTCGCCGAGGTCGGTCGCGTCGATCTCGCGCAGGGCATTGATCCGCAGGTCGAGCGGCGCGCGACCGATCAGCGCCTTCTGCTCGGCGGCGTTGATGCCGGCCGATTTGAGCCGGTTGACCAGCCAGGTCGGCGCCGCGCCGCCGGTTGCCACCGGCTCGTCGGGTATGATCGGCGCCGGTCCATGGGCGCTGCCGTCGAACGTTGCCGCCAGCTCCGGGTCCGCATTGGCGAGCGCGAGCATCGCCGCCCGGCCGCTCTCGGGCCGCGCCCCGGCGTGGCGGATCGCCTCATAGACCAGCTCGCGCACCGCGCGGCGATCCTTGCTGCCGGCATAACGGCGCGTCGAGAAGTAGCGCGCGATGAGCGTATCCGCCGCCGCGCCGGAATCGCGCGCTGCGGCAACGATCGCGTCGAGCAGCTCGATCGCTGCCTGGGTGCGTGCCGGTGGTGTCATGGTAATTCCGTTCTGTTCGCAATAGCGCGCAAAGGCGCAGCCGCGCGTTCCGACGTCGCCTAGACCATATTGGCGCGCGGCGCGAACCGCGGGCGATTACCGCGTGGGGTAGTTAGGCGCCTCGCGCGTGATCGTCACGTCGTGGACATGGCTTTCCTGCAGGCCGGCCCCGGTGATCTGCACGAAACGCGCGCGCTTCTGCAGCTCGGTGATCGTCGCCGAGCCGGTATAACCCATCGCCGCGCGCACGCCGCCGACCAATTGGTGGATCACGTCGCGTGCGGGGCCCTTGAATGCCACCTGCCCCTCGATGCCCTCGGGCACCAGCTTCATCTGGTCCTTGATGTCGCCCTGGAAATAACGATCGGCCGAGCCGCGGCCCATCGCGCCGACCGAGCCCATGCCGCGATAGGATTTGTACGCGCGGCCCTGGTAGAGAAAGGTGTCGCCCGGCGCTTCCTCGGTCCCGGCGAGCAGCGAGCCGATCATGACTGACGAGGCACCGGCCGCCAGCGCCTTGGCGATATCGCCCGAGGTGCGGATGCCGCCATCGGCGATCACCGGCACGCCGGCTTTCGCGCCCTCTTCGGCGCAGTCCATCACCGCGGTGAGCTGCGGCACGCCGACGCCGGCGACGACGCGCGTGGTGCAGATCGAGCCTGGGCCGATACCGACCTTGATACCGTCCGCGCCGGCATCGATCAGCGCTCTGGTCGCTTCCGCCGTGGCGACGTTGCCGGCGATCACCTGCACCGCGTTGGACAGTTTCTTGACCCGCTCGACCGCGCGCGCGACGTCGCGATTATGGCCGTGCGCGGTGTCGATCACCACCAAGTCCAGTTCGGCATCGACCAGCGCTTCGGTGCGCTCGAAGCCCTTGTCGCCCACCGTGGTTGCCGCGGCGACGCGCAGCCGCCCGGTCGAGTCCTTGGTGGCGTTCGGGTAGGTGATCGCCTTTTCCATATCCTTGACGGTGATCAGCCCGATGCAGCGATAGTCGTCATCGACCACCAGCAGCTTCTCGATACGGCGCTGGTGCAGCGTGCGGCGCGCCTCGTCGCGCCCGACACCCGGCGAAACGGTGGCCAGATTCTCGTGCGTCATCAGCTCCGAGACGGGCTGGCGCGGGTTACCGGCAAATCTAACGTCGCGGTTGGTCACAATGCCGACCAGCTTGCCGCTGGCTTCCACGACCGGAATGCCGCTGATCTTGTGCCGCGCCATCAGAGCCTGTGCCTCGGCCAGCGTGGCATCCGGGGCGATCGTGATGGGGTTCACGACCATGCCCGATTCGTAACGCTTGACCGCGCGCACCGCGGCGACCTGTGCTTCGATATCGAGGTTGCGGTGCAACACGCCGATCCCGCCGAGCTGCGCCATGACGATCGCCATGTCGGCTTCGGTCACCGTGTCCATCGCCGCCGACAGCACCGGGATCGACAGGCTGATGCCGCGCGTCAGCAGCGTCGAGGTATCGGCCTCACTCGGCACGAGCGAGGATTCGGCCGGCAGCAGCAAGACATCGTCGAAAGTGAGACCGAGGCGAATGTCCATGGGATGCCAGTTCCTGCGAGGGGCGAGTCGTGGCGGTCCATGTAACCAAAGGCCCCCCTCTCCGCTAGGGCGCGGGAGGCTGGTGTCGCATTTCGCTATAACGGCGCCAACGATCTGCTAATCTGTGACGGTATCGGCACCTGTCGCCGACCTGTCTTACGGGGGAACGATCATGGGTTTGACCATCGCCGGCCTGCTGCTGTTCATCGTGCTGATCTACATCATGATGAGCATCAAGGTCGTCCGTCAGGGTTACCAATATACCATCGAACGCTTCGGCAAGTTCACCGCCGTCGCCCAGCCCGGCCTGACGCTGATCCTGCCCTTCTTCGATCGCGTCGGCCGCCGCGTGAACATGATGGAGCAGGTGCTCGACATTCCCGGCCAGGAGATCATCACCAAGGACAACGCCATGGTCGCGGTCGACGGCGTGGTGTTCTTCCAGGTGCTCGATGCGGCCAAGGCGGCGTACGAGGTCAGCGACCTTTATGTCGCGATCATGCAGCTGGCGACGACCAACCTGCGCACCGTGATGGGCTCGATGGACCTCGACGAACTTCTGTCGAAGCGCGACGAGATCAACGCCCGGCTGCTCTCGGTGGTCGATCACGCGACCGAGGCGTGGGGCGTCAAGATCACGCGCGTCGAGCTGAAGGACATCCGCCCGCCCGCCGACATCGTCAACGCCATGACGCGCCAGATGAAGGCCGAGCGCGAGAAGCGCGCCACGATCCTCGAATCCGAGGCGGCACGGCAGAACGAGATCAACCGCGCCGAAGGCTTGAAGCAGGCCCAGATCCTCGAGGCCGAGGGTCGCAAGGAAGCCGCCTTCCGCGACGCCGAGGCGCGCGAACGCTCCGCCCAGGCCGAGGCGACCGCGACCAAGATGGTGTCGGACGCGATCGAGGGCGGCAGCACCCAGGCGATCAACTATTTCGTCGCGCAGAAATATGTCGAGGCGATCAGCCAGTTCGCCACCTCGCCCAACGCCAAGACGATCCTCTTCCCGGTCGAGGCGACGCAGCTGATCGGCACGCTGGGTGGTATCGGCGAACTGGTGCGCGATGCGGTCGGCAATAACGCCCCGTCATCGCCGCCCGCGCCGCCGCGCGCGCCGCGCCGGCCCGGGCCGTTCGAGGGGAATCCGGCATGAACTGGTCGGTCCTGACCTGGAGCGCCGGCGCGCTATGGCTCGCCGGTTCGCTGCTGCTCGCGATCGCCGAGCTGATCGCGCCGGGCTTCTTCCTGATCTTCATTGCCGCCGCAGCCGCGGTGACGGGCTTCGTCGTGCTCGCCGTGCCCGGCCTGCATGCGATCACCCAGGTGGTGTTGTTCGCGCTGTTCGGCGCGATCGCCATCACACTCGGGCGCGGCTGGTATCGGCGCATGCGTGAGGTGACCGCGGACAACGGCCTCAACGACCGCACCGGCAAGCTGATCGGCAAGACGGTCGAGGTATGCGACGCGATCGTTGCCGGCGAAGGCCGGGTGCGCGTCGGCGATGGCGCGTGGAACGCCCGCGGTCCCGACACGCCGGTCGGTGCGCTGGTGCGGATTGTCGGCGCGGCGGGGAGCGTGCTGCTGGTCGAGCCGGCCTAGCGGTCAGCTCTTGCCGAACAGACCCTTGGCGAAGCCGGCGATCTCGTCGGCCGGGCCGTTGCCGTTCTGGTCGATCATGCCTTCGACCTGACCGAGAATGCCGCCCGCGCCGGCGCCATGATCGGCAAGCAGGCTGGCGAAGCGACCGAGCGAACCCTCGCCGCCGATATGGCCGATGATCTGCTGCAGCGTGTCGCTCGGCAGGCCGGTGGCGTTTGCCGCGGTCTCGACGGTGTCGCCCGGCGCGGTATGCGCCTGCGCGAGCGCGGCAACCGCTCTTTCAGCCTGATCCGGGGTGATGCCGACCTTGGCGGCGAGCCCCGCCACGTCGACGTTAGAAGCGACCTGACCCAGCAGTCCGTCGAGAATTCCCATGGCGCGTTGTCCCTTCAGATGTCCCCGGAACGGTCAGTCTAGCACGGGCAGGGCAGAGGCGCGAGGTCGGGTGGCACGAAAGCGAGGCGCGCGGCAGTCGAAAACAGCAGTTCGCGGCTGTAAAAGCGTAATGGCCAGTCGCGTCGCCCGGCGGATGATGCGAGCAGCGCGTTGACCGCGGCGACCAGCGATTCACCTGTCGGGCGTTCCGCAAGGTGCTGCCTGATGCCCGCCACATAGGCGCGCGTAATGCTGTCGTGATAACCCTGCGTCGCATCGTTCACGCCGCCGACGCTCTCATTGTAGCGGCTGATGATCGTGGCGATCCCGGCATCGACATCGATATCGGGCCTGTCGCGTAGCAGCCACAAGGTTGCGCCGAGATGCGCCTCATGAGTCCATTCCTCGCGCGGCAGGGTGCGGGCGAGCAACCCTTCGCCAACATGGCGGATCGCAGCATCGTCGGCGAAGGGTCGGTAAGGCAGGTCGGTCATCGGATCGGGCTCTCTTTCAAGCGCCCGATCCTCGACCGGGCAGTTCAAACGCTGGCGGGTGTCTTCGGCGCGGCTTGTCGCACTCCTTCGTCGACATGGTCCGCGAATTGCGCGAAATTCTCGACGAACTGGTCGACGAGCTTCGCTGCCGTTTCGTCATATTGCGCCTTGTTCGGCCAGGTCTCGCGCGGGTCGAGGATCTTGCTGTCGACACCCGGCACCGACACCGGCACCTTGAACCCGAAATTGGGGTCGGTGCGGAACTCTGCGTCGTTGAGGCTGCCGTCGAGCGCGGCGTTGAGCAGCGCGCGGGTCGCCTTGATCGGCATGCGGCTGCCGGTGCCGTATTTGCCGCCGGTCCAGCCGGTGTTGACCAGCCAGCAATCGACCCCGCCCTTGGCGATCCGCTCCTTGAGCAGATTGCCGTAGACGGACGGATGGCGCGGCATGAACGGTGCGCCGAAACAGGTCGAGAAGGTCGCATCCGGCTCGGTCACGCCGATCTCGGTGCCCGCGACGCGCGCTGTATAGCCCGAGAGGAAATGATACATCGCCTGGTCGGGCGTCAGCTTCGCGATCGGCGGCAGCACGCCATAGGCGTCCGCGGTCAGCATGACGATGTTGCGCGGCACCGGTCCCATATTCTCTTTCGAGGCATTGGGGATGAAGTCGATCGGATAGGCGCCGCGGCTGTTCTCGGCCAGGCTTGCATCGTGGAGGTCGAGCTGGCGCGTGACGCGGTCCATCACGACATTTTCGAGCACGGTGCCGAAGCGCTTGGTTACCGCGAAGATCTCCGGCTCGGCATCGGCCGACAGGCGGATCATCTTGGCGTAGCAGCCGCCCTCGAAGTTGAACACGGCGGTGTCCGACCAGCCATGCTCGTCATCGCCGATCAGCGTGCGGCTGGCGTCGGCGCTGAGCGTCGTCTTGCCGGTGCCCGACAGGCCGAAGAACACCGCAGTGTCGCCCTTGGGGCCGATATTGGCCGAGCAGTGCATCGGCATCACGCCCTCGACCGGCAACAGATAGTTGAGCAGGCCGAACACCGACTTCTTCATCTCGCCGGCATAGCGCGTGCCGCCGATCAGGATCAGCTTCTCCGTGAAGTTGACCGCGATCACCGTCTCGGAGCGGCAGCCATGGCGCTCGGGGTCGGCCTGGAAATATGGCAGGGTGATGATCGTGTAGTCGGCGACGAAGCTGCGCAGCTCCGATTCCTCGGGGCGCACGAGCATCGTGCGGATGAACAGATTGTGCCATGCCAGTTCGTTGATGACGCGCACGCGGACGCGGTAATCCGGCTGCGAGCCACCGAACAGGTCCTGGATGAACAAGTTCTCCTTGTCCTTCAGCTCGGCAAGAAAGTCCGCCTTGAGCGCGGCGAAATGCTCGGGCGACATCGGGCGGTTGGTCTTGCCCCACCACACGGTCGACTCGGTCTCGGCATCGCGGACGATGAACTTGTCCTGCGCCGATCGGCCGGTGTGCTTGCCGGTCTCGACCACCAGCGGGCCCTCGGCGGAGAGTTTGCCTTCGCCCCGCGCCACCGCCGCCTCGACCAGCCGCGCCGTCACGAGGTTCCAGTGCAACGTCGCCCTGGTTTCGATGCCCTGGGCTTCCAGCCCGGCGTCCGGAATCCGTTCGCTCACTTTTGCTTCTCTCCTGAAACCGCGTACCGGCGCGCCACCTGCATAGGTATGCGGCCCGAATCGAGACGCGCATATCTCTGGCGTGACAAGCGGTCAAATGTGTGGATCAACTCGGCGCCGGAGCGTGCGGTTGAGCCGCCCGGTGCTTTCGACTAACCCGTTACGCCAATGGACAAGGCTCCCCGCGCATGACCGCTTCCATCGCGCTCGTCGATGACGACCGCAACATCCTGACCTCGGTGTCGATCGCACTGCAGGCGGAAGGGTTCGTCACCCGGGTCTATTCGGATGGCGAGACCGCCCTCAAGGCGCTGATCGACAATCCGCCCGACCTGGCGATCTTCGACATCAAGATGCCGCGCATGGACGGGCTCGAGCTGTTGCGTCGCCTGCGCGAGAAGAGCGTCATCCCGGTCATCTTCCTGACCAGCAAGGACGATGAGCTCGACGAGGCGATCGGCCTGGCGATGGGTGCCGACGATTATATCGCCAAGCCTTTCTCGCAGCGGCTGCTGATCGCGCGCATCCGCGCCATCCTGCGCCGTACCGAACTGGCCCAGAGCGGCGTCGCCGGCGGCGAGGAAGCAAGCGAGGTCGAACTGGTGCGCGGCCGCCTGACCATGGACACGGCGCGGCACCGGGTGACCTGGAACGGGACGGCGGTGACGCTGACCGTGACCGAATTCCTCATCCTCGAAACGCTCGCCCAGCGCCCCGGCATCGTCAAGACGCGCAACCAGTTGATGGATGCGGCCTATCATGATGACATCTATGTCGATGATCGCACCATCGACAGCCACATCAAACGCGTGCGGCGCAAATTCCGGCAGATCGATCCGGAGTTCGATGCGATAGAGACGCTATATGGCGCCGGATACCGATTCTCCGAGGAGTGACGATCGCGAGCTGCGCTTCGGCTTCTCGACCCGCGTCTCGCTCACGCCGCGCATCCTGTTCGTCAACATCTTCGCGCTGGCGCTGCTGGCGTTCGGTTTCTTCTATCTCGATTCCTATCGCAGCCGCATCGTCGATAGCCGCGTCGCGCAGGCGAGCCGCGAAGTCCGGCTGATCGCCGAGGCGATCGCCGCGGTGCCGCAGGGGCAGCGCGACGCCCTTGCGCTCCGTCTTGCCCATGACACCGGCACGCGGCTGCGCCTGTTCGACGCCAAGGGCACGCAACTCGGCGACACGCGTGCGCTCGGGCTGAAGAACTTCGTGCTGATCGACCCGGACAAGGAAGATACCGGTCAGCGCATCGCCCGTTTCCTCGACGCGATGATCGATACCGTCGTCAACGCGACGCGCGCGCCGCTCTATCGCGAACGCGGTGCAGGGTTCGACTGGCCCGACGTGCGGACCGCGCGCGACACCCATACCGCACCCGCGACCGTGTGGCGCGCGCCCGATCGCACCCCGGTGATCACTGCCGCCGCCGAGATTCCCGGCGGCGGCGTGGTGATGACCACCGTCAACGCCCGCGACATCACCAAGACGGTGCGGATCGAGCGCTTCCGGCTGAGTGTCGTGCTGCTGATCACGGCGCTGCTGTCGATCCTGCTGTCGCTGTTCCTGGCGCGCACCATCGTTAGGCCGATGCGCCAACTTGCCCGTGCGGCGGTGCGCGTGCGGCTCGGCCGGGCACGCGAGGTGGTGGTGCCACGCCTGCCCGAACGGCGCGACGAGATCGGTTTGCTGGCGCGCGCGCTGTCCGACATGAGCCTGGCTTTGCGCGCACGGATCGATGCGATCGAGGCGTTCGCCGCCGATGTGACGCACGAGATGAAAAACCCGCTCGCCTCGCTGCGCTCCGCGGTCGAGGGACTCGCCACGGTCAAGCAGCCAGAACTCCAGGAGAAACTCCTGTCGATCGTGCGCGACGACGTGCACCGGCTCGACCGGCTGATCACCGACATCGCCGAGGCATCACGGCTCGACGCGCAGCTGAGCCGTGCCAAGTTCGAGCCGGTCGATATCGGCGCGATGCTCGCCGGGCTGATCGCGACGCGCGAGGAACGCGGCGTGGAGCGCGGCGTGCGCTTCCGCTTCGATCGGCCGGGCGACCTGCGCATGGTCGTGCTGGGCGAAGGCGCCCGGCTCGAGCGGGTGTTCGAGAACCTGATCGAAAACGCCTTGTCCTTCTCGCCCGATGACGGCCTGATCGCGATTTCGGCCGGACGCAGCGAGGACATGCTCGAAGTGCGGGTCGAGGACGAGGGACCCGGCGTACCGGAAGAAGCCCGCGAACAGGTCTTCACCCGCTTCCAGTCGCTGCGGCCGGAGGAAGAGGCGTTCGGCCAGCATAGCGGCCTCGGCCTCGCCATCGCCAAGACCATCGTCGAGGGGCACCAGGGCACGATCATCGTCGAGGCGCGGCAGGACCGCATGCGCGGCGCGCGTTTCGTCGTGCGCCTGCCCTTGTCGCGGCCATGACGTCAGTCCGCCTGCATGCCACGACGGTGGCGATCGGCGGGCGCGGCGTGATGATCACCGGCCCGTCCGGTTCCGGCAAATCGGACTTGGCCCTGCGCCTGATCGATCGCGGCGCGGCCCTGGTCAGCGACGACTATACCGACTGCGTTGCGCATGACGGCGCCGTCACGGCGTCGCCGCCCGCGACGATCGCCGGGCGCGTGGAACTACGCGGCATCGGGATCGTGGAGATGCCCTATTTGCCGGGAATCGACGTCGCGATGGTCGTCGCGCTGGGTGAAACGGTCGAGCGCATGCCGGAGCCTCACCGAAAACGGGTAGCCGGCATCGACATTCCGGCCATTGCACTGGTCGCTTTCGAGGCGTCGGCACCGATCAAGGTGGAAATCGCCCTGTCCCGGCTGGTAGAGGGCTAGGCGATGACCAGCCGCCCCAAGGATATCCTGCTCGTCACCGGCATGTCCGGTGCGGGCAAATCGACCGTGCTCAGGACACTCGAGGACCTTGGCTGGGAGGTTGTCGACAATCTGCCGTTGTTGCTGCTCGAACGCCTGCTGAGCGCGCCCCTGTCCGAAGGCACCGACGGACTCGACCGGCCGCTCGCCCTCGGCATCGGCGCCGGCACACGCGATTTCGACCCGGCCCGCATCATCCATCGCGTCAACGCGCTGCGCGGCCAGCACGACATCGGAACATTGTTCCTCGATTGTGCCGGGGGCGAGCTGGAGCGGCGCTATTCCGAAACACGCCGCCGCCATCCGCTGGCGCTCGACCGGCCGGCGTCGGACGGCATCGCCCGCGAGCGCGAGTTGCTCGCCCCGTTACGCACCTGGGCCAATCGGCTGATCGACACGACCGATCTCAGCGCCAACGAACTGGCGCAGCAGATCCGCACCAATTTCTCCGGCGAGCGCGCCGGCGAGCCGACCTTGCTGGTGACGTCATTCGGCTTTGCTCGTGGCCTGCCGCGGGGCGCCGATCTGGTGTTCGACATGCGCTTCCTGCGCAATCCGCACTGGGTCGAGTCGCTGCGTCCGGGGACCGGGCTCGACGCTGACGTCAGCGCCTATGTCGCCAGCGACCCGGCCTATGACGAGGCGCTGGCCGGAATCGAATCGCTGCTCCTGCTGTTGCTGCCGCGCTACCGGGCAGAGGGGAAATCCTATGTCACGATCGCATTCGGCTGTACCGGCGGGAGACACCGTTCGGTTCACGTGACGGAGCGCGTCGCGGCACGGTTGCGCGCGGCGGGATTTTCGCCCACGGTCGCGCACCGCGATCTGGCGGCAGCTCCCCAGGACTCGCTGGAAGGAGCGCCGCAGGGCCAGTTTGGGGACGGGACGGCGTTGATAATGAAAGATTCCGGGCAATGATCGGCCTCGTGCTGGTTACCCATGGGCGGCTCGCGGAAGAGTTCGTCTCCGCGATGGAACATGTCGTCGGCAAGCAGGAGCGCATCGCGACGATCGCGATCGGGCCCAATGACGACATGGAAGGGCGCCGCAAGGACATCGCCGACGCCATCGCTGCGGTCGATACCGGGCGCGGCGTGATCGTGCTGACCGACCTGTTCGGCGGCACGCCCTCCAATCTCGCCATCTCGCTGATGGAACGCGGCCGGATCGAGGTGATCGCGGGCATCAACCTGCCGATGCTGATCCGGCTCGAATCGGCGCGCAAGTCGATGAAGGTGGTCGATGCCGTCGCCGCCGCGCGCGAGGCCGGCCGCAAATATATATCGGTCGCCTCCGAAGTGCTCGGCGAGGCCGCCGCCTGATGTCGATCAGCCGCCGGGTGCTGATCGCGAACAAGCGCGGCCTGCACGCACGCGCCAGCGCCAAGTTCGTGACGCTCGCCGCCACCCAGCCGTGCGAGGTCGCGGTCGAGAAGGACGGCGCCGGTTCGGTCACCGGCACCTCGATCATGGGGCTGATGATGCTCGGCGCGGCGATGGGCGACACCATCGTCATCTCCGCCGAGGGCGACGGCGCCGAAACCGCCGTCACGACCCTGTGCGAGTTGGTCGAGGCGAAGTTCGGCGAGGATTGATACCTTGCCCCGCGAGATAACCGCCTATTCCAATCCCTTGATCAAGCGTGTTCGCGGCCTGCGCGAAAAGCGTCATCGCCGCGAGGAAGGGCTGTTCCTTGCCGAGGGCCTGCGCATCCTCACCGAAGCGCGCGAGGCCGGGCGCCTGCCGGTCTACCTGTTCTTCGCCCGCGAGAGCGCCAACCATCCGCTGGTCCGCAAGCTCGTCGCCGAGGTCGAGGCGGCTGGCGGCGAGGCGATCGAGACGGTGCCGGACATCCTCTCCAAGCTGTCGGGCAAGGACAATCCGCAGGCGGTGGTCGGCGTATTCGAGGAATTCACCGTCTCGCTCGACGAGCTCGACCGGAACCGCTCGCCGATCTGGCTGGTGGCGGAGCGGCTGCGCGACCCAGGCAATCTCGGCACCATCCTGCGCACCGGCGACGCGGTCGGTGCCGGCGGGCTGATCCTGATCGGCGAATGCGTCGACCCCTTCTCGGTCGAGGCGGTGCGCGCCAGCATGGGCGCGCTGTTCACCGTGCCGGTGGTGCAGTCGGGGTGGGAGGCGTTCCTCGCCTGGCTACGCGGCGGGCCGGGGCAGTTGGTCGGGCTCAGCCTCGACACCGACCATGACTACCGTTCGGCCCGCTACAGCGCTCCGACCTTCCTGCTCACCGGCAACGAGGCGCAGGGCATGCCCGACGATTATGCGGCGGCGTGCGACCTGCTGGTCAAGATCCCGATGCGCGGCAAGGCGGACAGCCTCAATGCCGCTGTGGCGACGGCGGTCATGGCCTATGAGGTACTGGCCCAGACGGGCGGCTGATCCGCACGCTGGCTCGCGGGTGAACGAGCCCGTCACGCACCGTTCAGCGTGACTCCCGCATTTGACTGGCACGGGAGATACGTCATGAAGTTCGCTTTTGCCCTTGCCACCCCTGCCCTGCTGATCGCCGGCACGGCATCTGCCCAGCCCGCGCGGGACAGCTATCGCGCGTCCGGCACCATGCCTGAGTGGAACCTGCAGATCCATCGCGGCCTGATCCGCTATGTCGGCGATCGTGGGCGCACGCGCATCATCGCCCCGGCGCCGGTCGCCCGACCGAGCTTCAACGGCCTGCGCTACGTCACGCCACGCATCACCGTCGACGTCACCTATGCGCGCTGCATCGATGCGCGCGGCCAGGCCTTTCACGACCGCGTCACGGTGACCTACGGTCGCCGCACGGTGCGCGGCTGTGGTGGCGAGCGTCTCGCCCCGCCGCTCGCGCTCAACGGCACGCGCTGGATGATTGCACGTCTCGACGGCCGTCCGGTGCGCACCGCACGCACCACCGACATCCGTTTCACCGCGAGCCGGGTGCAAGGCAATGCCGGCTGCAACAGCTTCGGCGGCTCCTACAGTCTCGATGGCGACCGGCTGAGCGCCGGCCAGGTCATCTCGACCAAGATGGCCTGTGTCGGGCCGGGCATGGACGTCGAGGGCCGCTTCTTCGACATCATCGCCAATGCCCAGGTGGCACGTAGCGGTGTCGATGCGATCACCCTGCGCGGCCAGGG
Source organism: Pseudomonadota bacterium (assembly GCA_040390605.1). GTDB lineage: Bacteria > Pseudomonadota > Alphaproteobacteria > Sphingomonadales > Sphingomonadaceae > Sphingomonas. The sequence goes on from JAZJXZ010000045.1 coordinate 21,398, forward strand.
CGGCAGCGTCGAATTGCGCGCGGTGCGCTGATATCGGCGGCGGGG
>JAZJXZ010000046.1:0-44411 GCA_040390605.1 Pseudomonadota bacterium
CCACCGATCTGCGCCTCAACGAGCCGCGCTATGCCTCGCTGCCCAACATCATGAAGGCCAAGTCCAAGCCGCTCGCGCAGAAGACGCCGGCCGATTACGGCGTCGATGTGTCCCCGCGCCTCACCACGCTGAAGGTGGTCGAGCCGGCCAAGCGCACGGCGGGCGTCAAGGTCGCCGATGTCGATGAACTGGTGGCGAAACTCAAGGCGATGGGAGTCGCGAAATGAAGACGCTCGTCTGGGTCGAACATGACGGTGCTGCCGTCAAGGACGCCACGCTCGCCGTGGTCACCGCCGCGTCGAAGCTCGGCGAGGTGCACCTGCTGGTCGCCGGCCAGGGTGTCGACGGCGTCGCCGCCGAGGCCGCGAAGATCGCCGGCGTCGGCAAGGTGCATGTCGCCGACGACGCCTCGCTCGCCCATGCGCTGGCCGAGAATGTCGCGCCGGTGGTGGTCGAGCTGATGGGCCATCACGATGCCGTGCTGTTCCCCGCGACCAGCAACGGCAAGAACATCGCGCCGCGCGTCGCCGCCCTGCTCGACGTGATGCAGATCAGCGACATCCTGTCGGTCGAGAGCGCGGACACCTTCACCCGCCCGATCTATGCCGGCAACGCCATCGCCACCGTGCAGACGAAGGACGCCAAGCTGGTCATCACCGTGCGCGGCACCGCGTTCGAAAAGGCCGCCACCTCGGGTGGGTCGGGCACGATCGAGAAGGTCGGCGGCGCGGGCGACAAGGGTGTCTCCACCTATGTCGGCAGCGAGATCGCCAAGTCGGAGCGTCCCGAGCTGACCTCGGCCAAGATCATCGTCTCGGGTGGTCGTGCGCTGCAGAACAGCGAGAACTTCCACTCGATCATCGAACCGCTCGCCGACAAGCTCGGCGCCGGCGTCGGCGCCAGCCGCGCCGCGGTCGATGCGGGTTATGTGCCGAACGACTATCAGGTCGGCCAGACCGGCAAGATCGTCGCCCCCGAAGTCTATATCGCGATCGGCATCTCGGGCGCGATCCAGCACCTCGCCGGGATGAAGGACTCCAAGACGATCATCGCGATCAACAAGGACGAGGACGCGCCGATCTTCCAGGTCGCTGACATCGGCCTGGTCGGCGATCTGTTCAAGATCGTCCCCGAGCTTACCGAGAAGCTGTGAGCTGATTTCCTCTCCCGTCGGGGAGTGGATGGGGAAGACCGAAATGTCTCCCGCCCAGCTGGCGATCGAACATCATGGGGCGGCGCTCTACCCGGGCGCCGCCCTTTCGATTCGGAGCGATCTTGAGGCCGCCCTTTCCGCCCTCCCTGCCGATCGGGCAGCGGGGCTCGACGGCTTCGTGCCCGACCGCCAGAAGGCGATCAGACCGCCGGCTTGCGCGCGTACAGGCCGTAGCTGGCGATAATCATGTAGCAGGCGACCGGCAGGAGCAGCGCGAGCCGCAGCGTGATCGTATCCGCCAGCATGCCGGTCAGCACGGGGACAATCGCGCCCCCGCAGATCGCGACGTTGATGATCCCCGAGCCGTCCGCCGCGCGGTCGCCGAGCTTCTCGCACGCCAGCGTGAAGATCGTCGGGAACATGATCGAGTTCATCAGCCCGACCGCCAACAACGTGTTCGCCGCCGTCGCGCCACCGGTGAAGATCGACACCAGCACCAGTATGATCGCGCCGATCGCGACGCCCGCCAGCACCTTGCCGGGATTGAATGCGCGCAGCACCGCCGAGCCGATGAAGCGCCCGACCATCGCCCCGCCCCAATAGAACAGCAGCTGCTTGCCTGCCGACTGGCCGGTCAGGCAGAGCGCGTGGTCGGATTTGAGATAATTGACCAGGGTCGAGCCGATCGCGACTTCCGCCCCGACATAGAGGAAGATGCATAGCGCGCCGAACGCGAAGCGCGGCCGCCGGAGCAGCGCGAAGCTCGCCGACAGGCTCGTCACTTCGTGGCGTTCGCCCTGCAGGCGATTGCGGAACAGCCACACCACGCCGGCGATCACCAGCAATGCGATGGCGAGACCCAGATAGGTGTGCGAAATCATCTGCGATTCGGCGATCCGGTTGACGGTCGACATCTCCGGCGCGTTGGCCGTCCCCGAGCAGGTCGGATCGACCACGCGCGACACGTCCCAGAAGGACTGCGCGGTGCCGCCCAGGATCAGGACGGCGCCGACGAACGGGAAGATCGTCGTGCCGACCGAGTTGAACCCCTGGGCGAAGGTCAGGCGGCTCGAAGCCGTGCGCGCCGGCCCGAGCAGACTGATCAGCGGGTTGGACACGATCTGCACCATCACCACGCCCGTCGCGAGCACGAACAGCGCGAACAGGAACAGGCCATAGGTCGCCGTCTGCGCCGAGGGGATGAACAACAGGCACCCGACCATCATGGTCAGCAGGCCGATCACCGCGCCGCGCATATAGCCGGTGCGCTTGACCAGCATCGCACCGGGAATGCCGATCACCGCATAGGCGAAGAAGAAGCAGAACTGGATCAGCATCGCCTGCGTGTAGTTGAGCGTGAACAGCTCCTTCAGCTTGGGGATGATCACGTCGTTCAGGCTGGTGATCCCGCCGAAGATGAAGAACAGCGCGAACACGAAGGCCTCGAGGCCGGGTGCGTGAACGCCGCTCTCCCCGGCGCCGGCGGCAGGATCGGTCGACGCACTGTTCGCGGGGGCAAGAGCCATGGTTCGGGTCATCCTCGTCGTCTCGCGATCATCGTCGCAGGTTCGGGGCCTGTCATAGGCGGCAACCCCGCCCCTCGGCAATTCATCTCGTCACGCGCGTACCCGCCCTTGCCTTTGCCGGGCGGAGGACTCTAGTCCTTGCGCTTCCTCGGCGGAGAACAGGCCAATGCGCTACGATATTTCGGGCACGGTGATGCAGACGGTGTCGATCGATCTCGACCGTGGCGAGACGGTCTACGCCCAGACCCATGCCATGGCGTGGATGACCGACGGCATCACCATGGACACGCATACCGGCGGCGGGCTGTTCGCCGGCCTCAAGCGGGCGATGAGCGGTGGCAGCCTGTTCATCACCGAATATAGCGCGGAAAGCGCCGGCAACGTCGCCTTCGCGCCGCGCTTTCCAGGGCAGATCCTCGCCGTGCCGCTGGCCAGCGGCCAGTCGCTGATCTGCCGCAAGGAAACCTTCCTCGTCGCCGAGAAATCGGTCACGCTGGAGATCGCGCTGCAACAGCGGCTCGGCGCCGGTTTTTTCGCCGGTGAAGGTTTCATCCTGCAGCGCGTCACCGGTCCCGGCACGGTGTTCCTCGATCTGTCGGGCGAGGTGATCGAAAAGACGCTGGCACCGGGCGAGCGGTTGCGCGTCCATGCCGGCCATATCGGCATGCAGGAGCCGAGCGTATCGACCGACATCCAGATGGTGCGCGGTTTCCGCAACGTGCTGTTCGGCGGCGAGGGTCTGTTTCTCGCCACGCTGACCGGCCCGGGCAAGATCTGGCTGCAATCGATGCCGGTGATGAACCTCGCTGAGGAGATCGCCCGGCATTTGCCGTCGGACGAGCGCGGCGGCGGTCCGAGCGTCGGTTCGCTGGTCGGCGGCGGTGCCGCGGGCGCGGTGCTGGGGGGATTGTTGGGCGGGGTGTTGGGGAACGAGTGACGCCCTCCTTACCCCTTTCGTCATGCTGAACTCGTTTCAGCATCCATGCGCGGTCACCTGAACCAAGAGCGACGCTCCCGTGAATCATGCCGCGCATGGACCCTGAAACGAGTTCAGGGTGACGAGGGATTTTGGGGGTTAGAGTCTCAAACCGCCGCGATCTGCACGATCGCGTCGATCTCCACCGCCGCGCCGCGCGGCAGCACGGGCACGCCGACCGCGCTGCGGGCATGTTTTCCGGCATCGCCGAACAGCGCGACCATCAGGTCCGACGCGCCATTGGCGACCTGCGGCTGGTCGGTGAAATCGCCGGCCGAATTGATGAACACGCCGAGCTTGACGATCCGCTCGACGCGGTGGAGCCCGCCCAGCGCCGCCTTGATCTGCGCGACGAGCATCAGCGCGCAGCGCTGCGCCGCCTCCTGACCGTACGCCAAGTCGCGATCCTCGCCGAGCCGCCCGGTCATCACCGCGCCGTCCTTGAACGGCAGCTGGCCGGAGATGTGCAGCAACCCGCCGGCGTCGACCGCCGCGACATAGGAAGCGATGGGTGCGGCGGGCGCGGGCAGCGCAAGGCCGAGCTCGCTGAGCTTGCGGTCGATTCGATCGGTCATGTCGGTGCCTCTCTTCTGGTCGGTCGGTTCGGTCAAGCCTCGGCGTGGCGGGCTTCGGCAAAGCGGGCTTCGATCCACGCCCGCGCCTCGCGCCAGTCGTCGATCCGCACATGCGCCGCCGGTGCCTTGGGCACGTTCGGCGCGAGCTCGGGCTCCGAGATCATGTGCAGCCGGAATACGCCGGGCGCATGGCGCGATACCGAGTCGTGATGCACCGCGAGATCGTCGACGAACACCGTGACGGGGTTGCCATGCTCGGCGACCAGCCGCGCGACGGGATCGCCCTTGCCGCCCTGGTTGGTCTCGACGCGGTAATCCATGCCGTGGCCGAGCAACTGCTCGATGCGCGGCTGGCGGTTGCCGTCGCCGAGATTGGTCAGGATCACCACGTCCGCCGTCTCGCTCAGCGCGGCGAGCGCCTCGCGGGCATGCGGCACCAGCGTCTGGCGCTCCATCTCGTGCGGGAAGAACTGCTCGAGCAGGCCCCACATCTCCTCGCGCGTCGGCGCGGGTCCGCCGTCGCGGCGCTTCATGCTGGTGGCGAAGTCGCCGCCATTGGGGGTGAAGTCGATATCGTGCGATTCGCGCAGCCACACGCCGAAATGCCGCACCATGTGCAGCAGCACCTCGTCGCAATCGCAGATCAGCAGCGGCCTCATGAATCGAGAGCTCCATGTGCAGCGACGATCGCCGCCGGGGCTACGCCCAGCCCGTCGGCGCAGGCGATCAGGTCCGGCTCATAGGCTTCGAGGAAACCGAGCACGGCCGACAGCACCGCCGGATCGCCGGCGCGGGTGCGCAGATCGTCCGGCGTCAGACCGGTGGTATCGAGCAGTCGCGTGGCCCGCATCGGCTCGGCCAGCGTCCAGGCCAGCGCCTGCAATGCCAGTGCTGCGGGATCGTGATTTGTCTCGGACGCGCGCATTGCCTATTCGTGGCTTTCGAACCCTGAGGAAGGACATATCGGGCGTGGCAAAAAGGGTGCTCGTTGTCGAGGACAACGAACTCAACCTCAAGCTTTTCTGCGACCTGCTGCGCGCGCACGAGTTCGTCACCGAAGGGGTGCGCGACGGGCGCGAGGCAGTAGAGCGGGCGCGCGCCTTCCTGCCGAACCTGATCGTCACCGACATCCAGCTGCCGCATGTCACCGGTTACGAGCTGATCGAGCAGTTCAAGGCCGATCCGGCATTGAACGCGATTCCGATCATGGCGGTCACCGCCTATGCCGGCCGCGAGGACGAGGAACGCATCCGTGCCGCAGGGGCGGACGCCTATGTGTCGAAGCCGATCTCGCTGGCGCGCTTCATCGACGCGGTGATGGCGCTGCTCTGAACCGGGTAAGGGGCGGCGGTACGTCTCGCCATGTCGTCAGACGCGTTTCGCACGACGGCTAACGCCGACTTGCCCGCCTTTCAGCCGCCGCGCGCCGGCTTTCGCGCCGCAACCGCGCCCACGCCCCGATCGCCCACCATGCCACCGCCCATAACGTCCCGAATGCCCAGCCGGCGAGCACGTCGCTCGGCCAGTGCACGCCGAGATAGACGCGGCTCGCGCCGATCATCGTGACGATCAGCGCGGCACCGACGAACAGATAGGTCCGCGCCGCCCGGCGCTCGACCAGCTGGCTGAGCAAGGTGGCCATGGTCAGATAGACGATCGCGCTGTTGGCGGCATGGCCGCTCGGGAAACTCAGCGTCGAGACAGGGACGAGATGGTCGGTGATCGCCGGCCGCGCTCGTCCGACCAGATTCTTGACCAGGGTGACGGCGAGCGACCCGCTGATCGTGCCCCCCAGCACCAGCCCGAGCGTCAGCCAGTGGCGCTGCAAGGCGAGGAATCCGGCTACCAAAGCGACCATCAACACCAGCACGGTGACCCCGCCGATCGCGGTGATGTCGAGCATCGCGGCGCGGAACCAGTCCGGTCCGATCGGCGCGCCATGCGCGCTGCCGCCCCGCACCCATAACAGGATCGCCTTGTCGAAGGAGAAGTGCGCCCCGTCCTCGATCGCGTCGCCGAGCACCGCGATGAACAGCACCGCGATCGCCACCGCGGCGGCAGCACCGTACAGCCACGGCGTGTGGCGGACGACATCGCGGAGATCGCCACCGCCTGAATCGACCTTCATCCTGTGCCCCTCGTTGCGAACGTCTCGGAATCGCCTTAGCTCGAACCATGATCTTGCGCGGCCTGTTATATTTGAGCCTGGCGGGCGCGCCACAATTGCCGGCGGATACCGTTCCGGCGAACGCGCCGCCGGCGGTTGTGGATACATTACGCACGGCGAAAAGGTCGCTCGACTTTCTCGGCTATTGCACCGACACGCACCCGACGGCGAACGCGACCTACGATTTCGCCCAGGCCGCCCAGGCCTATCGCAACGCCTTTGATGAAGCCGTGGCGATCTGGGGCCCGGCAATGGTGCCCGGTCTGCAAGCGAACGACACCGCACCTCGCCCCGAATGCAGCAGGGCAAAGGTGAATTCGACGCTGGTCAGTATCTACAGGGCGCTGGCCAGCGAGGCCACCTCGTTTGCCGAGGCGACGCGCAGCATGACGGCAGGAGCGTGGGTCGGAACGTTGCGGCTCTGTCGGCCGCAGGTGGTCAGCGCGCGCGTTTCGGTCGACCCCGGTCTCGATACGCCACGGCTCGACATCGAACTGGCGCCGGCCAAACGCCCGATCCTTGCGCGGCTGACAAGTGACTCGATCGGCCGAAGCCTGCCCATCCGGGTAGACGGCGTGGTGGTGTCGCGGCCCGTGATAAATGCCGCGATCGCAGACGGCGCATTGTATCTCGTCGGCCCGGACAAGGCGGCGCTGGAGCGCCTTGCCGCCGCAACCGTCAAGCCTTGCTGACACATCGGCGGAATTGGTGGGCCCGTCGGGATTCGAACCCGAGACCTACAGATTAAAAGTCCGTTGCTCTACCAACTGAGCTACGGGCCCGACCAAGCGTCGCGCGTTAGGGACGAGGGGCGCGGCGGTCAACCGCATGTGCAAGCTGACGCACCGTTCGGTGCGTCACGGGGTCGCGCCATGCCGGCACGATCATCGACAACGGGCCGAGCACGAAGCCCCGTTCGCGGAAGCGCGGATGCGGCACGATCAGCCCCGGCCCCGCCCAGCTGCCCCCCGACCACAGGATGATATCGAGGTCGATCACCCGCGCGCCCCAGCGCTGCCCGCGGCGCCGGCCGAAGTCCGCCTCGATCGCCTTCAGGCGCGCCAGCATTTCGGGTGGCTCCTCCGTGCTCTCGATCAGCGCCACCGCGTTGGCGAAGCGGCGGATCGACGGGCCGAGCGGCGCGCTGGCGATGATCGGCGAGGCCGCCACCAATCCGCCCAGCGCGTCGAGCGCGGCGCGCACTTCGCGCTCGGGCGACCCGTGCCGCCCGCGCCGGTTCGACCCGAGACCGATAACATAGCTTGTCCGCGCCATGCCGCGCGGCGTACCCGCAAGCGATGGAATTTGCGACCTCCCCGCTCCCCGCCACCGAACCGCCGCGCGATTGCCCGCGCTGTCCGCGCCTCGTCGCCCTGCGCGAGGCATTGAGAATCGAATATCCCGGCTGGTGGAATGCCCCGGTCAACGCGTTCGGCGACCCCGACGCGTGGCTGGCCATCGTCGGCCTCGCTCCGGGCAAGCACGGTGCCAACCGCACCGGGCGCCCGTTTACCGGCGATGCCTCCGGGCCGCTGCTCTACGATACGCTGACCAAATTCGGCCTCGCCAGCGGTACCTACGAGGCGAAACCCGACGATTCGCTGCGGCTGCACGGCGCGATCATCGTCAATGCGGTCAAGTGCCTGCCGCCCGAGAACAAGCCCACGCCCGAGGAAGTCCGCACCTGCCGGCCTTTCCTGGAAAGTCAGGCGGCGGTGCTGCCCAATGCCCGCATCTTCGTCGCGCTCGGCCAGATCGCGCACCAGTCGGCGGTCAAGATCCTCGGCGGGCGGTTGCCCAAGGCGCCGTTCGGGCATCTCGCCGAGCATCGCATGCCTGATGGCCGCATCCTGATCGATAGCTATCATTGCTCGCGTTACAACCAGAATACCGGACGCTTGACGCCTGCGATGTTCGAGGCGGTGTTCGCCCGCGCCATGGCATTGAGGAGCGACCAGCAATGACGATCAAGCCGGGCTCGGTCCCCGCCATGCCGCGCGCGCCGCAGACCATTCACCTCAGCGCGTTCGACTGGGACGGGGCGACGCACGGCTTCCGCAACGACGGCATCGAGGTCGACCATGACGCGCGCGACGCGCTCTACGACATCCTCCGCTCGACCGCCTCGTCGCACCTCGAGATCATCGCGCCACCGGGCATCATCAATCTCGGCCGCGCCAGCCCGACCTCGTGCATCGTCATCCAGCGCAGCAATGTCGTGCTGCGCGGTGCCGGCAAGAACGCCACGCGCTTCACCTATGGCAGCACGCTGGTCGATATCCCGGCGGGGCGTCTCAACGGCTGCGGCATCGTCGTTGCCCGCTTCGAGGCCAAACGCGGCCATTGGACCAACCTCGAAAATATCACGCTGCGTGATTTCGAGCTGGAGGATCTCAACCCCAACCGCTGCACCGGCGACTACAAGACCACCAACAGCCCGAACGGCATCTTCGCCTATGCCGTCGACAATATCGAGCTGCTCGACCTGCGCGTGGTCAATGCCAAGGGCAATTCGCTGGTCACCATCAACGGTCAGACCAACCACGAAGGCCCCGTCCAGCACGGTTGCCTCGTCCGCAATGTCGATCTGCTCGGCGACCCGGGCCGACCGGGCAAGTTCGTCGAGGGCGATGGCTTCAACATCGGCAGCTACCGCGACGTCAAGATCCTCCAAGGCAGCGTGATCCGCGTCGAGCGCCACGCGCTGGAAGGCGGCACGCCGGGCCATTCAATGCTGGTCGATGGCGTACTGGTCGACCAGCAGGGGCAGGGCTTCAGCGGCATCGCGCCGACCGGTTATGCCGAGGTGCGGATCGTCAACTGCCATATCCGCAACATCGCCGCGCCCTGGTATCATATCGACTTCACCGATGACCCCGGCGCCAACGCCCCGTCGATGCGCAGCCTGATCATCCAGAACAACATTCTCGAGCGCGGCACGGGCGAAAAGCGCTCCATCTACCCGGTACGGCTGCAGTCGATCGGCTTTCCCTCGCTGCTCGGCAATCTCGATCTGTCGCACAACATCATCATCGGCGACTTCTATTATGCCGTGGTGCTCGGCTCGAACGACGCGCCGAGCGGGATCGTCGCGCACAACGACCTGTCGCGCATGTCGCACGGCAATGGCGGCGCGATGTTCAATCGCATCTCCAACACCGGCCCGGCGCCGGCCAAGGGCGATACGCTGCTGGTCGAAGGCAACCGGCTCCCCCCGGGCCTGCCGATTTTCCGCTTCGACAATGTGCCGGAGTGGAAGAATACCGGCTATCTGCGCCTGCGCGGCAACCTCGCCGGCTCGACGCTCGCCGAGGCGAGCGGCGGGCTCAGCCAGCATGGCCACCCCGCGGGTGTCGCGACGAACTGGATCAACGGCACGATTCCCGCCGGCGGCCTGTCCGAGCCGTACAAGGTGACCGTGCTCGACGCGATGCCGGGCGACCGCGTCAACATCTATCCCGCCCCCAACTGGCCGGCCGGCCCCGCGGCCGAACCGATCGCCTTCGTCACCGCCAACGATACCGTGACCTGCTATGTCCGCAACGCAACCGCCGCGCCGAGCCCCACGCTGGGCGGCGAGCATGGTTTTTATATCGACATCGAGCGGCGCTGAGTCGCGGCGTCGCGCGCCGCAGTGATTCGTGCTAAGTGACGGCAACGAAAAGGAGAGGTTCGATGCCGGTGCTTGTTGCCCTTGCTTTGTCCGCCGCCACCACGGCCACGCCGCCTCCCGCCAAACCGATGTGTCCGGTCAGCCGGATCGAACAGGCCGACACGCAGCAAAAGCCCCGCATCGCGATGCTCGGCGAGATGCCGCCGGCCAAACACATCCTCGCCGTGCTGCGCACGATCGATGGCTGCGAGAGGCCGATCGTGGTGAGCGAGCAGGTCGGCGCCAACCGACGCTAGGGCTTGTTCACATGACCGGTCGGGTAATCGCCGCCGTCAGATATCCTGCACCAGCCGCCCGTAAAGCTCGGGCCGGCGGTCGCGGAAGAAGCCGAACGCCGCGCGGTGCCGCGCTACGCGGTCGAGGTCGAGCGTGGCTGTGATCACCCCCTCCTCCTCGCGATCGAGTTCGGCGAGGATGTCGCCACGCTCGTCGGTGATGAAGCTAGTGCCGTAAAAAGTCTGGCCATGCTCCGTGCCCACCCGGTTGGCGGCCACCACCGGCACGACGTTCGACACCGCATGGCCGACCATCGCGCGGCGCCATAGCCGCGCGGTATCCAGTCCCTCGTCATGCGGCTCGCTGCCGATCGCGGTGGGATAGAACAGCAATTGCGCGCCCATCAGCATCATCGCGCGCGCCGTTTCGGGATACCATTGGTCCCAGCACACGCCCACGCCGAGCGTCGTCGAGCCCGGCCCCGGCCACACCTTGAAGCCGGTATTGCCGGGGCGAAAATAGAATTTCTCCTCATAGCCCGGGCCGTCCGGGATATGGCTCTTGCGGTAGACGCCCTGCACAGCGCCATCGGGGCCGATCATCGCCAGCGAGTTGTAGTAATGCGGTCCGTCGGCCTCGAAGAAGCTGGTCGGGATGGTCACGCCGAGCTCGGCCGCCAGCGCCTGCATCGCCCGCACCGCACGATGCTCGCCGACCGGCTTCGCGTTGGCGAACAACCCCTCATCCTCGACGCGGCAGAAATATTCGCCCTCGAACAGCTCCGGCGGCAGGATCACCTGCGCGCCCTGTCCGTGCGCCTCGCGCACCAGGCGCGTGACGTTGGCGATATTGCTGTCGATGTCGGAGCCGAATGCGAGCTGGAGCGCGGCGACGGTGATGCGAGTCATGGGCGGTCCCATAGCGGATCACGGGCGAAAGTGCAGTCACGCTGTTTGCGAGACGGAGGAGATAAGATGGAACGGCTTTTCGAGCGCATTGCCCAGCACCGCGACGCCAGCGCGATCCAGGCCAAGCTCGACGAACTGATCCGCGCGCATAAGCCGGCGCGCAATGATTTCATCGGCGTGGAGCATCTCACTCAGCTCGAACTGGAGAAGATCAAGGCGGTGCCGGAGAAGGAATGAGGCGACCACGCCACGCACCACCAGTCGATCGCCCGGCTGATCAGCCGGCTCCAATTTCCCTCTCCCGTCCCGGGAGAGGGCCAAGCTGCGCAGCAGCGCGGGGGAGAGGGCTGGGTCGGAACGTGTCGCTCGTGGCACCTGCCATGTTCCAAGCTTTTATGAAGAGATAGGCGCGCAAGGCTTGGAACGCCTCACCCGCCAGACAATCAGCGGCAACGACCGAGCCCCCTCCCCCCGCGCTGCTGCGCAGCTTGCCCTCTCCCCACAGGGGAGAGGAAAATCGTCACGCCGGGATCTGCTGCGAAATGCAGTGGAAGCTCCCCCCACCCGTCAAAATCGCATCCGCCCTCAACCCAACCGCCTTGCGCGTCGGGAACAGCGCCTGGATCGCCGCCACCGCCGCCGCGTCATTGGGCGCACCGTATAGCGGCACCACCACCGCGGCGTTGCCGATATAGAAGTTCATGTAACTCGCCGGCACGATCTCGTCGTCGCGCATCACCCGTCCCGGCGAGGGCAACCGCACGATCTCGACCTCGGCATGGCCGGCATCGCGTGCCGCATTCTGATAGACCAGCCAGTTGGGGTCGTTGTCGAACGCCTCGGGAATGGCCAGCACGCCCGGTGCGACGAACCGCGCGAGGTTGTCGACATGCCCGTCCGTATGGTCGTTGAGCAGCCCGTCGCCGAGCCAGATCAGGTCGGTCAGCCCGAGATCCTCGCGCAAACGCAGCGCGATATCGGCCTGCGACATGCCCGGATTGCGGTTCATGTTGAGCAGGCACTGGCGCGTCGTCACGGCAAGTCCGGTGCCGTCGCCGTCGATCGCGCCGCCTTCCAGCACCCAGCCGCATGCCTCGGCAGGAATATGCCGCTTGCGCGCCAGCCGCTCGCCGATCGTGTCGTCGCCGGGCAGGTCGTATTTGCCGCCCCAGCCGTTGAACTCGAACAGCCGTGCATCGTGATCGCCCGTAACGATCGGCCCGGTATCGCGCAGCCAGATATCGCCGAACGGCTCGACCACGATCTCGGCGATATCGCCGGCATGGCGCCGCGCGGCGAGGCCGGCCTCGTTATCGGCGACGACCAGCAATACCTTCTCGCCGTGCCCGTCGGCATGGACCGCACGTGCGAAGGCGGCGACCTCGGCGCGTGCGGGCTCGAGATCGTCGACCCATAGTTCGGGATGGCTGGGAAAGCCGATCCATACCGCCTTGTGGCGTGCCCATTCGGGGGGCGGGGGCTTTACGGTCATCGGCGCCTCGGCGTTGTCCCTGCGCGCGAACGATCGCGGATCGCGCGGAATTCGGCGGTCTTGTACCAGTTCGGCCAGGCGTTGCCCGAGGCGAGCTGGCGCCCGAGCCGGTAATAGAGCGTCAGGTCCTCGACCGCACCCGACCAGTCCCAGCGCGGATCATATTCGTCCTGCGGTTTGTGGTAGCGGTTGGCGATATAGTCGAGCGTTGCGGCGTGGCCCGCCGCTTCGCCGCCGACGCGCAGATTCTCGCCCGAGCCGCCGTCGAGCATCGGCACGCCCAATTTGGCGAAGCTGAAATGGTCGGAACGGAAATAGCCGCCGCGCTCGGGATTGGGTTCGGGCTTGATCACCCTGCCCTGCGCCGCGACCAACGGCACGATCAGGTCTTCGAGCTCGGACTTGCCCGCGCCTGTGACGACGAAGTCGCGCGCCGGGCCGATCACGTTGAGCCCATCCATGTTGACCCCGCCGACCGTGCGGGCGAGCGGGTAGATCGGATGCTCGGCATAATAGCGCGAGCCGAGCAGGCCCGACTCCTCGGCGGTCACCGACATGAAAGCCATCGAGCGGCGCGCCGGCCCCGCCTTGGCCTGTGCCTCGGCGATCGCGACCAGGCCCGCCACGCCCGAGGCATTGTCGAGCGCGCCGTTGCAGATGCCGTCGCCCTTCACCGCGTCGCAGTGACCGAGATGGTCCCAATGCGCGGTGTAGAACACCCAGTCGTTCGGCTGCGTCGTGCCCGGCAGCACGCCGATGACGTTCTTCGATGCCTTGCGACGGATGCTGTTCGTGAAGCTGATCGACGCCTTCACGCCGAGCGGCACGGCACGGAAGCCCTTGTGCTTCGCCGCTTCCGACAGCGCGTCGAAATCCTGCCCCGCGCTGGCGAACAGCTCCTTCGCCTTGGCCAGCTGCATCCAGCCGATCGCCTGGCTCTGGTCCCTATGGTCGCCCTTGGCGTCGAGTTCCAACTGCGGCCCGGTCCAGCTCGACTGCACCACGCCCCAGCCATAGGCGGCGGGTTCGGTGTCATGGACGATGATCGCCGCCGTCGCGCCCTGTCGCGCGGCCTCCTCGAACTTGTAGGTCCAGCGGCCATAATAGGTCATCGCCCGGCCCTCGAACAAACCGTCGCGGCCTGGCGTCTGCCAGTCGGGATCGTTGATCAGGATGACCACCGTCTTGCCGTGCACGTCGAGCCCGGCATAGTCGTTCCAGCCGCGCTCGGGCGCGTTGATGCCGTAGCCGACGAACACCACGTCGGAGTTGGCGATGTCGATCTTCGGCACCACGCGATAGGTCGCGATCACCAGGTCGGTGCGATAGGCCAGGCTGACCGGCGCCTTGCCGCCGGTGAAGGTCAGCGGCGACACGTTCTCGGCATTGATCTCGACCATCGGCACCTGCTGGTACCAGCTGCCATGGTTGCCGGGCTTGAGCCCCGCCGCCTTGAAGCGCTCGACGATATAGGCGGTCGCCTTGTCCTCGGCCGGCGTGGTCGGGTGCCGTCCTTCGAAGGCGTCGGACGACAAGGTCCGGGTGACGTCCTTCAGCGTCTGCACCGAGATGTGCGGCGCAGGCGCGTCGCGCGCGATCGCCGCCGAGGCGAACAGCGACAGGCCGAGCAGGATGGCAGAACGCATGGATACTCCCATGAGAAAGAATTGGCGCCGTTCTGGCAGCGTCTCATGGACCGCGCAACCACTGCGCACTACTCCGCTTGCCGGGTGGTCACGCTTCGCTATGCTGTCGAGCATATAATTGGATTCAGGGGGAATCATGCTGCGTTATCTTCTTGCCGGGACAGCCATGCTGTTCGTCGCCGGCGCAGGCCAGGCCGCCAGCGACGCGGCGACGCGCTTCGGTGCGCGCGAGAACGTGCAGCAGATCAGCCTGTCGCCCGACGGCAAGCACATCGCCGTCATCCAGCCATCGGCCGGCGCCGGATCGACCCTGTTTACCGTCTCGGTCGCCGATGGCACGGTGGTCGCGGTGACCCGTGGGACAGGTTTCCCCGACCGTCTGCTCAGCTGCTATTGGGCGTCCAACACGCGATTGACCTGTAGTATCCAGATGATCGTCAATGACGGCACGCATTATCTAGGCTTCGACCGCATTCTCGCCATCGACCTCGACGGCAAGAACATGAAGATGTTGAGTGCGCGCACGACCGACCGTGCGCTGGGCAACGATCAGGACGGCGGCACGGTGATCGACTGGCAGATCGGCGGCGACGACGGGGCCGTGCTGATGACGCATAATTATGTCCCTGAATATTCGACCGGCACGCACCTCGCCAACGCCACCGGCGGCCTGGGTGTCGATTTGGTCGATACCACGACGCTGAAGCACCGCGTCATCGAGCAGCCGCGGGACGGCGCCACTCGTTACCTTACCGATGGTCATGGCACGGTGCGCATCATGGCAGTGCGCGGGAGCGATAGCGCAGGCTATGACGCCAACCTCATCCGCTATTCCTACCGGACCAAGGATAGCCGGAGCTGGCAACTCCTCGGCACCGAGACGCTCAACGGCAGTGTCAGTGTTGGCTTTACGCCGGTCGCGGTGGATCGCGACAAGGACATCGCCTACGGATTCGACGCCATCAATGGCCATACCGCGCTATTCTCCGTCGCGCTGGACGGCAGCGGCAAGCGCGAGGCCGTGCTGGCGCGCGACGATGTCGATGTCGACGAGCTCATTCGCCTGGGGCGCTCGCGGCGCGTGGTCGGCGCGAGCTTCGTCACTGACCGGCGCGAAACCGTCTATTTCGATCCCGAGTTGAAACGCCTCACCCAGTCGCTGGGCAAGGCGCTTCCTGCCACGCCGCTGATCGACATCATCGATGCCAGCGCTGACGAGAGCAAGTTGCTGATCGTCGCTCGCGGCGACGTCGATCCCGGCCGCTACTATCTCTACGACAAGACCAACCATCATCTCGACGAGGTGCTGCCAACCCGACCGCAACTGGCCGACACCAAGCTCGCGCCGGTCAAGCCGATGACCTATGCGGCGGCCGACGGTACCCAGATTCCGGGCTATCTTACGCTGCCTCCGGGCAGCGATGGGAAAAACCTGCCAACCATCGTCATGCCGCATGGCGGGCCGGATTCACGCGACGAATGGGGCTTCGACTGGCTGGTGCAGTTCTTTGCCAATCGCGGCTATGCCGTGCTGCAACCCAACTTCCGTGGCTCGACCGGCTATGGTCAGGCCTATTTCAACAAGAACGGGTTCCATAGCTGGCAAACCGCGATCGGCGACGTCAACGATGGCGGACGCTGGCTGATCAAGCAGGGCATCGCGGATCCGGCGCGTCTGGCGATCGTCGGTTGGTCCTATGGTGGCTATGCCGCGCTGCAATCTGCGGTGCTCGACCCCAACCTGTTCAAGGCGATCGTGGCGGTCGCGCCGGTCACCGATCTCGAGACCTTGCGGCAGGAGCATCAAGGCTTCACCGACTTCGTCCAGGTCGACGCGCAGATTGGTCACGGTGCTTATGTGCGCGCCGGGTCGCCCGCACAGAATGTCGATCGTTTCGTCGCGCCGGTGCTGCTGTTCCATGGCGACCGCGACCAGAATGTCGGTATTGGCGAATCGCGCCTGATGGCATCCCGCTTGAAGGGTGCCGGCAAGACTGTGGAGCTCATCGAATTTCACAATCTCGACCACCAGCTCGACGACAGTGGCGCGCGCGCCGGAATGCTCGACAAGATGGACGGCTTCCTGCGTACGTCCCTGCACCTACCGCCCGCGCCGTAAACGAAAAGGGGCGGCCGTTGCCGGCCGCCCCTTTGCTGCATTCGTGAGACCCGAAGATCAGCGCGAATAGAACTCGACCACGAGGTTCGGTTCCATCTTCACCGGATAGGGCACTTCGTCGAGCGTCGGGACGCGCGTGAAGGTGATCTTCGCGGCGCCGTCCGGAGCGACATAGTCGGGGATGTCGCGCTCGGCGAGGCTCTGCGCTTCCATCACCAGCGCCATCTCCTGCGCCTTGGCGCCGAGCGTGATCTCCTGGCCCGGGAAGACGCGGCGCGAGGCGATGTTGCACTTCACGCCGTTGACGCGGATGTGGCCGTGCGAGACGAGCTGGCGCGCGGCGAACACCGTCGGCGCGAACTTGGCGCGGTAGACGATGATGTCGAGGCGCTGCTCGAGCAGGCCGATCAGGTTCTGGCTGGTGTCGCCCTTCATCCGGGCGGCCTCATGGTAGCAGGCGCGGAACTGCTTCTCGGTCACGTCGCCATAATAGCCCTTGAGCTTCTGCTTGGCGCGCAGCTGGATGCCGAAATCGGAGACCTTGCCCTTGCGGCGCTGGCCATGCTGGCCGGGGCCGTATTCGCGCTTGTTCACCGGGGACTTCGGACGTCCCCAGATGTTCTCGCCCATGCGGCGATCGAGCTTGTACTTGGCGCTGGAGCGCTTCGACATGATAATAACCTTTGCAAAATGCCAATAACGAGACCGGCCCGTCCTGAAAGGGCGAGCCGATCAATACCCGGTCATCGCCTGTCCGAAAGAGACAGGGCCACCGCTTCACCGGGGTGCGGGGCCATTTGCGAAGGCGCGCGGCTAGCCGAGGTGGACGCCAGAGTCAATCTACGCCGCTGCGATAGGCTGGAATTGCAATGCGCCACCGGATTGTCGTTGCGACGCCATGATCGACGTCAGCGTGCCAGGATCGGCGAACGGCCTCCAGCATCATTCCGCCTATTGAACGCCCTTGCCTGCACCATCGAAGCTGCGGCTGCCGGGCTGGGTGCCGTCGGCATCGGCCCCGGTGTTTTCCAACGCAGCCCATTCATCCTTGGTCTTGCACGTCGTCTTCGGGATGTGCGATCCGGAACGCTCGACATCGCGACAAATCTTGTGCTGCTTCTTCTTGGGTGCAGCAGGTGCCGCATCATCAGCGTAAGACGCGGTGCCCATGACTACCAGGCCCGAGAAAAGGGCGACCGCAGCAAACATTCTCATCAGATTCTCCACATCGGCAACAGTTCGACTTAGCGCCTTGATAATGACGGCCAAAGTAAAAAATGTTCCGTGTCAGTGTCGTGGTCGCTTTTTCCCGTCGAGTGCGGACAATACGCCACGCATGGTGCGCACCTCCATGCTCGACCAGCCGGGCTTGGTCAGCATGGTGCGCAGCGTGCGGCGGGTGGTCGGCGTGCGATCTGGCGGGAAGTAATAGCCGGTCTGGGCGAGCATTGCATCGAGTTGCTGGATCATGCCCTCCAGCTCCTCGTGCGGGGCGGGATCGGGCAGGTCGGTCTCGGGCGGCGAGGCGAGCGCCATGCCCTTGGACCATTCATAGGCGACGAGGATGACGGCCTGGGCGAGGTTGAGGCTGCCGAACTCCGGGTTGATCGGCACGGTGATGATGGTGCGCGCCAAAGCGACGTCGTCGGTCTCGAGGCCGGAGCGTTCGGGACCGAACAGGATCGCGGCGCGGCCAGGGGCGGCGTGGATGTCGCGGGCGGCCTGTTCGGGCGTGACGACGGGCTTGGTGACGCCGCGCTTGCGCACCGTGGTGGCGTAGACCTGGGGGCAGTCGGCGACCGCGGCGGCGACACTGTCGAACACCACGGCCTTGTCGAGCACCAAATCGGCGCCGCTGGCGGCGGGGCCGGCCGAGGGGTTGGGCCAGCCGTCGCGCGGGGTGACCAGGCGCAGCTCCGTCAGGCCGAAGTTGAGCATCGCCCGCGCCGCCTTGCCGATATTCTCGCCGAGTTGCGGCCGGACGAGGACGATGACGGGCGGCGGCGCCTTCACTCCTTGCTTGCGCTCCCGACCTCGGCGACCGAGCCGGCGAACTCCTCGAAGTCGCGGGCTTCGCTGAAGTCGCGATAGACGCTGGCGAAGCGGATATAGGCGACCGAGTCGAGGCCCTTGAGGCCGTCCATCACCATCTCGCCGATGCGTTGCGAGGAGACCTCGCCCTCACCCAGGGTTTCGAGCTGGCGCTGGATGCCGCTGACGAGCTTTTCGAGGCGCAGCGCGTCGATCGGGCGTTTGCGGGCGGCGATCGAGACCGAGCGGAGCAGCTTCTCGCGGTCGAAGGGTTCGCGCTTGTCCTCGGACTTGAGCACGGTGAGTTCGCGGAGCTGGATGCGTTCGAAGGTGGTGAAGCGCGCGGCGCAGCCCTCGCACTGGCGGCGACGACGGATCGCGGCGCCGTCCTCGGTGGGACGGCTGTCCTTCACCTGGCTGTCTTCATGGCCGCAAAAGGGGCAGCGCATCCGCCCTAGTCCTTCGACAGCTTGGTATAGGCGGCGATGCCGGCGCCGACGATGGCGCCGGTGATCGGGCCTACGAAAGGGATGGGGAGGGCGGCTACGGCGCCGATGGCGGCGCCCTTGGCGATGGTGGCGCCGAGGGTTGAGTTCGAGCCGGAGTTGGTGGCGCGGTGGCGGGCTTCTTCGGCGAAGGCTCGGGCGGCGCGGAGGTCGTCTTCGGCTGTGGTGCGGTAGTGGGTGGCGGATTCGGTTACCGACGCTCCGCACTTTGCGCAGAAGTTGGCGCCGGACTGGAGGTCAGTTCCGCAGGCCTGGCAGGTTTGACTCACTGCCCCTCTCCCCGACCCTCTCCCCAATGGGGAGAGGGAGAAAATGGTTGGCTCTTCATCTCAGAAGCCTTCCGCGTAGATGGGGAAGCGGGCGCAGAGGGCGGCGACGCGCTCTTTCACATTGGCTTCGATCTGGCCGTCGCCGGCTTCGCCGTTCTTGCGCAGGCCTTCGAGGACGTCGGCGACCATGTTGCCGATTTCGCGGAA
Organism: Pseudomonadota bacterium; assembly: GCA_040390605.1. Classification (GTDB taxonomy): domain Bacteria; phylum Pseudomonadota; class Alphaproteobacteria; order Sphingomonadales; family Sphingomonadaceae; genus Sphingomonas. The sequence goes on from JAZJXZ010000046.1 coordinate 19,465, forward strand.
TTCGGCCGGGCCGAAGCCGCGGGTGGTGCCGGCGGGCGAGCCGACGCGGATGCCGCTGGTCTTGGTGGGGGGGAGCGGATCGTTGGGGATGCCGTTCTTGTTGCAGGTGATGCCGGCGCGCTCCAGCGCCTCGTCGGCGTCCTTGCCGGTCACGCCGAGCGGCGACAGGTCGACCAGCGCGAGATGGGTGTCGGTGCCGCCCGAGACGATCTCCGCGCCGCGCTCCTTGAGGGTGGCGGCGAGGACCTTGGCGTTTTCGACCACGGCGGCGATGTAGCTCTTGTACTCGGGGCGCAGCGCCTCGCCGAAGGCGACGGCCTTGGCGGCGATGACGTGCATCAGCGGGCCGCCCTGGAGGCCCGGGAACACCGCCGAGTTGATCTTCTTGGCGATGGCCTCGTCATTGGTCAGCACCATGCCGCCGCGCGGCCCGCGGAGCGTCTTGTGCGTGGTGGTGGTGACGACATGGGCGTGGGGCAGCGGCGAGGGGTGCAGGCCGCCAGCGACGATGCCGGCGAAATGCGCCATGTCGACCATGAAATAGGCCCCGACCTCATCGGCAATGGCGCGGAAGCGGGCGAAGTCGATCTGGCGCGGATAGGCCGAGCCGCCGGTGATGATCAGCTTCGGCTTGTGCTCGCGCGCCAGGCGGGCGACCTCGTCATAGTCGATCAGATGCGTGTCGGGGGTGACGCCGTACTGCACGGCGTTGAACCATTTGCCCGACATCGCCGCGCGGGCGCCGTGGGTGAGATGGCCGCCGGCATCGAGGCTGAGGCCCATGATGGTCTCACCGGGCTTGACCAGCGCCAGCATCACCGCGCCATTGGCCTGGGCGCCGGAGTGCGGCTGGACATTGGCGAAGCCGCAATCGAACAGCTGCTTGGCGCGCTCGATCGCCAGCGTCTCGACCTCGTCCGAGGGTTCGCAGCCTTGGTAGTAGCGCTTGCCGGGATAGCCTTCGGCATATTTGTTGGTCAGCACCGAGCCCTGCGCGGCGAGCACGGCGCGCGAGACGATGTTCTCGCTGGCGATCAGCTCGATCTGGGTCTGCTCGCGGCGCAGCTCATGCTGGATGCCGGCGAACACGGCGGGGTCTGCCTCGGCCAGGCCGCGGGTGAAGAAGCCGTCGGGCTGGACGTCGTGGAGCGTCGAGGGGCTGGTGCTCATGCGGGGTCCTTTACGAAAGGCGGTTGGCCGAGTTTGTCGAGGCGGGCGGCGTGGCGGCCGCCCTCGAACGCGGTGGAAAGGAAGGCGGCGACGCACGCCTTGGCCATGTCCTCGCCGACGAGCCGCGCGCCGAGCGCGACGACATTGGCGTCGTTATGCTGGCGCGACAGGGTGGCGGCGTAAGGGTTGTCGACCAGCGCGCAGCGCACCGCCGGGTGGCGATTGACCGCGATGGAGATGCCGATACCCGAGCCGCACAAGGCGACGCCGCGCTCCGCCTCTCCGGCCGCGACCGCGCGGGCGAGGGCGAAACCGAAATCGGGATAATCGACGCGCGCGTCACTGTCCGGGCCGAGATCGAGCACGTCATGCCCCTCCCCGCGCAACCAGTCGGCCAGCACGGCCTTGAGCGCGAAGGCGGCGTGATCCGAAGCGATGGCGATGCGCATGGCTGGGCGCGGTTCCCGGTTGGATGGCGTGGACGAGGCGGCCTTTACGCAAAGCATGGCGGAATTGCCACAGCCGAGGTGCGGTTTGCGGCGGGTGTTTTTCGGCGCGGCGGCTTCGGGCGTGGCGCGGCCGGGAAAGCGGGCGGAAATTCCCTGCCAATCCCAACCCGGCAGGGAATTTGGCAGGGAATTGCGATTTTTTCCGCCGGGCGCGGGGGCGGTTGCTGACCTGCCACCTGCTCTCACCTGTTCCGGGCCGGGAGCAGGTGGGCAAGTTGCTGATTTCGCGGGAATGTTGGGGAGAACAGGTGAAAGTGATTTTTTCGACCTGTTAAGTTGGAATGGCGGGGCGATAAATGCACGCGATATCAGTGTGATGCAGAGCATTCTCCTGTTCCAACAAAACAGGTGGAAGCAGGTGGCGGAACAGGTGGAACAGGTGACGGGGAAAAGCGCGGGCGCGAAGGCGCGCTGCCGGGCAAGGGGCGGATCGGTTCGCGGGAGGCGTGCATGGCGCATCTTCCCACCAGACAGCCAAAGCGCCGGCGGTTGAATCAGGATAATGAAGATCGGAGTTCGGCACGGTCGCAAGGCTTGCTGCACAGGCAGTTGTTGCTATTATGTTCGCCTCTTCAAAGACGCTGCGCAAAGGCCCGTGCGATGACTGCTACCCATGAGCGGTGAGATCATTCTCTATACCACCGAGGACGGCGGCACGCAGGTTTCGTTGCGCGAGATCGACGGATCGGTTTGGCTGACCCAGCTCCAGCTTGCCGAACTTTTCCAGACAAGCGTCTCTAATATCAACAAACATATCAAAGGGATAATCGACGAAGGAGAGCAGGCGGCGGCAACTATTGAGGATTACTCAATAGTTCAAATCGAGGGCGCACGCTCGGTCGAGCGCAAGGTGGCGCACTACAGCCTGCCGATGATCCTCGCGGTTGGCTTCCGCGTCCGATCTCCGCGCGGCACGCAGTTCCGACATTGGGCAACCGCTGCGCTGAGCGACTATCTCGTCAAGGGCTTCGTCATGGACGATGCCAAGCTTAAAGACCCGGATGCCGATTATTTCGAGGAGCTGCTGTCGCGGATCCGCGACATCCGGTCCTCCGAAAAACTGTTCTACCGCAAGATCCTCGATATTTACGCCACCAGCGTCGATTACGATCCGAAAGCCGAGAGCGCCGAGCTGTTCTTCCAGACGGTCCAGAACAAGATGCACTGGGCGGCGCACGGCCATACCGCGGCCGAGATCGTATATCAGCGTGCCGAGGCGGCGCAGGAGCATATGGGCCTGACCAGTTGGGCGGGCGAGACGAAAGGCGGCCCGCCACGCAAGGCCGACGCGCGCATTGCCAAGAACTATCTGACCGATACCGAGCTGGAAGCGTTGAACAGGATCGTCACCGCCTATCTGGAATTCGCCGAATTGCAGGCGCTGAACCGCAGGCCGATGACGATGGCCGCATGGACAGCGAAACTTGATGACTTTCTGAGGCTGGGCGACCGCGATGTGCTGCACCATGCCGGGCGCATCTCAGCTGAAACCGCCAAGCTGAAAGCGGAAAGCGAATATGACCGGTGGCACCAAGGGCGCGTAAATGACGCAAGCGCAGTGGAACGCCATTTCGCGGAAGCGATCGGGCAGGCCAACGTGGCGGAGAAAGCGGCGAAAAGTGTGAGCAGAACGAAGAAGGACGGTTGATCGTGATGAACCCGGGATAACGACGCGTTCAGACCCGATGCACGGCGGGAGGCCCAGAAGGGCGACACCAAGTGACCCCATCGGGAGATGATCGATGATGAAGAAATTCCTGACCGCCGCCGCCCTTGCCGGCGTCGCCATGGCCGGCCTGGCCGTCGCCCCGGCTTCGGCGCAGAGCCGTTATGACGGGTACGGCTATGGCTCGGGCTATAGCCAGTCCTACCAGTATCGCGACCGTGGCGACAGCCGCCGCGAGCGCGAATGGCGCCGCCATCACCGCCACCACGAGCATCGCGGCTGGGGCTGGGACAATGATCGCCACGACCGGTATCGCGACGACGATCGCCGGTATGACCAGCGCGACGAGTATCGCAACGACGGCTATTATCGCCGTTGAGGCGAGCGGTTACGCCTGAATGAATGAGGAACGGGGCCGTGCGGGAGTGCGGCCCTGTTTTTGTTTGTGGTCAAGCCGGGCGAACGGAGCAATCTACACGCCGCCCGCGGATGAGACCCTACTGTCGTAGTGAAAAATTCAACCCGGCGGCGGATACGGATCATGGCCATAAGTCCACTCCGTGCGCCATTGCCCGTTTGCGCCTTGGACGAGCACTTGAGCGTCGTGGCCTTCTCGGCCAGCCTTGTGCGCGGTGTCGATTGCTGCAGCTATCGCGGCACGTTGAGTGGAATACGGGTATTCCTTCCCATCATGATTGATGGCCCAGGAATTGCCCTTTGACACAACATAGTAATGCGCACGCGCCATCCGCCCTCTCCTCAAAATCAAGACTGCGCTGTCCAATCGTCCGGCGCAACTTTTGAAAGAACCGAAACGAACCTATTGGGCAATGCAGGGAATGCCGGCTGCGCGCCTCCTAGAAAACACTGCGGCCATTGATATATAGGTTGCCGAAAATCTTTGGGGGGCGATGTGGCTGCAGAAATAACTTCCTATCAGAGTCGGGTCGAGAAATGGCTTGAAGCGTGCTTCCCCGCTTCGGTGAGATCCGACCGTGGAGAGCGCACCCACCGATTTCTGGAGGAAGCACTGGAACTCGCCCAAGCAAATGGGTGCAGCCGCGATGATGCATTCGCGCTAGTTGATTACGTGTTCGGACGACCCTCAGGGCAGCCGGCACAGGAAGTCGGTGGCGTAATGGTCACGCTCGCGAGTCTGTGCAGCGCGTCGAACATCAACATGGATGACGCTGGCAACCGCGAACTTGAGCGAAACTGGGATCGGATCGACCTTATCCGGGCGAAGCAACAATCGAAGCCGCACGGATCACCGTTGCCGCAATGAGCCGCGGAAATGGCAAGCTGCGGGCCTCGCTTCGCGTCGATGAGCGTTGCGCGGGAGATGGTGCGCGTTGATCACGATCTCTTTCGAAGACCAGCCATTGCACGACGCCTGCGTCGACCTGGAGCGCGCCGAACAATTGTTCGGTAGCGTGAGCGCCGCTGCGCTCGTCAATTTCATCTCCGAGGCGATGGCATTCGAGAATGTCGAGGAGCTAATGGCCTTCCTTGGTGACGATATGGAAATTTCTGCAGACGATTCCCTTTTCGTCTCGATTGGTTCAGACTATCGCGCGGCACTCGTTGTGGCCGGGACGCGTTTCAAGCGGGACGCCGGCGGACGGATTGTCTGGGCAAGCGTGACTAGGTTGAAGCTATTGCAGATTTCGAGGTGGCCTTGACCGACGGACAGGACTTCCAGCCCGACTGGTTCTCGAAACCAGGAGATTCGCTGCGCGCGTTGATGCTCCGGCGTGGTCTGGCGGCCCAAGATGTCGCTAAACGCCTGGACGGTGGCATGAGCACTTTGCGAGGGTTACTCGACGGCACCGGATCAATCGACACGCGGCAAGCGGCGGCTTTGGCCGAGCATCTGGGTGGCACTATTGCGTTCTGGCTGAAGCGACAGGCGAACTATGAGGTGGCGCTCGAACGCGCTGTCGACCGCGCAACTGCAACCGAGGGCGACGACTGGCTCTTGTTACCGGTTCCCGGAGAAAAACCGCGCGGTCGTTTGTCTACGGAGAAGCGCCGGTCAGAAGTGCGTCGCCGGCTCGCTTTTTTCAATGTCGGTACAATGAAGGCTTGGGACGCCCGATATGGACGGATTTGCTCGGGCACACTCTTTCGTAAGTCCGAGGCCTTCACGTCGGATGACGCGGCGATCCTAATGTGGCTTCGTTCCGGTGAGCTCGGCGCTGACTTAGTGTCGACCCGAAGCTGGAGCGCCGGGAATCTTCAAGACCGACTCGGTGAGATTCGCAAACTGTCAAAACTGAAAAGTCCCGAGTTGTTCTTGCCGAAACTCAAGGTGCTGTGTGGAGAAGCGGGTGTCGCCATGGTAGCAAAACGCGCGCCGCATGGTTGCCCGGCATCTGGCGCAAGTCGTATGGTGGCGCCTGATAAAGCCATGATCTTGCTCAGCTTCCGCGGGCTGTCGGACGATAAATTCTGGTTCACCGTCTTCCATGAGATCGGGCACCTGTTGCTCCATGGCTCACGAACTTTCGTTGATGCGGATATGGATGGTGTGGACGAAGCCGAACGTGAGGCAAATCAGTTTGCTTCTCGGTGCATCGTTCCGGAGCAACGCGCTGAGGAGTTCGAGCAACTGGGAACCGCCAAGGATCCAGTGTTGCGATTCAGTGTGAAGGTCGGGGTATCGCCCGGACTCACCGTCGGCCAGATGCAGCACCGCGACATGATCCGTCCGGATCAACTGAATTATCTGAAGCGCTACTGGAAATGGGAGCAGCTCGAAGGGCTACTCGATTAGGCACGTCGAGCCCGCAGGATCGTCAGCCTTTGTAATAGATGAAATGTTGGGGGCTTTTTTGCCAATTGCAGAGGGCGTCTTCCATGACCTCCATGCCGACGTTGAGCCTAGTGTCCAAAACGTCGAGTTTGCCCTGCAACGTGGCATTGCTGGTGGTGCTGTTAGAATTCCCGTCGAATAATAGCCGCGCGCCCCGACCCGGTCCCGTCGCACCATCAAGATATGCCGAGCCTGCCGCGATGGGAGCTAAGCCGTATCGCCCAACCAGGGAAAGGTAATCGAATTTGGCCAAGCGCCCGAAAGAAGTGATTTTCAGATTGTCATAGAGATAGTCGAAGATTGTGTGGGGGTTGTTACCGGCCGCATGCACCGCGTTCGCGAAGAACGCGACGTGCCCGGCCGCGCCAATCCAAGCAAGATAGTCAGCTACGGTGCGCGCCATTGGACGGTTGGCCGTTGGCCGTAAGCTCTCATATTTGCGATGGTTGCCGAAGGCGCCCCGAATATTCTGCCAGTTCGCAGTTAGCCACTGATAGAACGCCGCCGGGTTTGCGGTCACGGTGGGCCAGTCCCAGATTCCCTGGCCCAACCGACCATAGATATCTTGTAGCCGCAACCACTTGGTGTCCGCACGACGAGCGAAGTGAGTCATCAGGAAGATGAGCCAGCCGGCTTCGTCAGTGTTGCCCTGTTGCATATGAAACGCGACTGCGCGTTCGGCATCGAACGAGGGATGGTTGGGGTTGGCTCGATCCGCCCCAACTGGCTTGGCTTGCACGAGGCGATAGTAGTCCTCGCGCCGAAGGCTGGCAACGAACTGCATCGCCAACGTCTCGACGGTCGCCACGTTGGGTAGACCCAACAGGCCGAGCGGCGCTCTAGCCGCATTGAGTTCGTTGAGGATGCGCTGGCGCTCAGCGTCCTTTGATGGCCACATGCGGCTCCTCCCCGGCATTCTTGGGTTCGATAGCGCTGTCCCGACGCGGGCTGCGGCTCTTCAAATGCATTCGTGCATCCACATACGGATGATAGGTGGTGGTGACCAGTTCAGCCCGAAGCTCCTTTAGGCGGTTCGGGTGATCCTTCTCCCACTCTCGAGCCCAGAACACCTGAAGGAGCCGGACGATGTCCGCCCAGTATGGGTCGTCCATTTCCTTCGACGCATCGAGACCTTCACCGAACCGGAGACGCTGTTCGACATCCAACAGCTTTCCTATTAGCAAGAAAGGGTCGCCAGCGGGCATAGCCGGCATCTCGATCGTTTGATGAACGCCTTCCTGCACGTACGCGTTCATGTCGTCGAGCTTATCCTCGTAGACATGCATGCTGCCGACATACTGGTAATATTCACCCATTTCGACGCCCAGACGCGTGGCCATCATCTCTTGTATCATGGTGAAGCAAAAGGCGTCGTGAGGTAGTCCGAAATAGGCGTCGTTCGACCGCAGCGTTACTGACATGTGCAGCCGTCCATCACGCAAATGGAACTGCAACGTCGTTGTGCATGGGATTTCCTTATGGTGTGCGGCGATGTCCTCGGCGTTGAACAACTGGATGACAGCACGCCGCGATGCGGGACGCTCTTTCAACAGCCTTTCAATGCTGGCGAACTGGTCGATTCCGTTTCGCATCCGCAGCAACCTGGGGCCGTATGCGCCCTCAAGAATCCCATCCACGGCATCCTCTGCATAACGTGGAACGTAACGCTCGATGAACTCCAAGGTGTCGGAGCCGGACAGATACCAGAGCAACTCGCCTAACGCGCTGAAAGGCTTTCCACGGTTCTCTGATCTACTGATGCGCGCGCGTGGCCTCAGTATACGCACCGACACGCCGAGGAGCTCGCGGTTGGCTCCGCGGGTCCCACCCTGTGACTGACCCTTGTCGAGCAACTCGCGGTAGAGCTGATGCAACACCGCATCGAGACTTTGTCCTTCGATCTCCATGTTGCTCACCGCATCTATAGCGGCGCTCCCCGAAATTATCAGCTCTCAATCCAGCAGATTGAAGGAAATTCGTCCAAGGTCAATAGATGATTTCTAACCTGAAACGAAGCGGCGACACCTCAATTTCTGGGAACACCTTGCCGCTACCAGAAACAGCCATGCCGTGGTGTGCAACTGCGCTACAACTTAGTTTTGTCCGGCGAGCAGCGAGATGTTATTACTGCAAGGCCAATCAAAAAGAGAGTCGTGGCAAATTTCGATATCTCACCATCGCTAACTTCGATGTGGCTTCGCGCCGGCAACTCACCTTCAACTCCTTCCTCTTCCCTTGTCGCTGCTTCCCCCCACGCCCCCGGCGTAACCCCTTTTCAACCGTTCCCCCTTACCCCTCTCCCCTGCGGCACCCCAGCGCCGCACCGGGAGCAGTCTTGACCTTCATGTGGCGAAACCGTGCGGCGCCGGGCGTCGAGGAAACGAGCGAGCCGGACCTCGAGGCCGAGGCGGCGGCGATCGGGCGTTTGCGGCGCGTGGTCGGGCGGGCCGATGGGCGCGATATGCCCGAGGCCGCAGCGCCGGCGGCGGCGCCGGATTGCTTTGCCGGCAGCGGCCTGACGGGCAACGCCTTTGCCGTGCTGGGCGTGGGGCTGGATGCGTCGGCGCAGGCGATCAGCGATGCGGTCGACGATCTTTCCTTCGAGCCCGGGCATGACCCGGAACAGCTGAACGCGGCGCGGGCCGCGTTGATGTCGGCGCGCGACCGGCTGGGCGAGGAGCTGGGCTGGCTGCCCGAAATGTCGCCGGCGCTGACCGCGCAGGTGCGCGCCGGGCTGAAGGCCGGCGACGTGGCCGCGGTGACGGCGGCGCGCGATGCGACGATCGGGCTGGCGCGGCTCAATCTGAGCCTCGCGCTGGCGGTGGCGGTGCCGGGCGAGGTGGAGCGCGCGGTGCGCGTCATCACCGACGGACAGGCGTGGGATTCGAACGCGACGCTCGGCCTGTTGGGCGAGGCGCGGGCGCGGGCGGGTTTCCGGCCGATCGACGACGATCTTTACGACGCGGCGGTGCGCGAGCGCGCGGTGGCGGTGGCGCGGGCGCTGGCGCCGCTGTTCGCCGCGACGACTTCCGCGCGGGCGGCTTTGACGAAAGCGATGCAGGGCGCGGCGACCGGGATAGCGGGCGCGGGCGGCGGGTTCGGCGCGATGTTCCTCGACGAAGTACTGCGTTGTTATGCCGCCGGGATCGACCCGGCGCTGGAGGCGGCGGCGGCGAAGATCGCGGCGGCGACGGCGGCGCTGAAGGAGCGGCCGGGCGACCAGGGCCAGGCGATCGCGCTGACCGCGGGGCTGGAGATCTGGTCGAGCCTGAGGCGGCCGGTGCAGGTACATGAGGCGGCGCGCGGGCTGGACGACCCGGCGAGCGCGGCGATCTTCGACAGCGTGCGCGACCTGACCGTGACGCTGTCCAACGAGCATGACGAATATGACATCGCGCTGCGGCTGGCGCGGGCGCTGATCGCGTCGTTCGCGCTGGTGCCGTTCCACCGCGCCGCGCTGGAGCAGCAATTGCCCGTGCTGATCGGCAATGTGCTGGCCAAAAGGCTGCGCCAGGCGTGCGCGCGGGCGCTGGTGCAACATGCCAGCTTCGCGCGCGAGGTGATGGCGGGCGGGCTGGAGCGGACCACGGGGCTGGCGGGCGCGGTGGCGGTGAGCTTCGCCGAGGCGTCGGAGACGCGCAGCGAGGATCGCGGGGCGTTCTTCCTGATCGTGCGCGGGCTGGCGGTCGACCTGTGCAACGAGCATCGCGAGCGGCGCGCGGCGCTGGCGATCATGCAGTGGCTGATGCTGCTCGATCCGCCGATGGAGGTGCGCGACAAGCTGACCGCCGATGTCCAGCAGCTGGGCGGGGAGGCGCCGGTGCCGGCCTATCACCCCGCGCCGCCGCGGCGGCCGGCGGGCGACGGTGACGCGCCGGCTCCGGGGAGCTTCGGGCGGGCCAATCGTGGCGGGAGCGCGCCATCGACGCCGCAGGGCGAGCGTTCGTCGGCGGCGTGGGTGCCGCCACCGCCGGAGATGCCGCCGCCATGGACGCCGACACCGGGACGCCGGCCACGCGGGCGATCGACGCTGGGCACGATGGTGCTGGTGCTGTGCCTGATGGTGGGGTTCTGCGCGCGGATCGGCGGGCATCGCAGCCATGTGACGCCGCTGCCGCCTTCCGCGTCCTCGTCGGGCGATACGGTGCGTTATGGCAGCGCGCCGGGTACCTTCTCGTCCTCGCGCGAGGCGGCGATCGAGGCGCGGATCCGCGACTATAATGCGCGGCTGGAGAGCGAGGGGAGCGTTACCCCCAACCGGATCGTGCCGGGACGACCAATGTCCGACGCGCGGCCGATGGACCCGACGCCGGCGGTGGACCGGCCGGGTTATAGCCAGGACGATCAGTGAGAGTGGGGCAGTGATGAGCGCGGACCCGGCGCCGCTCGCCGCGCTGGCGGTGCAATATTGGAAGCTGTGCGCGGCGTTCGAGCGCGAGCTCGGTTTTGCCAGCGAGGAGCGGGCGGCGGCGGGGGAGGCGCAGTTGCGCTTCGCGCGGCGGCGGCTCGACACGATCCTGGGCGAGGCGGGGTTGAAGCTGGCGGTGTGGGACGGGGCGGCCTTCACGCCGGATGTGCCGGCGAGCCCGGTCAATGCCGAGGATATCGGCGATGGGGCGGCGGCGGTGGTCGAGGCGACGATCGAGCCGACGGTGACCGGGCCTGACGGCGTGGTGTCGGCGGGCAAGATTTTGTTGCGGGAAGTTTGATGGTGGCGCGGCGGCTCATTCTCCCCTCCCCTTCAGGGGAGGGGCTGGGGGTGGGGCCTCACCACGAAGTCTGACGTCGTTTTTGGGGCACTGCCCCACCCCAACCCCTCCCCTGAAGGGGAGGGGCTTAAGTTGGTAGGAATCTGACATGTATCTCGGTATCGATCTCGGCACGTCGAATTCGGCGGTGGTGGGCAATCGTGGGGGGCGGCTCGAGCTGTTCAAGGCGATCAGCGGGGAGGATGTGCTGGCCTCGGTGGTGATGTGCGACCGCAGCGGCAGCCGCTATGTCGGCAAGCGCGCCTATGACCAGTTGCGCACCTCGCCCAAGGGGATCGCGGCGCGGTTCAAGCGGTTGCTGGGGACGAGCACATTGCTGCCGTTCGGGCCCGAGGACGGGACGATCACGCCCGAGGATGCCAGTGCCGAGGTGCTGCGCCAGTTGCTCAAGCAGGTGCGCGCCGGCGCGGGCGATGCGGTGTTCGAAGGGGCGGTGGTGACCGTGCCGGCGGCGTTCAACCAGATGCAGTCGGAGGCGACGATCCGCGCGGCGCATGCGGCCGGGCTGGAGCGGGTCGGGTTGCTGCAGGAGCCGATCGCGGCGGCGCTGGCGTGCATCGAGCGGCCGGAATCGCGCAACGGGCTGTTCCTGGTCTATGATCTCGGCGGCGGAACGTTCGACGTCGCGCTGGTGCGGGCGATCGACGGGGCGGTGTCGATCGAGGCGCATGAGGGCATCAACATGCTCGGCGGGAGCGATTTCGACCGCATGCTGATCGATGCGACGGTGCGGCCGTGGCTGGAGCAGACTTTCTCGCTGCCCGCCGACTGGCACACCTTGCCCGACTATCGCCGGCTGATCGCGCTGGCGACGGCCAATGCCGAGCAGGCCAAGATCGAGCTGTCGAGCGCCCGCGAGGCGATCATCTTCGTGTCGGAGCATGATGCGCGGGCCACCGATTTGAACGGGCGCGAGATGTTCGTCGAGGTGATGGTGACGCGGGGCGACCTGGAGGAACTGGTTGCGGACAAGATCGACCAGTCGATCGCGCTGTGCCGCAAGGTGATCGCCGACAATGGCTATACGAGCGCGGATATCGACAAGGTGGTGCTGATCGGCGGGCCGTCGCGCATGCCGATCGTGCGCGAGCGCGTGCCGGGCGAGCTGGGCGTGGCGACCGACCTCGATATCGACCCGATGACCGCGGTGGCGCGCGGGGCGGCGATCTATGCCGAGAGCCGGGTGTGGGCTGACGGCGAGGCGGCGGGCAAGCAATCGCGCGTGACGCAGGCGGCGGGTGCCTCGGTGTCCTATGATTTCGAGGCGCGGACGACCAAGGAGCGGGCGCGGATCCGGGTGACGGGCGCGGGCGATACCACGGGGCTGCGGGTGTCGGCGGTGGCGAGCGACGGGCGCGATTATGGCGAGCGCGCGGTGGGCGAGGCGCCGATTTTCGTGGTGCAGCTGGGCGAGGGCGAGACGAAGGTCGCGATGACCGTGGTGGACGGTGCGGGGGTGCGGGTTGCCGACGCCTGTGCCGAGCTGGTGGTGACGCGAGTGGCGGCGGTCGCGGCGGGGGCGCCGTGCACCAGCACCATCTCCGTGAAGGTCGAGGATGGCGACGGGACGCGGGCGATCAACGTGCTGGAGCCGTTGCTGCGCAAGGGCGAGACCTTGCCCAAACAGGGGGCGAAGACGCTCCGCGCAGGGCGGCGGCTCGACCCGGGCAGCGCGGAGTGGATCGATGTCGAGCTGTTCGAGCAGGCAGAGGGCGTGCAGGAGCCCGAGGCCAATCTGCTGATCGGGTCGTTCCGGTTGAGCGGGGAGGATCTGCCGGCCTATGCCGCGCCGTTGAAGCCGGGCGAGCAGGTGATTTTGCACTGGTCGGTCGACGACAGCCAGCTGATCCGCTGTTCGATCGAGCTGCCCGAGCAGGGGCTGCATCTGCGCGATCACTCATTCTACGCCGACGACCTGGCGCGGATCGATTTCGCCAAGGCGGGGCATGAATATGCGTCGCAGGCGCTGATCGCGGCCGATACGCGGCTCGACGATCTGGTCGAGGCGCAGCGGGGCATGCCGAGCGACGAGACCACCGCCTTGCGGCTGCGGATCAGCGCGCAGACGGCGCGCTTGCGGATGGTCGACGATGCCGATGGCTATCGCTCGATCGCCGAGGAGGCGCGGCTCATCCGGCAGGAGATTTCGCGGTTGCGGCACCGGCCGGACCTGCGCGCGGCGATCCTGGGCAACGATCTGGCCAAGGTCGAGGCCGATGGACGGGCGCTGACCGGGGTCCTGTCGGCCGAGCAGCGCGCGCAGATCGCGCAGACCTATGCCGCGGCGCAGGCGGCGCTGGCCGACGGGCGTTTCGGCGTAGCGGAACGCTCGATCGAGGCGATCCGCTCGGTGCTGGGCAGCGTGCTGTACCAGCAGCCCGAATTCATCCTCGCGCAATATCGCCGGCTGCGCGCCGAGCGGCACGCCGCGACCGATGCGGCGCGGTTCGACCTGCTGGTGCAGCGCGGCGACCTGGCGGCGGGCAGCGGCAATATCGCCGAACTGCGATCGGTGATGCGCGACATGTTCCAGGTGATGTCGTTCGGGACGGAGACGAGCGTCGACGTGGCGGCGCTGGCGGGCTTGCGGCGCTAGCGCACAAGACTGTCCAGCCTGTCCAATTCCAATGCGCCGCCGGCTGCTAAATCTTGTCCCATGTCAAAACCGGGAGAGGATGATGCGGGGACTTGGCAATCTTATCCGTAGTGCGGCGATGATCGCCGCACTGGGCACGGCGACGGTGGCGCAGGCTCAGTCGGCACAGCAGTTCAGCGGCGCGGCGTTCGAGATCAACCGCGACCGGGTGCGGCTGGGGACGATCGGCTCGTGTGCCAAGGGCACGACGTATCTCATCCCGACGCTCTATCTCCATGTCACGGCGCGCAATACGCAGCATGCCGGGGGCGGGCTGGGCAATGCCGGATCGAAGGCGCGGGTGTTCGTGCAGGGGCCGGACAAGGCCGGGCTGCAGCAGCTGGCGGCGCAGATCCATGCCGATATCGTCGGGCAGATGCGCGCGGCGGGGTTCACCGTGCTGACCTTCGACGACATCCGCGCCGATGTCGCCGACCGGGGGCGGATGACGGCCAACCCGCGTTACGGCATGCCGACGCATGGCGCGCGCGCTTTTCCGGGGATCGATTTCGTCGTCGTCACGCCGAACGACGAGCAGGCGCTGGATTACGGGATGATGGGACCGCAGGCCAATTACGGCAGGGCCGCGCAGCATAGCGGCGCGACGTTGCTGCTGCCGGAGGTGTTTCTGACCCTGCCGCAACTGGGCGCCTCAGCCAGCACCAGCCAGGGGCTGACATGGCGCAGTTCGGAAGCGAAGATCAGCTTCGACCCGGCGATGCATCTGGGCGGGGCCAACGTCTACGGGTCGACCGCCAAGGGCGCGTGGTGCAGCATCCTGGTGCCCGAGCACGGCCAACGACTGCCCGCGCCGGTGGCGGGCGAATTCCGCGAGATCGGCGTGATGCGCGACGATTATGGCGACTGGTCGACCAAGCGCGGCGACTTCACCTTCGTGGTCGATGATGCCGCGTTCCGTACCGGGGCGCTGGCGGTGGGGCATACGCTGGGGCGGCTGATCACCGACACGATGAGCGGGCGGAAATAGGCGTTCTTGTTTGTCGCATCGTGAATAGCCGAAAACCGGTACCCACTTTTCAGCACGATGCTTTTAGCGCCCGGATTCGAGTTCGGTAGCGCGGCGTTCGTCGGCGGCGGCCCGACTTGTATCGCCGCGCTGGCGCTCGAGCCGGGCGCGCGCGCGGTAGCCGGCGGGCGCATCGGGGGCGAGGCGGATCGCGTGGGTAAAGTCGTCGAGCGCGCCGTTCAGATCGCCCTTGCGCTGGCGGGCGAGGCCGCGATTGAGCCAGGCCGTCGCGTCGTGCGGATCGCGGGCGAGCGCCTGGTCGAACGCCGCGATCACGTCGTCGATATCTTCGTCGGACAACCGCGCCAGCCCTTCGGCGCGGCCGGACCGGGCCGGGGCACGCATCCGCGATGCCGTCACGGCGATGTCTGCCGTGGCGTCGGGCTGGGCTTCCAGCGCCGGGGCGGCACGCGATGCGACCGCGGGCGGTGGTGGTGGCGGGGGAGGAGGAGGAGGAGGGGGAGGCGCCGCGGCGCTGGGCTGCGCCATCTTCATCGCCGGCGCGGGCGGCGGTGGGGCGGCGGGTACTGCGTCGGCGACAGGCGCGGCGGCCGCCTTGTCGGTGAGCGCTGCCGACGCATTCGTTGGAGCAGGCGCGCTGCGCAGCGCGGCGGCCGATGGTGACGCTGGTGTGCCCGGCGCAGCGGGAGACGGGTTTGGCACGGGCGCGGGCGCGTCGGCCACCGCGACGGTTTCGGTGACGTTGCTGGCGGGCGCCCCGGTGGCCGGGAAGCGGTCGTGCAGCGATATCCATGCCGCAGGCGCGCCGATCAGTGCGATCAGCGCGGCGGAGACCAGCACGCCGATGTGCGGGCGGCCCAGCCCCTTCCACCGTGGCGGCCGCGGCGCGGCCACGGGCGCCGGCTCCGCCACGCCGTCGAAGCGGCGTAGCGCCTCGGCGATGCTCGTCTCGCGCCGGGCCGGGCGCGGCGGGGGCGGCTCTGGCAGCAACCGCGCGATATCGTCATCGCTTGCCATTCACTCAGGCGCAGTGGGAGGAAGAGCGGAGCATTGCGGAGCCTTATAGCGGCATTTGCTGCGGGGTCGAAGTGGGTTGGCTTTCCGGCGATCTGACCCTTCACCTCGGGCCAACCCACCCCCTGCCCCTCCCTTTCCAGGGAGGGGAGTTTGTCGCGTGTGTTTCGCCCCCTAGCGTTCGAGCGCGGCCATCGCCCCCGCGCTCTTCGCCGCGCGGACCATCTGGATGAACTCCGCGCGATAACCGAAGCTGTCCTCGCCGCGCGCCGCGCTGGCGATGCGCAGGACATCGTCATAGCTCAGCGACCCGTTATACTTGCCGCCACGCAACAGCTCGGCAAAGGCGGCGACGCCGGTGGCGAAGCGCGCGTCCTGCGGGGCGGCGGCGAAGGTCGGATATTCGACGGCGTGGTTGATCGGGGTCGAGATCAGCCGGCTGGTGTCGGACCTGGGCAGCTTGTAGCGGATCTTGACGAAGCCGAGCTCGCCGCCGGTGCCGCAATCGGCGCAGCGCCGGCCCGCCACCGGTTGCGACCCGTAACGCAGGCCATCCACCGTGCGCGGCCCGCCCACCGGCGTTACCTCGTACAGCGCGGTGACCGTCTGGCCCGACCCGACATCGCCGGCATCGACCTTGTCGTTGTTGAAATCCTCGCGCGCGAGCATGCGGGTTTCGTAGCCGATCAGGCGATATTCGGCGACGGTGGCGGGGTTGAACTCGACCTGGATCTTCACGTCCTTGGCGATCGGGAACAGGGTCGAGCTGGCCTCGTCGACCAGCGTCTTCCGTGCCTCGTTGACGGTGTCGATATAAGCGGCGGTGCCGTTGCCGTTCTGCGCCAGCGTCTGCATCAGCGCGTCGTTGTAATTGCCCATGCCGAAGCCGAGCACCGACAGGAACACGCCCTTGCCGCGCTCGCGCTCGATATAGCCCTTGAGCTCGTCCTGGTTGGTGATGCCGATGTTGAAATCGCCATCGGTGGCGAGAATGACGCGGTTGACGCCGTGCGGGTCGAGATTCTGCTCGGCCAGCGCATAGGCCTGGCGGATGCCCTCGGCGCCCGCGGTGCCGCCGCCCGCGCCGAGGCTGTTGATCACGTTGCGGATACGGGCCTTCTGGCTTGCCGAGGTCGGCGCGAGCGCGGTGCCGGCGTAACCGGCATAAGTGACGATCGCGACGCTGTCGTCGCCGTCCAGGCTGTCGAGCAGCATGTTGAGCGATTGTTTGACCAGCGGCAGCTTGTTGGGCTCGTTCATCGAGCCCGAGGTGTCGATCAGGAAGACGAGATTGGCGCGCGGGCGGGTCGAGCGCTGCACGTCATAGCCGCGAATGCCGATACGGACGAGCTTGCGCCCGGCGTTCCACGGGCTGGGGAAGACCGCGACATTGGTGCTGAACGGCTGCGCGGCGCTGGTCGGCGCGGCGTAATTGTAGGGGAAATAATTGACCAGTTCCTCGGTGCGCACCGCCGCCGGCTGCGGCAGCGTGCTGCGGTTCAAAGAGGCGCGGACGAAGGCATAGGAGGCGGTGTCGACGTCGATCGAGAAGGTCGAAACCGGCTCGTCGCGGACCAGCGTGAACGGATTCTGCGTCGTGGCGGTGAAGCGGTCGCGGCCTTCGTCATGATAGGGCGGCACCCAGGGCTGCTCCGCGACCCGCGGCGCGGCCATCATCTTTGCCGGATAGGGCGGCGGTGGCGGGGGCGGCGGTGACGGCATGGCGGCATAGTCGGTGACGGCGTCGGCGCTCGGCTGTTCCGGCATGCCCGGCGCCGCGCGCGTGCGCGTGGCGGTGACGGCGATATCGCCCTGGGCGTTGGGCGCCGCGGGGTTCGCGGTGTCGACCGAGGCGGCGGGTGGCTGGTCGCTACCCGATCTGGCGCAGGACACGACGAGCATGACCGACAGCCCGGCGGCGATCACACGGTAGAGGCGTGGGGTTCGATAGAGGCGGGGCATAAGATCTCCCTGAAAAGCTGCGGCGCACCATCGTCCGCATGTCCCTTCGACGCGGTGGCGCGGGGAATCCTTGGGAGGTTCATGAAATTATTTTTCACGCGAAGTCGTGAAGCTGCTTCCAGCGCGGTACGCGCTCCTTCTTTCTCTGCGTCTCCGCGTGAACAAGAAGATTTTGGTTCGCGCGGAGACGCAGAGGCGCGGAGTTGCGTTTTCCTTCGCGCCCTCGCGCCTTCGCGTGAACTGCTCTTCAGGCGAGATTAGCCGTTGCCGAGCAGGCGGCGGACTTCGTGCATGCGCCAGGAGACGGTCGCTTCGGCAATGCCGAGGATCGCGGCGGCCTCGGCGTGGGTGAGCTGCTGGCCGGCGACGAGCACCGCCGCATCGCGATAGGGCGGCGCGAGTTTCGCGATCGCGCTCTTGACCCACATCGCATCGTGCAGGTCGCGGCCGTCGGGTGGGCGGGCGAGGCCGGTGAGGACGGCAAGCCGGTCGGTGAAGCCGGCGAAGGAACGGCGACGGCGGTGCAGGTCGCGCGCGGCGTTGTAGACGATGCCGCATAGCCAGGTGGTGAACTTCGCCTCGCCGCGAAAGGTGGCGATCTTTTCGACCAAAGTGCAGCAGACGGTTTGGGCGATGTCGTCGGCATCGGCGCGGGTGCCGGTCAGCTGCCAGGCAAGGCCGTGGATGCGGTCGTAATGGCGGCGCAGCAGGGCTTCGAACGCGGCGCGGTCGCCGGCGATGGCGGCGGCGATCAGATCGGCGTCCCGGTCTTCGGTCACGTCACCGCCGGGGAGATGGTCCGGTTGAGCCAGCCCTGCGCGCGCAGATCGGCGACGAAGCGCGTGCTGACGGGGAGCCGGGCGCCGCCCGCCAGCACCAGCCGCCAGGCGCGCCCGTCGCGCTCCGCCGCGACGACGCCGGCGCTCGCTGCCCACGCGCCGCGATGGACCTGGCGGCCGTCGAAGCCGGCCAGCTCGGCCAGCGCATCGCCGAAGCGGTGATGGACCAGCGGCGCGCGGCCGTCTGCGAGGTAGAGGCGGCAGTAATGGTCCTCGGCGCGTACCGCGTGGAGCGCCGTGGGGCACGCCACCCCGGCCTTGGACAGCAGCCCGCCGGGAATGATCGCGGGCGCCGCCGCAACCGCCGGCGGCCGGTACCGGCGCTGCGCCAGATAGATCACCGCGAAGATCGCCGCACTGATCGCCAGCGCATCGATCCATACGTGCGGCAGCCCGCGCGGCGACACCATGATACCGAACAGCCGCAACGCCAGGGTGATTTCCAGCGGCAGCGGCAGGTTGAGCAGCGGGGTGCCGATCAGCACCGCGCGCGTCCAGTCGCGCGGGTTGCGCACCGTCAGGGCAAACCAGAGCTGCCATTTGGCGATGTTCCAGGCCATCAGCACCGCCCAGAAGCCGATACGGGTCGCCAGCGGCAGCAAGCCGGTGCCGAACGCCCCGACCACCACCATCAGCACCGCCGCGGCCGCCCCGGCGACCGGCAGGATGGGAAAGCCGGGAAGGAGATGCGCACGATTCGCGAAGCGACGAACGCGCTTCGCGAAAGCGCCGTTGCGTGGGCCGGCGGTGGCGGTGAGGGACAGCGGCATCGCGGTGGCGACGCTGCCACCGCGTCCGCCACCACGCAACAGCGCAAACCTCAGGAGGGTTACATGTCACGTCTTCTCAACCTCGCCCTGGCCGCGACGTTGTCGCTCGCCGCCACGCCTGTCGCGGCCCAGACCGCCGATCCCGCGATGCTGCAGGCCGAGCGCGACGCGCTGGCGAAACTCGCCTGGATGGACGGCAACTGGCGTGGCGAGGCGGTGACCGGCACCGGCCCGACGGCGCATCATGTCACGCAGACCGAACGCATCGGGCCGCTGCTCGGCGGCACGGTCAAACTGCTCGAGGGCAAGGGGTTCAACAGCGATGGCAGCGTCGGCTTCAATGCGTTCGGTGTGGTGTCGTACGATCCGGCGAGCAAGCGCTACACGCTGCACAGCTATGCCCAGGGCCATGCCGGCGATTTCGTGCTGACCCCGACCGAGACCGGCTATGTCTGGGAGATACCGACGGGTGCGATGACGATCCGTTACACCGCGACGTTGCACGACGGGATATGGACCGAGGTCGGCGACCGCGTGGTGGCGGGCCGGCCGCCGCAGCGCTTCTTCGAGATGAACCTGAAGCGGCTCGGCGACAGCACCTGGCCGGCAGCGGGCGGGCTGACGCCGCGCTAGGGCCGCGCAACGCTCCTGATTGGGTGCTCCTGCGAAGGCAGGAGTCCAGGGTTCCGGGCGCAGCGCTCCTGGCCCTGGGCTCCCGCTTTCGCAGGAGCACCGGCGTGTGGGCGCCATTGCCTCTTTTCGCCGACGCGTTACGTATCTTCGCCGTGACCGATGCCGTTGCCGATGCCCGCGCGCGCCTGACCGAGATACTGGTTCGCACCGGTGCGGAGGACCGCGCCGCCTTCCGCGATCTCTATGCGCTGACCTCGGCGAAGCTTTTTGGCGTGTGCCTGCGTATCTGCGGTGAAAGGCAGGCCGCGGAAGACGTGTTGCACGAAGTCTATCTCACCGTATGGAAGCGCGCCGGCGCCTATGAGCCGGGCCGCGCGAGCCCGATCACCTGGCTGGCGACGATCGCGCGCAACCGGGCGATCGACTGGCGCCGCGCGCAGGGCGTGCGTCGTTATTCGCCGATCGAGGACGCGCCCGACATCGCCGATGCCGCGCCGCTGGCGAGCGAGACGATGGAGAGCGACGAAGCCGCGCACCACCTCTCGCATTGTCTCGACGGGCTCGACGACAATCAGCGCGTCGCGATCCACACCGCCTTTTTCGACGGCGTGACCTATGCCGAACTGGCCGAGCGCCAGGCGGTGCCGCTGGGCACGATGAAGAGCTGGGTACGGCGCGGCCTCGCCCGGTTGAAGGAGTGCCTCGAGCGATG
This sequence comes from Pseudomonadota bacterium, assembly GCA_040390605.1. GTDB lineage: Bacteria > Pseudomonadota > Alphaproteobacteria > Sphingomonadales > Sphingomonadaceae > Sphingomonas. The sequence continues at coordinate 39,947 of JAZJXZ010000046.1, forward strand.
AGCGACGAGACGCCCATCCCGGCGGAGGACACGCCCGACATGACCGCCGCCGAGCTGGCGCTGGGGCTGCTCGACGGCGAGGAGCGCAGCGCCGCGCTGCGCCGCCTGCTGGCTGATCGCGCCTTTGCCGCCGAGGTCGAGACGTGGCGCGGGCATCTTGCGCAATTGTTCGACCTGTGGCCCGAGGTGCCGGTGACGGGCGACGTGTTCGGGCGGGTCGAGCGGAGCCTCGACTGGCCGATGGGGAGCGCCCCTGCCGCGCCCGCGCCGCGACGCTGGCTGTGGCCGGCGATGACCGGGCTGTCGAGCCTCGCTGCGGCGGCGCTGCTTCTGATGCTGGTGACACGGCCGGAGCCGCAGCCGGCACCGAATGCCTCGCGACCCATCGCCACCGCACCGGTGCCGGAGACGATGCTGGTCGCGGCGGTTACGCCCGGCAAGGGCGGCGCGCCGATGACCGCCGTCTACGACCCGGCCTCGGGTGGAATGCGGGTGACGGCGCAGGCCATGGCGGATGCCAACCGCAGCGCGGAATTGTGGGTGATCGCCGGCGACAAGGTACCGCACTCGCTCGGCATCCTGCCGGCGAGCGGGGGCCGGATGTCGCTCAGCGCCGCCAATCGCGTGCGGATGGCGGCAGGCGCGACGCTGGCGGTGTCGCTGGAGCCGATCGGTGGATCGCCGACCGGGTTGCCGACCGGGCCGGTAGTGGCGACGGGCGCACTGTCCCGGGTCTAGGTCGATCGCGCTGCGCTCACTTACAGCATTTTCGTCATGCCGGACTTGTTCCGGCATCCACTGCTCCGCAAACCCCTTGGCCGCTTCTCACGCGGCACGGTGGACCCCGGAACAAGTTCGGGGTGACGGATAGGAAGTACGGCACCCGGCATCTATCTCGCACGCCCAGCCGTACCTCCCGAACACGCCATAGGGGCGCGTTCAGGAGAGTAACAATGCAGCGTAAATTGCGTATCACCGTCGCCACCGCCCTGATGCTGGGCATTACCCCGCTCGCCTACGCCAGGAACCCGATGGTCGGCGGTGCCGCGATGTATCCGACCAGGAATATCGTCGAGAATGCGGTCAATTCGAAGGACCACACCACGCTGGTCGCCGCGGTCAAGGCGGCCGGGCTGGTCGATACGCTGAGCGGCGCCGGCCCGTTCACCGTGTTCGCGCCGACCAATGCGGCGTTCGCGAAGCTGCCGGCCGGCACGGTCGACACGCTGGTCAAGCCCGAGAACAAGGCGCAGCTGACCTCGATCCTGACCTATCATGTCGTACCGGGCCGCATCACCGCGGCGGCTATCGCTGCGAATGCCAAGGCGCATCACGGCACGGCAACCTATACCACCGTGCAGGGCGGCACGCTGACCTTCAAGAAGGCCGGCGCGGGCTGGATGATCATGGACGGCAAGGGCGATAGCGGTCGTATCACCATCGCCAACGTCATGCAGTCGAACGGGGTGATCCATGTCATCGACACGGTGATGATGCCGTAATTCAGCGGCCTCGCGAAAAATTCCGCGGCGCGGTGCATCCGGGGGGTGTGCCGCGCCGTTTCTCCTTCGTCCTTCTCGAGAAGACAGGACGCGTAACCGGGGCGCGGCATCCCTCCCTTCGCCCGCTCCACGCGTAACGGACCTGTCGGCGCCCCCAAGAGCCGGCAGGTCCACCCCGCGGCCGCTGTCATCGCGACGTCATCCACATCGCCTAGGGCGACCGCGCGGCGATCGCCGCGCCGGAGATCGCCATGGCCCTCGTCCCTCACCCGCCCCGTAACCGCGCGGTGCGCGCCGCGGTCCATCGCCACGAACATCTGTCGAAGCAGGGCTTGCTCGAGCGCGCTTTCACCTTCGCCTTTCGCGGTCTCGTCTATGCGCAGATCTGGGAGGATCCGGCGGTCGACATGGAAGCGCTGGCGATCACCCCCGATTGCCATGTCGTGACCATCGCCTCGGGCGGGTGCAACGTGCTGAGCTATCTCACCGCCGACCCCAGGGCGATCACCGCGGTCGACCTCAACACCGCGCACATCGCGCTCAACCGGCTGAAGCTCGCCGCGGCCCGGAATCTTCCCGATCATGCCAGTTTCCATCGCTTCTTCGCGCGCGCCGACAGCAAGGCCAATATCGCCGCCTGGCGCGACCATGTCCGCCCGCACCTCGACGAGACGACGCGGCGTTACTGGGAAGGGCGCGACCTGATCGGCCGCCGGCGCATCGGCGGCTTCGCGCACGGCGTGTACAAGCGCGGGCTGCTCGGCCATTTCATCGGCGCGGCGCATCTCATCGCGCGGCTCAACGGCATCGATCCGGGCGCCGTATTGCACGCGCGCTCGATCGAGGAGCAGCGCACCATCTTCGATCGCGATTATGCGCCGCTGTTCGACAAGGGCTTCATCCGCTGGCTGATCGACCAGCCGGCCTCGCTGTTCGGGCTGGGGATCCCGCCGGCACAATATGAGGCGCTCGCCGGTTCGGAGAAGATGGCGACCGTGCTGCGCGCGCGGCTGGAAAAGCTGGCCTGCGGATTCGACATTCGCGACAATTATTTCGCCTGGCAGGCGTTCGGGCGCGGCTATGGCCCGGGTCCGCAGGCGCCGTTGCCGCCCTATCTGCAGCGCGACCATCACGCCGCGATCGTCGCTCGCGCCCCGCGGGTCGAGGTGCGACACACCAATTTTACCGACTATCTGCGTACGCGCGATGACGCCTCGCTCGACCGTTATGTGCTGCTCGATGCGCAGGACTGGATGACCGATGCGCAGCTGACCGACTTGTGGCGTGAGATCACGCGTACCGCGCGGCCCGGCGCACGCGTGCTGTTCCGCACCGCCGGTGCGCCGAGCATCCTGCCCGGGCGGGTGCCGATGACGATCCTGTCGCGCTGGGATTACCGCCCCGAGGAGTCGCTGGATTACACAAGGCGCGACCGGTCCTCGATCTATGGCGGCGTGCATCTCTACGCGCTGGGTGGCTGAGCATGGATGACCATGCGGGGCGGATGGACGGGATCTACCGCACCCAGCGCCATTTTTACGACCTGACGCGCAAATATTATCTGCTCGGGCGCGACCGGCTGATCCGCGACCTGGCGCCGCCGCCTGGCGGGACGGTGCTGGAGATCGGCTGCGGCACGGGCCGCAACCTGATCGCGGCGGCGCGGGCATGGCCCGAGGCGCGGCTGTTCGGGATCGACATTTCCGAGGCGATGCTGGCAACCGCGCGGGCCAAGGTGGCACGCGCCGGGCTCGGCGGACGGATCATGCTGGCGCAGGGCGATGCGACGGGTTTCGATGCCGGCGCGTTGTTCGGGGTGACGGCATTCGACCGGGTGTTCCAGAGCTATACGCTTTCGATGATCCCCGACTGGCAAGGCGCCTTGCGCGAGGGCGCGGGCAAGCTGGCGCCGGCGGGGCAATTGGCGATCGTCGATTTCGGGCAGCAGGAACGGCTGCCGGGCTGGTGGCGCGCGATGCTGTTCGCCTGGCTGGCGCGGTTCGAGGTCGCGCCACGCGCCCGGTTGCCCGAGGCGTTGCTCGGGGTTGCGGCGGCGCACGGCCTGCGGGCGGAGGGTGCGCCGCGGTATCGGGGTTATGCGTGGAGTGGGCGGCTCAGTCGGATTTAACCCACCCCGTCATGCCGGACTTGTTCCGGCATCCACGGTTCCGCACACGCGCCAGCCGCTTCTCGCGCGGCACCGTGGACCCCGGAACAAGTCCGGGGTGACGAAGAAGGAAGGGAAGCGACCTACGCCGCCTGGCGCAACTCAAGCCGGTCCCAGATCTCGACCAGCGCACGGGTTAGGTCGCGCATCATGGTTTCGTCATGGGCGGGGCCGGGTGTGAAGCGCAGTCGTTCGGTGCCGCGCGGCACGGTCGGGTAGTTGATCGGCTGGACGTAGACGCCGTATTCGGCGAGCAGGATGTCGCTGATCTTCTTGGCCTTGACCGGATCGCCGACCATCACCGGCACGATATGGGTCTCGCCGAGCATCACCGGCACGCCGGCCTCGACCAGCATCTGCTTGAGCGTGGCGGCGGCGGCCTGCTGCGCATCGCGCTCGACGCTCGATGCCTTGAGGTGGCGCACGCTGGCGAGCGCGCCGGCGACCAATACGGGTGCGAGGCTGGTGGTGAAGATGAAGCCGGGCGCGTAAGAGCGGATCACGTCGATGATCGTGCGGTCGGTGGCGATATAGCCGCCCATCACCCCGATTGCCTTGGCCAAAGTACCCTCGATGATGGTCAGCCGGTCGGCGACGCCGTCGCGTTCGGCGATGCCGCCGCCGCGCGCGCCGTACATGCCCACCGCATGGACCTCGTCGAGATAGGTCAGCGCATTGTACTTGTCGGCGAGGTCGCAGATCGCCGCGATCGGGGCGACGTCACCCTCCATCGAATAGACACTCTCGAACGCGATCAGCTTGGGCAAAGCGGGATCGGCCTCGGCGAGCAGTTCTT
>JAZJXZ010000047.1:0-43173 GCA_040390605.1 Pseudomonadota bacterium
GCGGCCTACGGTTTAGGAAACCGTCGCTCTATCCGGCTGAGCTACGGGGGCACTGCGGGGACCGGTATCGTCGGCCCGCACGCCGGTCAATCATCAGAGTTTAGTTTACCGATCTCGGGCTAATTCAGCGCTTCCGGCGGTACGACCGGGACCAGCAGCGGCGCCACCGGCACCCCCTCCTCCACCAGTGCCTCGGCCTCCGCCCTTGTCGTCTGGCCGTGGATCGGCGCCGGATCGGCCTCGCCGGCATGCATCGCCCGGGCGCGATCGGCAAAGGTGCGGCCGACCCATTCGGACTTTTCGAGCATTTTCGCCTGCATCGCGGCGATCACCTGCATCGCGGCCTTGATCGCCTCGGGCGATGGCGGCTCCGCGGACGGCACCGCGTTGGCGGGCCCAGGCGTCGCCACGGCCCGGCTATTGCCCTTCGCCCCGACATTGGGCGCCATCACGGCCTTGCACACCTCCGCGTCGCCGCAGATCGGGCAGATCAGCAGGCCGCGTGCATGCTGGTCCTCATAGGCGGCGCTCGACGCGAACCAAACCTCGAACACGTGGGCGCCGCTGCACTGCAGGTCGAACACGATCATGGTGTCTGCACCACCGGCGGGATGGCGCGGCGATGCGCCAGCACCGGAATGCGCGCGCGCACATCGGCGACGCGCGCTGGATCGATCTCCGCAAAGCCGAGCCCGGCAGTCTCGCCCATGTCGAGCACGATCTCGCCCCACGGGTCGACCACCAGCGAATGACCGAAGGTCGCGCGGCCGTCCTCATGCACGCCGGTCTGTGCCGCTGCGACGACCCAGGCGGCGGACTCTATCGCGCGGGCGCGCATCAGCACATGCCAATGCGCCGCGCCGGTCGGGCGGGTGAAGGCGGCGGGAATGGCAAGAATGGTGGCACCGGCGTCGCTCAGCGCCCCGTAGAGCGCCGCGAAGCGCAAATCATAGCAGATCGACAGGCCGAGCCTGCCGGCGGGCGTGTCGACCAGCACAGCCCCCTGCCCCGGCGCATAGGCGGCGGATTCGCGCCAGCTCTCGCCGGTCGGCAGATCGACGTCGAACAGATGCAGCTTGTCGTAGCGCGCGCGGATCGCACCTTCGTCGTCGATCACGAAGCCGCGATTGGCCAACCGGCCATCGGAGCCCTTCACCGCGAGCGAACCCAGATGGACCCACAGGCGATGCTTGGCCGCCGCCGCGCGGACCGCCGCCAGCACCGGATCATCCGCCTCGTCGTGCAGCGATGGCGCCGCGCGGGCACGGTCGCGGTCGAGCAGGCCGGACATTTCCGGGGTGAACAGCATCCCCGCTCCGCCCGCCGCGGCATCGGCCACGGCGGCAACCAGCGCATGCGCATTCGCCACCGGATCGATTCCGGTCGTCATCTGGAGCAGCGCGATCTTCATGCCGCGAGCAAAGGGTCCAGCTTGCCGTCGCGATCGAGCGCCGCGAGATCGTCCGACCCGCCGATATGCCGTCCGTCGATGAAGATCTGCGGCACGGTCGTGCGGCCACCCGAGCGCTGGAGCATCTCGGCACGCTTCGGCCCGCCCATCGTCAGGTCGAATTCCTCGACCTCGACGCCCTTGCCGGCGAGCAGGTTCATCGCCCGCGAGCAATAGGGGCAGAAAGCTTTGGTGTAGACTTCAACCTTGGCCATGATGTTACAGGTGTGGACTGGCGGCGTGCTTGTCAATCGCCCGCCTCGTCCGCGAGCACCCGCGCCCAGCACAAAATCGTCACGCGCGACGCCCCGGCCCGGCGCAGCAAGCGCGTGCAGGCGTCGGTCGTCGCACCGCTGGTATGGATATCGTCGACCAGCACCACGTGCCGCCCGCGCAATCGATCGCGTCGATCGGGCGCGATGGCGAAGACTCCGGCGACGGCCCGCGCCCGCGCTTTGGCGCCCATCCCGCGCAGCGGCGCGGTCGCCTTGGCGCGGCGCAGCACGAGCGGGTCGTGCGGCACGCCGCCGGTCCGGCCAAGCGCTGCCGCGATCAACGCGGCCTGGTTGAAGCCACGCGACCAGAGACGCCAGCGGTGCAGCGGGACCGGTACGAGCAGCTCGGCATCGTCCGGCAACAGCCGCGCCATCTGTCGGGCGACCGTCTCGGCGAACGCGGTGCGGCCGCCATATTTGAGGCGCAGCGCCACCGTGCGCGCGACATCGCCATAGGCAACGGCGGCGCGGATGCCGGCATGGCGTGGCGGGCGCTGCTCGCAGGCGGCGCAGCGCGCCTCGGGACCACGATCATAGTCGAACGGCACATGGCAGGTGGAGCACCAGGGCGGCGCGAGGAAGCGCATGCCGCCCCAGCATGCGGCGCAGAAGCGATGATCCGCCGTCGTCACCGCGCCGCATCCCGGGCAACGCGGCGGCAGGGCCAGATCGGCGATCAGGCGCAACGGGGCGAGAAGTTGACGCACAATCTCTTGTCGCGCGGCGCTCGCAACGGCACAAGCCGCGCCGTGGATACACCCGAAATCTTCGACCGCGCCGCGCGCCGCCTGCGCCGCGATCGCGCCCAGCCGCATTTCGCCGAGCATGACTTCCTGCGCGCCGCCATGCTCGACGGGATCGCCGAGCGGCTCGACAGCGTGACGCGCTCGTTCGACAGCGTGCTCGATCTGGGCTGCCATGACGGCAGCTTCGTGCCACCGCCGGGCGCGACGGTCGTCCGAGCCGATGCCGGCGCGCGCTTCGCCGCGGCGGCAAGCGGCATCCAGGCGGACGAGGACCAGCCGGCCTTTGCCGATGGCTCGTTCGACCTGATCGTGTCGGCCGGCGTGCTGGACAGCGTCAACGACCTGCCCGGGGCACTGGCGCTGGCGCGCCGCGCACTGCGGCCGGACGGGCTATTCCTCGCCGCCTTCACCGGCGCGGGCAGCCTGGCGACGCTGCGTGCGGCGTTCCGCGCGGCGGAAGCTGATCGGCCGGCGGCGCGAATCCATCCGCAGATCGACGTGCGATCGGCCGGCGACCTGTTGGTGCGGGCCGGCTTCGCGCTACCGGTCGCGGATGTCGAGACGCTGACGGTACGTTATGCCGGGCTCGGCCGGCTGCTCGACGACCTGCGCGGCATGGGCGCGAGCAATGTGCTGCGCGACCGCCGGCCGCTGCGCCGCGACACGTTGGCGCGGCTCGCCCAGGCCTTTGCCGAGCGCGCCGACGATGACGGCCGCACCGCCGAGCGATTCGAGATCATCTACCTGACCGGCTGGGCACCCGCGCCGAGCCAGCCGCAACCGGCGCGACGCGGCAGCGCGACGACCTCGCTCGCCGCTGCGCTCAAGCCGACGGGCGGCTAGAGCGCTTTCGATCGGGTGTAACGCGATTCAATTTTCGCGCGGCGGGTCCATACCCTTTGCTGACGCGCGCCGGCATTCGGCGCGCGCCACGCTCATTCTCATCGTTGGCACGAATGAAACCCGCGCAGGTTGGATCGTCGCGATTCCGACGCGAGCCAACGCCCAATCACCAGAAGAATAAAATCAACTATTCGCATAATTACTCAAGAAAATAGCCAGTCTCCATGCGCTTTCCCGGCGCATTTTCGCTAATGACGGCCTCGTCGCATCATGTTGGATTGAGGCTGCGATACTGTGCGGGGGCTTCAAACAAAATACCGAAGCAGTCTCGAAAAATGCACCCCATCGGCTCGCAAAATGCCCTTTTTTCTTGGCCGCCGCACGCAGCAGGACTTGCGCAATACTTAGATTCTGGCCGCGGCGATGATCGGCCCGCCCTTGCCCTGCTGCACCAGGATCGCGCTGCGATAGGTCGGATTGCCGGCCGGTACCGCGAACGACACCGCCTGGCCGCGCCAGCTGCCTAGCGCATCGAGCGAGCGCACGACATTGCGGTGATCGAGCGTGCGTCCGCCATTCTCACCAGCGCGGATCGGTACGGCAAGATTGCGCGGGTCGTAGCGTACCAGCCATATCGTTGCCGGTGTCGCGGTGGCCGTGGCGCCGATCGTGACGCGTCCATTGTTCAGGCCGATGGCCGGCCCGGCGGCGGCACGCGCATTGTCACGGATCGCCGCGGCGAGTGTGGCGGCGTTGGCGCCCACCACTGCGGCGCGGCCGTTGATGATCACCTGCGGGGTCGAAACCTGCGCGCGACCCGACGCACGGGCATAATCCCACTGCCGCGCGGTGAAGGCGGGGCTGGCGAAGATGTCCTTCCAGCCGAGATAATCCCAATAGGTCACCGCGAAGTTGAGCGCGAGGATACCGGGCCGGTCGGCGATCGCGTTGACATTGGCATTGGCCGGCGGGCAGCTCGAACAACCCTGGCTCTCGTAAAGTTCGACGACGGTCGGATGCGCGACGTCCGCCGGTGTCGGCGGCACGGTCGGCGCGGCGGCAGCGGCGGGGATTGCCGGCGAACGGGTCGAGCGGGCGGCAATCCCGCCACCGGCGGCCGCCGCGAGCAAGCCTATGGTGATCCAAAGACGGTTCACGAATGTCATTGAAACTGTGCTCCCGTGGTTCCCCCGGCTGCTCCGTTCACATGGCCGGCGACCCTCCGGAAACCGCTCGGATCCGCGCCATAAGCGGCGCTGAACGCGCGGCTGAAATGGCTTCGGCTGGCGAAACCGACGCTTGCGGCAATCACCTTGACCGGCAAACGCGTCGCGGTGAGCAACTCGGCGGCGTGGTGCAGGCGGGTTCGCGCGACGAACGCCATCGGGCTCATCGCAAGATTGGTCGAGAACTCGCGCGCAAAAGCCGATCGACTCATGCCCGCCGCCCGCGCCAGGCTGGCGACACTGTGCGCCGCGGCCGGTCGGTCGAGCACGCTGGTGACCGCCTTGCCGAGGCGCGGGTCGCGCAAGGTGCTCAAGATGCTCGACCCTTCGCCGGCGTGGGCAAAGTGCCGGCGCAGCAGAACGATCAGGCAGGCCTTCATCAACGCGCCGGTGAGCGCCCGCGCACCGAGGCCTTCACCGCTGATCTCCTCGAGCATCGCCGCATAGCTCTGGCGCACCACCGCAACGTCGCTCAGATCCTCGATCACCGGCTGCCTGACCGCGTCGAGCAAACCGAACGAACCGGAGATATTGGCGGCGATCAGGCCGCATACCAGGCGAACGTCGCCTGGGCCGCCGTCTGCCGCGTCGAACAGCAACATCCCGCTACGCGTCGGCGCACAATTGTCCGCTGCCTCGACATCGGTCCCCATAGCCTCCTCGGCGGCCATGATCTGGCGGAGGCCGGGCGGAACGATGACGATGCTCCCCGGGCCGCACCGCACCGTCGGACGATCGGCCACCGTCAGGAACAGGGTGCCCGAGAGTACGTAGTGGATCTCGACCGCATTCGCCCCGCCTACCAGGCGTAGACCCCGCCGCACTTCGCAGATGGCGAACGCCTCCACCGCGACGTCCATCGTGGCCAGCAGTCGATCAAGGATCACATCGGACAAGTTACGCTCCACAAGGCAACAATTGCCTTATGGTGCGTTCGCGCGGTCATCGAAAGTGGTTGGAACCGAATCGGACACTGTTGTTGCCGCTCTGGGACGAAAAGGCACCGATAAGGCCTATCATCGTCTCGCCCGGTGCCGCCTTGCCGGTCGCTCCTAGCCGATCATTCCCGCGCCGGGCTTGGCCAGCATGCGGCCGATCGCATCGAACAGCGAGTCCATCGCCACCGGCTTGAACATCACCTCGTCCGCACCGAGTGCCAGACAGCGGTCGCGCAGATCGGGCGCGATGTCGGCGGTCACGACGATCACCGGCAAATGTGCCTTGGCGTCTCCGCGTGCGCGGATGCGTTCCAGCGCCTCGAAGCCGTCCATGCCGGGCATCCGGAGATCGAGCAGCACGATGTTGAAATCGTTCTCGTCGATCAGCTTGAGGCCGATTTCGGCGCTCTCCGCGCCGGTCATCACCGCCCCTGCGACGTCGAGCATATCGCTGACGACGCGCCGATTCATCGGGTCATCCTCAATGAAAAGGATGTTCATGGCCGTAGCACCTTCTGGCGGGCGGCATGAGCCGGTATCCTCTGTTCGCGACGTGTCATTATCGGGTCAAGCAGCATGCGTGGCAAGATGTTTCGGTGCCGTATCGTCGCAGCGACCACCCGGATAGAGCAAGGCCGCCAAAGCGGGCCCTGCAATCGGCTTGGCAACGATCAGGGAAAGGCCGGTGGCGGCCAGTTTATCGCGTTGTTCATCGTCCAGCCCGGCCCATAGCAACGCCGTCGTCGCCCCCGCCTCGTCCGCGGCCCGCACCAGGGCGGCAAGCGCTGCGTCGACATCGTCGGCGACCTTGACGGTCCCGTCATCGGCCAGCACGAGCGCGATGCCACCCGCGGCGACGCGCTCGACCGCTTCATCGACCGACGCCGCGAACAGCACCGCACCGGCCCGCGGTTCGAGCATGGTGCGGAGCATGGCGCGGGTGATCGGGTTGCGATCGACGATCAGCAATGCGCTGGTCTCCGCCTGATCCTCAACCACCAATTCTTCCGGGGCGCCGGCACGGATCAAGGGCAAGATGAAGGTGAAGGTCGCCCCCTGCCCTTCGACGCTGTCGACCGTGACGTCGCCGTGCATCGCGCGGGCAAGGTTGCGGCAGATCGACAGGCCGAGCCCGGTGCCGCCGAACTTGCGCGTCGTGCCGCCATCGGCCTGACGGAAGGATTCGAAGATCAGTTCGTGCTTGTCGCCCGCGATGCCGATGCCGGTATCGACAATGTCGATTCGCAGCATCGAACCATCGGATCCGACGACCTCGGCCGCGCGCAGCGTGACCGTTCCGGTTTCGGTGAATTTGATCGCGTTCGACAGCAGATTGAACGCAACCTGCCGCAGCCGTGCGGCATCGCCCTCGATCCATTGCGGGCAATCGGCGAGGTCGAGCGCGAAGGCGATGCCTTTGACCTGCGCCTGTTCCTGCCACATGCGCGAAAGATCGGTGAGCGTCGCGCGCAGGTCGAACCTGGTCTGCTCGATCGTCAGGTTGCCTGTTTCCATCTTGGCGACGTCGAGAATGTCGTCGACCAGCGCCCTCATCGTTATCCCGGCACCGTGCACCACGCCGATACGGTCGCGCAGCGCCTCGCCCAGCGTGCGATCGGCAAGCATTACCTGCGTCATGCCGAGAATGCCGTTGAGCGGGGTGCGGATCTCGTGACTGGTGGTGGCGAGGAATTCGGTCTTGGCCGCCAGCGCCTTGGCCAGCGCACTGTTGGTGCGGCCGAGATCGATATTGGCGGCGCGGACCTCATTGCGACTCTTGCGGATCGTGAAGAGGCCGAAACCGAGCATGGTGACGATCACCACGGTGACGACGCCGAGGCCGATGAAAATGTAGAGCTGCGTGCGTGCGCGGGAGCGCTCGAAGTCGGCCTTGCGCCGTTCCTCGTCGCGCTGCAGCTTGGCGATCTTCAATTCCTGATTGGCGAAGTCGAACCGCGCCGCCATCAGCGCCGTGTTGGTCGATGTCGCGAGCGTCGTGGCCTTGTCGTCGAGCCGCTTGAGCGCCTCGAGGTTGACGAGCGCCTTCGCCTCGTCACCGAGCTGACGATAGATTTGAAACGCCGTCTCATGCGCCTCGGCATAATTGATCGTCGTGTTCCGAGGATCGACGCCGGCAAAACTGCGCTCGATCATCTCGCGCGCTTCACCCAGGCGGTGGTGCAGAAGCGCGGCTTTTGCGGCAATATCCCACATCTGCATCGCCAACGGACCGCCCTGAACCGAGCGTGCCACGCGAAAGCCCTCGGCGATCGTGGCATCCGCGGCAGGAAGATTGCCGGCCGCAAGTTCGCTGCGCGCCATGTTCCGCAGAACAGGTAGCTCCAGCACGGGGCTCTTCTTGGCGCGCGCCAGTTTCAGCGCCTCGACAAAGGCGCTGTCGGCTTCCTTGAACCGACGCAACTCCGTCAGAACGATCCCGCGATTATTGAAAATCGACAGCCGAAACTGGGGGTCTCCCTGGTACACATCCAGCGCCTGGCCGTAATATTTCAGCGCGTTCTCATAGTCCTTCGAATCCTGGTACAGCCCGGCGATACTCAGCAGCGCGATCGCCCGGCTTCGCGTCTCACCCACATCCCGGAAGATATTGTGCGCCCGCTGGTAATCGGCCAGCGCGGCGGCAACATCGACCACCGCCCTATGATAGCCACCGAGCGAGATGAGGATATCGCCGCTGAGCTTGGTTGGCGAACGACCATCGGAAACGGCCGCCAAGGCCTGCCGGATCAGCGGCCCGGCATGGGCGGTGTCGTCGAGCCGCAGATATGCCTCGCCTTGCAGCCACTGCGTCGTCGCCACCGCAGCAGCGCGCTGCGGTGCGGGCAGCCGCACGGCGACGGCATAGGCCGCCTGAGCCTTGACGATCGCCTGACGCGGATCGGCGAGCATCGCGGCCTTGGCGTCGGCGATCATGTCATCGAAAGTCGCGGCGGGAACGTTGGGCGCCGCTGCCGCCGGAGCGCCGGGAGTCGCGACAACGCCGACCACAAGCATGAGCGCCGCAAGGAGCGCACCCAATATCCGCGAAGAAGCGATCCGGCCCATCGTCGAGACCCTTGCGCCGCGATCAGTTAAGGTTGGGCTAAGCAGAGCGGGCGCTCAGGCACTTTTCCAGAAGCTGGCGGGGCGAGCGAACATCGTCTTGGCCTGCTGTTCCGGCGTCGCCGCCTTGTCGGCAGCGAGGAAGTGGCGGAACGCGTCGATCGACAGCGGGCGGCTGAGCAGATAACCCTGCACCATGTCGCAGCCCATCACGGTGAGCAGTGCCATCGCCGCCTGCGTCTCGACCCCTTCCGCTGTCACTTCCATGTCGAGCGCGTGCGCCAGATCGATGGTCGAGCGGACGATGAGCGGGTCGCGATTGCTGCTGGTCAGTTGCAGCACGAACATCTTGTCGATCTTCAGCTCGCGCGCCGGCAGCTGTTTGAGATAGGCGAGCGAGGACAGCCCCGCGCCGTAATCGTCGATCGCGATGGTGATGCCGACATCCGCGAAGGTCTTGAGATTGGCGATCGCGCTCTGCGGATCGCGAATTACCGCGGTTTCGGTGATCTCGAACCCGATCTTCGCGCCACTCTCCACCACCTTGGCGGAGGCCTGCTTCACGAAGCGCGCATCGCCGAGCAATTGCCCGGAAATGTTGATGAACACGGTCAGGGGATGGCCGTCCGCCGCAAGCAGGCGCTGGTCGGCGATGACCTGATCGAGCGTCCACAACGTAAGCGCGCAGATCTCGCGCGCTTCTTCCGCGATGGTGATGAAGTCGCCTGGCAGGATCAGGCCCCGTTCGGGATGCTGCCAGCGGACCAGTGCCTCCGCGCTGGAAATCTCCTGGCGGCGAACGTGCACCTTGGGCTGATATTGCAGGAACATCTGGCCCTGAGAAATCGCACTGTTGAGTTCGCGCGTCAGCGTGCGGCGATCAAAGGCAGGCGCACCGACGGAAAGATCGCGAATGACCGGATGGCGCTCGGTCCGCGCATGATCGAGGGCACTCTCCGCCTCCTCGACCAACCGCACTTCCTCGGCATTGCCAAGCGGCGCCGCGGCACCCCCGATCATGATCTCGACACGGTGGGCCTCGCCATCGAGGTCGAGCGGTTCATCGAACAGCGCGACGATCGCGCGGGTCAGTATCTCGAGGTCGCGGAGCGAATGCCCATCGGCGGCAATTTCGACCTGGGTGCGGCCGACCTCCGTCAGACGTATCGCCGGGAAAGCGGCAAGAATGCGATCGCTGATGTCGATCGACAGCAAATCGGCCCGCGCCACGCCGACGTGGCGCCGCAGCGCGACGAAGTTGGCGATCTCCAGCAATCCAAGGAACTGCCAACTTTTGATCACAGGAGGCAGTCGCCCCTGTTCATCGCCTTGGTCGGAATCGCCAAAGTTAGTGAGTGGCGTTCCGGTGACGAAGCCGAACGGCGCCTCCGCGGTCTCGGGGCGCCCGCCCGCACGCACCGGCGCGAGCGTGGTCGAGGCGAGCAACCGGCCTGGAAGCCTGCTCGCCGTCGCCGGCATACGGATATTCTGCGCGGACTGGCCCATCACGTTTCGCTGTAGCGCGGGACCTTTGAACGAACCCTTAAGCCGCAACCCAAGCCGCGGGCGGCGAAGAGGCCCCGATATTCCGTTGCGTTATCCTTAATATTTCGTTAAAAAACAGGTGCACCCGAGAGGGGGCAACAAGGGAGAAAAGCGAATGCTCGATTTCATCTTGGCACTGCTGTACGGCGATCAGATTCGCCCTTGGTAAGTGTTTCATCGACCCGATACGGCGCTGATTCAGTCAGGTTCTGAAGGAGTTAGAAACGGATCGGGTCGATACTTTAATCGACCTTTGACGACTGCCTCGGGGGCTGTGCCAGCTCGGCACAGATGACCCATATCGACGATTCGTGCCGATTCGGAATTCAGCAAAATTGGGTCATGTGCCCGGCGAATTCTCGCGGACCGTTAACCATCTTTTTTCGGCATCTATTCGGACGAGACGCCGTGATCGGCGACTTACGAGCGCGCTGACGCGTCGCTCTCGTCGCTCCAGCCGCCGCCGATCGCCTTGAACAGCGATGCGCTATCCTGCCGTAATTGCGCGTCGCTCGCGGCGAGTTGCTCGCGCGCGACGAGCGCCTGGTTCTCCGCCGTGAGCAGCACATCCTGTGCGACGAGGCCGGTGCGGAACTGCGCGTCGACGCCTCGTGCGACACGTGCAGCATCGTCGACGGCACGCCGCAGCGTGGCGTTGCGCGTGCGCTCCGCATCGATCCGCACCAGCGCGTCCTCGACATCGCGCAACGCGCCGAGCACGGTCTGCTGATAACGCGCATAGGCCTGGACGCGATCTTCCTTGCGCATGCCGACCGTCGCCTTGCGACGCCCCCAGTCGAGCAACGGGAAACTAACGCCGCCGCTGCCGGTCGCCTGGATACTGTCGGTCGAGAATAGGTTGCCCAGCGACGCAGAGAGCAGTTGCACGACTCCGGTCAGGCTGAATTTGGGATAGAGATCAGCCACCGCGACGCCGATATCGGCGGTCGCCGCGGCAAGTTGGCGCTCGGCGGCGCGTACGTCGGGTCGGCGACGCAGCAAGTCCGATGGCAGTCCGGCGGGAATGACCGGCGCCGAGCCGAGAGTTGGCAGCGGCTGCTGCAACTCCCCGAGCAGGCTTTCCGGCTGCGCGCCAAGCAGGATGCCCAGCGAATGGAGCCTGACCTGGGAATCGGCCCGCACCGGCTGCAGCCGCGCTTCGAGCGTGGTCAGCGCCGCACGCTGGCGTGATACGTCCACCTGAGGCGATAATCCGACCTGCGCGACATGCCCGGCGATCTCCTGCACGCGACGCTCGCGCGTCAGTTCCTGCTCGCCGATCGCCAGTTGCTCCTGATCGAGGCGGAGGGCGAAATAGGCTTGCGCGACCTCCGCGGCGAGGGTCACCGCCGCATCGCGCTGGTTCCACGTCGCGGCATCGGCGCGCGCCGCCGCCGCCTCCACGCCGCGCCGGCCACCGCCGAACAGGTCGAGTTCCCAGCTCGCGTCGAAGCCGAGCGCGTAGGTCGTGATGCCGCTCCCCGGCAACGCGACGCCACCGGTCGAGCCGCTGCCCGATCCGCCGCCCGAGAACAGCTTGGCGAGCGACGCGAAGCCGGCATTCTTGCTGAACTCGACATGGCTGACATTGCCGCTGGCATTGACCGTCGGCTTGCCCACCGCACCGGCGGCGATCTCCTGCAGGCGCGCCTGGCGGACACGCGAAACGGCGATGGTGATGTCGGGATTGTCCTTGAGCGCCCGCGTAATGAGGCCATCCAGCACCGGATCACCGAACGCCGTCCACCAGCGCGCGGGGTCGATCGTCGTGCCCGGGGCAGGCATGGCTTGCGGCGCGGCGAAGGCCGGCGGCACCGCCGTCTCCGGCGCGTGATAGTTCGGGCCGACGGTGCACGCGGTAGCGAGCAAGGCGGCAAGCGGGGCGACGAAATATTTGCGCATCAGTGCATCATTCCCTGTCCTTCGCCGCCGCCCTTGGGCGGGCGCATCAGCAGCACCAGCGGCGTCACGATCAGCACGATGATCATCAACGAGTGAAAAACATCGAGGAACGACAGCATCGCCGCCTGGCGCTGCACCTGGCTGTAGAGCACGGCAAGCGGCGTCGTCTGATCCCCGTTCCCGCCGAACGCGCCTGTGGCCTTGCCGATCCAGTCATTGTAATTGGGATCTATCGGGCTGAGCTTCTCGACCAGGCTCGCCTGGTTGCGCTGGAGCGCATTGGCGAACATCGTCTGCGCGCTCGAAATGCCGATCGTCCCGCCAAGGTTGCGCGCGACGTTGAGCAGGCTCGATGCCTGGGCGGTCTTGTTCTGCGCCAGACCGACATAGGCCACCGCGTTGATCGGCACGAACAGGAAGGGCAGCGCCATCGCCTGATAGAGCCGCGCGATCGCCGCGTCGTGGAAGCTGATGTCGGCGGAGAGGTGCGTCATGTTCCATAACGCGGCCGCCTGGACCAGCAGCGCCGGGATCAGCAGCATGCGTGGGTCGACCTTGCCGGTGAGCCGACCGGCAAACGGCACCGCGACCAGCGTGGCGACGCCGCCAGCGGTCAGCGCGAGACCTGCCTGGAAAGAGGAATAGCCCAGCACCTGCTGCAGCATTTGCGGGATCAATTGGGTGGTACCGAAAAGGATCAGGCCGGTGATGCCCATGATGAGCAAGGTCAGCGAGAAATTGCGGTTTTTCAGCAGCCGCAGGTCGATCACCGGATCCTTGTGATTGAGCTCCCAGAAAACGAGCGCGATCAGCGACGAGGCCGAGATCGCCGCCGTGGTGACGATCAGCCCGCTGGCAAACCAGTCCTCGCGCAAGCCGCGATCGAGCGTCAGTTCGAAGAATCCGAGGCCGAGCGCGACGAGCAGCACGCCGATATAGTCGATGCGCAGTCCGCCCTGCAGCTTCTCTGCGCGATCCTGCTTAACGCGATCGGGTTCGTCGACGAAGATTTGGGTCAGGAAAAAGGCGGCGATGCCGACCGGAACGTTGATCAGGAACACCCAGTGCCAGCTCGCCACTTCGGTGATGTAGCCGCCGAGCGTGGGCCCGAGCACGGGTCCGACGACGACGACGATCGCGAAGGCGGCAAACGCCATGCCGCGCTGTTGGGGCGGGAAGGTGTCGGCGAGCATGGACTGTTCGACCGGCGCGAGCCCCCCGCCCCCGATGCCCTGGAACACGCGCGCGATGACCAGCGTCGAGAGGTTCGGCGCGATGCCGCACAGAAAGGACGACAGCGTGAAGAGCGCGATCGAGATCAGGAAGTAGCGCTTCCGGCCGATCGCATCGCTCAGCCAGCCCGAGATCGGGATGATGATCGCGTTGGCGACGAGGTAGCTGGTCAGTACCCAGGTCGCCTGATCGGTGGTGATCGACAGGCCGCCGGCGATGTGGTCGAGCGACACATTGGCGATCGAGGTGTCGAGCACTTCCATGAAGGTCGGGATGCTGATCAGCGCGACGATCAGCCAGGGGCTGTAAGCCCCCGCCGCCGAACGTTCGCCATTCCACTGATGCGCAGCGGCGCTCGCCACCTCAGCGGCCTCCGAGCTTCACCGTCGGCGTGACCGACATGCCCGGGCCGATCGGATATTTGCGCGGATCAGGGCCGTTTTTGACGTCGAATTCGATGCGTACCGGTACGCGCTGCACGACCTTGACGTAATTGCCGGTGGCGTTCTGCGGCGGCAACAATGCGAAGGCCTGGCCGGCGCCGCGCTGGATCGAATCGACATGCCCCCTGAATTCGACATCGGGATAGGCATCGACCTTGATCGTCACCGCGTCGCCGATGCGCATGTGACGAAGCTGGGTTTCCTTGAAATTGGCGGTGACCCAGACATGATCGGGCACGATCGCCATCAACTGCGTACCCGGGCCGACATAGGATCCGATATTGACCTGGCGATTGACCACCTGCCCCGCAATCGGCGCGACCAGCCGGTTGTCGCCGAGCGTGACCTGCGCCTGACGCGCCTGCGCCTGACGCGCCGCGATGACGGCGCGTGACGCGCCGATCTGACGGCGTGCGACGGTTACCTGCGCGTCGGCACTTTCGACCTGGCGCCGCGCGGCGGCGGCCTCGGCCGCAGTGGAGCGCGCCTGCGCACGCGCCTCGTCGAGCTTCTGCGCCGCGACGGCGTTCGGATCGAGACGGCGAAGCGCTTCGTAACGCGCGAGGTCCTCGGCCGCCTTGGCCGCAGTCGCCAGCGGCGCGCGAGCCTGCGCGGCGGCCTGGTCGCGGCTCGCCTGTGCCGCCGCGACCTGCGCCAGAGCCTGATCGAGTTGCGCCTGCGCCTGCGCCGTATTGGCGCCGGCTTCGGAGACTCGCGCCTCGCTGCCGGCAGCATCGATCACGGCAAGCAATTGACCGGGCTGGACATGACGGTTGTCGGCATCGGCGACGAAACGCAATGTGCCCGCAACGGTCGGCGATATGCGCACGATATGCGCATCGACAAACGCATCGTCGGTCGATTCATATTGCTGCGCGTGGAGGTAATAGAGCGTGCCGCCGATCGCGATCGTCGCAACGACGACGACCAGGATGATCCAGAACAACGGCTTGCTGAAAACCGAGGGCTTGGACGCCTTGTCAGCACCATCCGCCGCCTCGGACGCATTGCTTCCGGCTTGATCGGGCGTGGCGGTTTGCCGGCCGCTTTTGCCGGCATCGCCCGCGAGGGGCTGGTTTCCCTGATTATCGCTCATTGGGGCTCCTGCTCGGCACTCAGCCTGTCGAGTGTGGCATCGATATTGGCGGCGATCTGCGCCTTGAGCGCGTCTATGTCGTCGGCTTCGAAATCGTTGGTCTGCAAAAGCTTGAGGCACGATGCGCGAGAGGCGCGAAGCACGATCACCTGACCCAGCATCGTAATCGCCGCGATCCGTGCAACCTTGGCGTCCCGACGCCCGGTCGCAATGCACACGAGCGCAACCATCCGTTCCATCATGCGGCCCATCATGCCGCTCCAGATGCGCTCAAAGGCCGCGGTCGGGTTGGTTTGCTCCCGCACGATGAACAGCGACCAGTCCGCGGTCTGCACGCTCAGCATCTTGTTTATGAAACGATCGAAGATGTGGTGAAGCGCATGCCGCGCCTCGGCGGGACTCGGCTCGATCGCATCGTCGAGCGCTGGATCGCCGATCATGTCGCGGCCCATCTGCTCGGCGATGTAATCGGCGACCGCAAGATACAGGCCTTCCTTGCCACCATAGTGATAGGTGATCGAGGACATCACCGTTCCCGCGGCGGTCGCAATCTCGCGCGTGCTCGCACCCTCCAGCCCCTTCAGGCTGAATTCGCGAACCGCGATATCGAGGAGTCGGTGCTGGACCACGCGGCGCTGCTAATTCGTTCGAACGAACAAGGCAACCCCCGCCGCGGGAACGCCGACGATCACCCGTTTTAACGGGCAATGTGCCAACGCGTTCCGGCGAAAAGGTCAGGCGGCTACGGATTCTTTCTTCGGCGCCGCAACGACGACGCGCGGCGCCGGGTTGGAGAATTCCATCCC
Organism: Pseudomonadota bacterium; assembly: GCA_040390605.1. Lineage (GTDB taxonomy): Bacteria > Pseudomonadota > Alphaproteobacteria > Sphingomonadales > Sphingomonadaceae > Sphingomonas. The sequence continues at coordinate 15,567 of JAZJXZ010000047.1, forward strand.
ATCATCCACCGAACCATATTTCAGCGTGATCAGGTCCTTGGCGTAGTTCTGGTAGAGCTTCCACGGCTTGCGGCTGCCCTGTTTGGGGAATTTCTCCATCGCGCGGGTGACGTAGCCGGAGCTGAAATCGAGGAACGGCGTCGGTTCGAGCGGGGCGCCGGTGATACGCGGGGTCGCCTGACGCAGCCCGCGCGCCTTCATCGTGTTGAGCAGGCGGCAGACATAACCGCAGGTCAAATCGGCCTTCAGCGTCCAGGAGGCGTTTGTGTAACCGAACGACGACGCCATATTGGGCACGTCGCTGTACATCATGCCCTTGTAGTTGAAGGTTTGCGACAGATCGACCGGCGTGCCGTCGACGCTGAACGCGACGTCGCTGAGCAACTGCAATTCCAGCCCGGTCGCGGTGACGATGACATCGGCGGGCAACACCTCGCCGGATTCGAGCTTTATCCCCTCCGGCACGAATCGTTCGATGCGATCCGTCACGACCGAAGCCTTGCCCTGCCGCAAGGCCTCGAACAGGTCGGCGTCGGGCACCAGGCAGAGGCGCTGGTCCCAGGGATTGTAGCGCGGCGTGAAATGCGTGGCGACGTCATAGTCCGGCCCCATCTCGTCGCGCACCATCTTGAGCAACCGCTCCTTGGTCTTCTCGGGCCGTTTGCGCGCGAGATTGAAGAAGAACATGCCGAACAACACGTTGCGCCAGCGCGTCACCCCATAAGCTAGCTTGGCCGGCAGATAGCGTTTCAGCGTGTTGGCGAATTTGTCCTCCGCCGGACGCGACACGACATAGGTCGGCGAGCGCTGCAGCATGGTGACGTGGGCGGCTTTGTCGGACATGGCCGGCACCAAGGTAACGGCGGTGGCGCCGCTGCCGATCACCACCACCCGCTTGCCCGAATAATCCAGGTCGCGCGGCCAGAATTGCGGATGGACGATGTCGCCGGCGAAATCCGCCGCGCCGGCAAATTCGGGTGAGTGGCCGCGGGCATAGTTGTAATAGCCCGAGCACATATGGAGGAAGTTGCAGGTGAAGGTCACCGGGCCGTCGGGCGTATCGGCCTCGACCGTCCAGCATGCGTCGGGCGTCGACCATGCGGCACGCTTGACGTGATGGCGGAAACGGATGTGCCGATCGATGCCGTAAAGCTTCGCCGTCTCGCTGACATAATTGAGGATCGCGGGACCATCGGCGATCGCCTTGGCTTCGGTCCAGGGCCGGAAGGCATAGCCCAATGTGTACATGTCCGAATCCGAGCGAATGCCGGGATAACGGAACAGATCCCACGTCCCGCCAAGCGCCTCGCGCCCTTCGAGAACGACATAGGTTCGATCGGGGCAGCGATCCTGCAGATAATAGCCCGCGCCGATACCGGATATTCCGGCACCCACCACCACGACGTCAAAATGTTCTGTTGTCATCACCGTCTCCAAGATACCCGATATTCGGTTTTCATTCGAGACGCAAAGGCCTGTGTGATTTTTGGCCGATTATTTGCTCGCCGGATCAAGCGCCGCGGCGGCATTTTCGACGCGGTCGAGCATCGACTGGAACCGCTCCAGTTCGTCGGCGGTGAAGCCCGCAAAAACGCGCGCCTCGAGTTCCAGCGCCTTGGGTGCGACGTTCTCGTAGAGCGCCCTGCCCGCCGCCGTCAGCGACAGGAGATGCGAGCGCTGATCGCCCGGATTGGGTTTGCGTTCCACCAGCCCGCGATCGACCAGCGCGATCGCCGCGCGGCTGACGCTGACCTTGTCCATGCGGGTCGCCGTGACGAGTGCCTGTTGGGTGACTCCATCGGATTCCGCGATCACGGCCACGAGCCGCCATTCCGGAATGCGCAGGCCGAACAACGCATGATAGGCCGTGGCGATCGCCTCCGACACGCGGTTCGACGCGATCGACAGGCGGTAGGGCAGGAACTTGTCGAGTTTCAGTTGCGTCATCGCCGCGCCTCCAATGCGCGTGATGCGCGAGCCTCGCCCGCGAGACAAGTTCGCCGCGCGATGTGCGGTGGACGGCATCGGCAAAAACCGATATAGTTTCACGTGATACTAGATTTCGGAGCATTTGCGATGACCGACCCCCACGACAACCCGATGGGCCTCGACGGATTCGAATTCGTCGAGTTCACCGGGCCCGACCCGGACGCGCTGGCCGATCTGTTCGTGAAGATGGGCTTCACCCACGTCGGCACGCACCGTTCGAAGAATGTGCGCCGTTATGCGCAGGGCGACATCAACTTCCTGCTCAACATGGATGCGACCGGCCAGGTCGCCGACTTCCGCAAGGAACATGGCCCCTCGGCCAATGCCATGGCGTTCCGCGTCGCCGATGCCGCCAAGGCCCTGAAGCTCGCGGTCGAGCGGGGTGCGGTGCCGGTCGAGGGCAAGGTCGGGCCGGCCGAACTCAACATCCCGGCGATCGAGGGCATTGGCGGGGCCAATCTCTATCTCGTCGACCGGCGCGGCGCGGCGACGATCTACGACATCGATTTCGAGCCGGTCGAAGGGGCCACCCCCGAGGATCACTCGGTCGGCCTGCACACGCTCGATCATCTGACGCATAATCTGCAGCGCGGCCGGATGGATTATTGGGCGGACTATTATCAGCGCATCTTCAACTTCCGCCAGATCCGCTATTTCGACATCGAGGGTCAGGCGACCGGCCTGTTCTCCAAGGCGATGACCGCGCCCGACGACAAGATCCGGATACCCCTGAACGAGAGCCAGGACGAGCATTCGCAGATCGAGGAGTTCATCAAGGACTATCATGGCGAGGGCATCCAGCATCTCGCCTTGTCGACCGATGACATCTTCGCCACCGTCGACCGGTTGCGCGCCAACGGCATCCGCTTCCAGACGACGCCGCAGACCTATTTCGACCTGATCGACAAGCGCCTGCCCGGCCACGGCCACGACGTCGCCGAGATGCGCAAGCGCGACATCCTGATCGACGGCGCACCGGAAACGGGCGGCGGCCTGCTGCTACAGATCTTCACCGAGAACATGGTCGGGCCGATCTTCTTCGAGATCATCCAGCGCAAGGGCAATGACGGCTTCGGCGAGGGCAATTTCAAGGCGCTGTTCGAGAGCATCGAGCTCGACCAGATTCGCCGCGGCGTGGTGCCGGGCGTGGCGGAGGCGTGACTACTTTCCCTCGCCCCTCGTAGAGGGGAGAGGGTTGCGCAGACTTGGTCCGCGTTCTTCACGCGGGCCTAGTCGGAGCTGGGAGAGGGGTGTGCGGCGCTCTTCGCGCCGCGCGGTCCTGCGGACCGCTCAACCCCTCTCCCAACCTCCGCTAGGCAGCAAGCTGCCAAGCTGCGGTATCCCTCTCCCCTTCCAGGGGCGAGGGAGAAGGAGAGAGAATGACCGACCCCAACTACATGACCGGCTTCGGCAATCATTTCGCCACCGAAGCAGTGCCGCGCGCCTTGCCCGTCGGCCGCAACTCGCCCCAAAAGCCGCCCTTCGGCCTCTACGCCGAGCAGATCTCCGGCACTGCCTTCACCGCGCCGCGCCACGAAAACCGCCGCTCCTGGCTCTACCGCCTGCGCCCCTCCGCCGCACACCCGGCCTTCACGCGTTACACCGGCGCCAGGCTGTTCGCCCCCGGCGTCTCGCGACACCCCCTCGCCCCCAATCGCCTGCGCTGGAGCGGCCTCGACATCGAAGATGCCGACTGGCTCGACAGCCTGACGACGATGCTCGTCGCCGGCGACGGTGGCCCGGCAAGTCAGGCCGGCGTGGCGATGCACCTCTATCGCGCCAGCCGGGACATGAAAAACCGCGCCTTCGTCTCCGCCGATGGCGAGATGCTGATCCTGCCCGAACAGGGCGCGTTGCGACTGCTCACCGAACTGGGCCGGATCGACGTGTCGCCCGGCCAGATCGCACTGATCCCGCGCGGTGTGCGCTTCCGCGTCGAACTGCCCGACGGCAAGGCGCGCGGTTACGTCGCCGAGAACCATGGCGCGCCCTTCCGCCTGCCCGATCTCGGCCCGATCGGTTCGAACGGCCTGGCCAATCCGCGCGATTTCGAGACGCCCACGGCCTGGTTCGAGGATATCGAGGACGACTATGAACTCGTCCAGAAATTCCTCGGCAACCTGTGGACGACCCAGCTCGGCCGCTCGCCGCTCGACGTGGTGGCGTGGCACGGCAATTACGCACCGTGCCGCTACGACCTGACACGCTTCAACACGATCGGCAGCATCAGCTTCGACCATCCCGATCCGTCGATCTTCACCGTGCTGACCTCGCCCAGCGACGTGCCCGGTACGGCCAACGCCGATTTCGTGATCTTCCCGCCGCGCTGGATGGTCGCGGAGGACACCTTCCGCCCGCCCTGGTTCCACCGCAACACGATGAGCGAGTGCATGGGCCTGCTCTACGGCGCCTATGACGCCAAGGCGGAAGGCTTCCAGCCCGGCGCGCTGTCGCTGCACAACCAGATGAGCGGACACGGGCCCGACGTCGCGAGCTGGAAGGGCGCGAGCGAGGCCGAGCTCAGGCCGCACAAGATCGACGGCACCATGGCCTTTATGGTCGAAAGCCGCTGGGTGTTCCGCCCGACCGACCATGCGCTGGAGACGAGCGCGCTCGACGAGGATTATGATCAGGTGTGGACCGGCTTCCCCAAGGCGACCCTGCCGAAATAATTTTTCGGCACGCTGTCGATTTCGCTCCCCCTCGCCCGTCTCCCCGATACGATCGCATGTCCGCGGTCGCGAGGAGATGAGCGATGCAGTATTTGCTGATGATTTACGAAGATGAGAGCGTCTACGGCGACAAGGCGGATTCGCCCGCGGTGCGAGAGATCACCGCCAAGCACATGGCGCTGGCCGGCAGCCTGGGCGAGACGCTGAAGGCGGGCGCCGGGCTCCAGCCCGTCTCCACCGCGACGAGCGTGCGCACCACCGGTGACAACCAGACGATCCATGACGGCCCGTTCGCGGAAACCCGCGAGCAACTCGGCGGCTTTTATCTGGTCGACGTACCCGATCTCGACGCGGCGATCACCATCGCGAAGAAGATCCCGCTGCGTTTCGATGGCGCGATTGAAATCCGCCCCTTGATCAATTCGCAGGGGCGGTGACGGCAGCGCTCGATCATGTTTTTCGGGCGGCAAGCGGGCGCATCGTCGCTGCGCTCGCCGCCCGGTTCCGCGATCTCGACCTGGCCGAGGAAGCGCTCGGGGACGCCTGCGCGCGGGCGGTCGCCGCCTGGGCATCGGAGCAACCCCGCGACCCGGCCGCCTGGCTCTACCGTGTCGCGGAACGCGCCGCGCTCGACCAGATCCGGCGCGCAGCGACGCGGGCCAATGCCGCCCTGCCGGTGCCCGACAGCGTGCCCGATGCCGAGGAGTTGCTGATGGCAGACGACAGCCTCATTCCCGACGAACGGCTGCGGCTGATCTTCATCTGCTGCCATCCGGCGATCCATGTCGAGGCACGCGCGGCGTTGACGCTGCGGCTGGTCTGCGGCCTGTCGACCAGCGAAATCGCCCGCGCATTCCTGATCGCCGAACCGACGCTGGCCCAGCGGCTGGTCCGCGCCAAACGCAAGATCGCCCTTGCCGGCGTCCCGTTCGAAGTGCCGCCCCCCGACACCTGGCCGGAGCGGCTCGACGCGGTGCTGTCGACGCTCGAGATCGCCTATGCCCACGCCCATGCCGATGGCGGCGGCACCGGTCGGCATGCCGGCCATGCCACGGAGATGCTCGAAATCACGTCGGTGCTGGCGGGCATGCTGCCGGGGGAAGCCGAGGTTCTCGCGCTCGCCGCGACGCTGCGCTTCGCCGAGGCGCGACGGCCGGCGCGGGTCGATGCGACGGGCATGATGGTGCCGCTGGCGGAGCAGGATCCGCGCCTATGGGATACGGCTTTGATCACCGACGCGCGCGCCTTGCTCGGCGCCGCGCTGCGGCTCGAGCCGCCCGGCGCTCGGGGCTTGCAGGCCTTGTTGCATGCCGAATGGTGCCTGCGCGCCTCGCTCGACACGCCGCCGCCATGGGCGGCGATCCTGACGATCTACGACGCCTTGCTCGCCGTGCGCGACGATGTGGTCATTCGGCTCAACCGCGCCGTCGCGCTGGCCGAACTGCGCGGTGCGGAGGAAGCGCTGGAGGAAGTCGATGCGCTCGACGTGCCGGGGCTGGCCGAGTTCCTGCCCTATCATGCGGTGCGCGCCGACTTGCTCGCCCGGCTGGGGCTGAACGACGCGGCGGCCCGAGCCTATGGCGCGGCGCTGGCCTTGCAGCCCGAGATGGCGGAACGCCGCTGGCTCGAACGCCGGCGCGCGGCGCTCGGCTGACTATTTCATCTGCCGCCGGGCGCTGGCTACCGTCGCCTTGCCATAGGGCGGCTTGAGGCCGGCGAGCTTGGCGACATCGACCTTGGCCTGTTTGTACACCGCCTTGCCATGGCTGAACGTGCGAAACCCCTCCGCGCCGTGATAGGCTCCCATGCCCGACGGGCCGATTCCACCGAACGGCAGCTCTTCCATCGAGATATGGAAGATCACGTCGTCGAGCGTCACACCGCCCGAGATCGTCGTGTCGAGCACGCGGCGGCGCTCGCTTTCGTCGTTGCCGAAATAATAGAGGCCGAGCGGGCGGTCGCGGCGATTGACCTCGCCGATCGCCTGATCAATCCCGTCATAACGACGGATCGGCATGATCGGACCGAAGATTTCCTCCTGCATCACGATCATGTCGTCGGTCGCGTCGCGGACGATGTGCAGCGGCATCTTGCGCGCGTTGGAGGCGGAGAAATCCTCGTTCCCGGGATTGACCGTATCGATCGTCGCACCCTTGGCGCGGGCATCGTCGAGCCAGTCGTTGAGGCGCTGATAGTGCCGATCGTTGATGATCGCGGTGTAATCGGGATTGGCGAGCAGGGTCGGGTACATCGCGGTCACCGCCGCCTTGAGGCCATCGACCACCGCCTCCTCCTGCGCCGACGGCACCAGCATGTAATCGGGCGCGAGGCAGATCTGGCCGGCATTCATCATCTTGCCGATCGCGACGCGTTCCGTCGCGCGCGCCATGTCGGCGCCCTTGCCGATGATCACCGGCGACTTGCCGCCAAGCTCGAGCGTGACCGGCGTCAGGTTATCGGCGGCGGCGTGGAGGATGTGCCTGCCGATGCCGGTCGCCCCGGTGAACAGCAGGTGATCGAACGGCAATTCGGCAAAGGCCTTGCCCACGTCCGGCCCGCCCGAGAGGAAGGCGAGCTCGTCGACCGCGAAGTAGCGCGGGCACAGTTCCTCGAACAGGGCCGCGACGCGCGGGGTGAACTCGCTGGTCTTGATCATCGCGCGGTTGCCGGCGGCGAACACGCCGGCGAGCGGCGACATGACCAGCTGCACCGGGAAATTCCACGGCGCGATCAGGCCGACCACGCCCTTGGGCTGATATTCGACCCATGCCCTGGCGCCGAGCAGGCCGAGCGGGAACTGTACCGGCCGCCGGTCGCGACGCGACCAGCGGTCGAGCGATTTGATCGCATGGTTGATCGGCGCGATCGAAGCGGCGATGTCGGTGAGCAGAGACTGTTCGCGGCTGCGGTGCCCGAAATCCTCCGACAGCGCATCGCAGAACGCGTCCTGATGGTCGCGCAGCATCGCCGCGGCGCGCTTCAGGCGATCCTTGCGCACGGCCAGGCCGACCGGCAATTCAGCCATGAACGCGGCGCGCTGCGTCGCTAGAATCTCGTGCATCGTCGCCATTATTTCCCCCTCAGGTGCAGCCGATCATCCCCGCCACCGGCAGCACGATACTGTCCTTGCCGTCGCGGTCGAGCCGCAATGTCGCTTCGGGCACCGCCGCGCCTTCCTTGAGATCGCCCCGCGTCTTCACGCTCATTGCCAGTGTCGCGGTAACCGTGCCCGCACGATAGGCGGTGGTCTCGGCGAAGCCGAAGCCGGCCGCGCCCTGCTGCGTGTCGCGGGCCAGATCGGTGATCGTGCCCTCGATCGACAGGCGCAGCATCGCCGGCTCGGCGCTGGCCATGGCGACCAGCGCGCGGGTCGTGCCGACGCTCCACAGAAAGGCGGCACAGCCATGTTCGGGCAGGGTCTGGCGGGGAATGGCGCCGAGCGGCAGGCCATCGATCGAGGCCGGCGGCGTGGCCTGGCCGAGCAGCAACGCGGGCAGAAGCAGCGCGATCATCATGCCGCGCTTCCTAGCAGGAACAACCAGGCCGGGTAAGCCGCGATCGCCAGCAACGCCCCGAACGGCACCCGGTCGTCGAGCCGCGCGGCACGCCCGGTCATCGCGCCTGCCAGCACCAGCGCCAGCCCGGTCAGCGCGGCCAACAGCAGCACCGCCGGCAGCATCGCCCAGCCGAGCCACAGGCCGATCGCGCCGAGCAGCTTCGGGTCTCCGCCGCCCAGCCCTTCGCGTTTACGCAACAGGCGATAACCCTGCCCGACGCACCACAACCCGCCGAAACCGGCCGCCCCGCCGATCAAGCGTGTGGTGAGCGGTGGATCGATCCCGATCGCCCCGGTCAGCAGGCCGCCCAGGGCAAGTGTGATCGTAAGCCGGTCGGGCAGCCACAAGGCGGCAAGGTCGAGCGCGGCGAGCGCGAGCAGCACCCAGCCGAACACAGCGCCCGCCAGCGCCACGGGCCCGGGCACGGCGAGACCTGCCAGCACGCCGATCGACGCCGCCGCCAGTTCGATCTGCCAGTGCCGCGGATCGATCGGCGCCGCGCAATGACGGCACCGCCCTTGCGCCAGCGCCGCGCTGAACAGCGGCACCAGATCGCGCGGGCGGAGCATGGCATCACACGCATCGCAATGCGATCGTCCGCGCAGCACCGAGCGCCCCTCCGGCCAGCGGATCACCAGCGTCGCGACGAAACTGCCGACGATCGCGCCGAGCAGGCCGAGCGCGAGCGGCCAGAGCCAGGGGTCAGCCATTCTGCTTCTTGCGGATCATGTAGCGATAGACCCCGAACAGGTTGATCGCGAACAACACCGCATTCTGCGTGCCGAGCGCCCAGTCATGCGACAACGCCGCGCCGGCGAACCAGGCGACCGACGAAGCGACGAAGACGATGAACCCCCAGCCGGTCACCTTGCGGCCCGAATCGAGTGAAACCATCAGCGCCGCGATGATGCCGCTGCCCGAGGCGAACCATTTGAGGATGAGGATCAATGTTGCCATCGTAGCGCGATACGCTGCCGCTGCCGGCGCGTCTGCCGATAAAAGTTCGCACGGCCTGGCGCATAACGCTCGCCGCCGCTTTCCGTTTACGTTAAGAAAGACATATGACCGCCCCAACCTTCGCGTCGCACAGCTACAATGTCGAGATCGACCCGGCCGATATCGATTTCATGGGGCATGTGAACAACGCCAGCTATCTCAAATGGGTGCAGGCGGCGGTGATCAACCATTGGCAGCGCTTCGCACCGGCGGAAGCCGTTGCCGAGCACCTGTGGGTCGCGCTGAAGCACGAGATCACCTATCGCAAGCCGACCTTCCTCGACGATGTGGTGATCGCCACCGTGTTGCTCGAAAAGGTCCAGGGTGCGCGCGCCTTCTACGAGACGATCATCCGGCGCGGCGAGGAAGTGCTCGCCGAGGTCAAGTCGAGCTGGTGCTGCCTCGATGCCGAGACACTGCGCCCGGCCCGCGTCGCCCGCGACGTGATCGAGCACTTCTTCAAGCGCTGATCCGGACTGCACAGCAGGATTGCGGGGCTGCGTTTGTAAACCGGCGCGCGCACGACTAGATCGCGGGCGATTCGTCTCCGCAAAGGTCGCTCGCCATGTCCACCGATCCCGTCGTCATCCTGTCCTATGCCCGCACGCCGATGGGCGGCCTGCAGGGCGCGCTGTCGGGCGCGACGGCGACCGAGCTCGGCGCAACCGCCGTTGGCGCGGCAGTCGAGCGCGCGGGCCTGTCGGGCGAGGCGATCGAGAAGATCTATATGGGCTGTGTGCTGCCCGCCGGACTCGGCCAGGCGCCGGCGCGCCAGGCGGCGATCAAGGCCGGCCTGCCCCATCATATCGAGGCAACGACCGTCAACAAGATGTGCGGATCGGGCATGCAGGCGGCGATGATGGCGGCCGATACGCTCGCCGCCGGCTCGGCCGACCTCGTCATCGCGGGTGGCATGGAGAGCATGACCGGCGCGCCCTATCTCTCCATGCGCCACCGCGGCGGCGCGCGCATCGGCCATGACATGCTCAAGGACCATATGTATCTCGACGGGCTCGAGGATGCCTATGAGCCGGGCCGCCTGATGGGCAGCTTCGCCGAGGAGACGGCGCAGCACTACCAGTTCACCCGCGAGATGCAGGACGCCTATGCCATCGCGTCGCTGGAGCGGGCGCAGCGCGCGCAGCAGAGCGGCGCCTTCGTGCGCGAAATCGTGCCGGTCGAGATCAAGGGCCGCAAGGGCGTCGAGACGGTCAGCCTCGACGAGCAGCCCGCCAAGGGCGATGCGAGCAAGATCCCGACGCTCAAGCCCGCCTTCGCCAAGGACGGCACGATCACGGCCGCCAACGCCTCGTCGATCTCCGACGGTGCCGCCGCGCTGGTGATGACCCGAGCGAGCGTCGCCGAGCGGCTCGGCCTCACGCCCTTGGCCCGCGTCGTGGCGAGCGCAGGCCATGCCCATTCACCGGCCCTGTTCACCACCGCCCCCGTCTTCGCGATGCGCAAGGCGCTGGAAAAGGCCGGCTGGTCCACCGGCGACGTCGATCTGTTCGAGGTCAACGAGGCGTTCGCCTGCGTCGCGATGATCGCGATGCACGATCTCGGGCTCAGCCACGATGTGGTGAACGTCAATGGCGGCGCCTGCGCGCTCGGGCACCCGATCGGCGCATCCGGGGCGCGGATCATGGCGACCTTGCTGTCGGCGCTGCAGACCTCCGGCCAGAAGCGCGGCATCGGCTCGCTGTGCATCGGCGGCGGCGAGGCGACCGCCATGGCGATCGAGCTGATGAACTGATCTCGTCGGGGCTACAGCGCCATCGTGTAATAACGGCTGAAGGCCGTATCGGTGTAGTCGGCGAACGGCCCGGTCTCGGCGAATCCGGTCCGCTCATACAGCGCCCGCGCCGGCGCGAAGGGCTCGTTCGATCCCGTCTCCAGGCTGATGCGCAGATAACCACGCGCGCGCGCTTCGGCGACCAGATGGCGCAGCATCATGCCGGCAACGCCGCGCCGTAGCTGATCCGGTGCGGTCCGCATCGACTTGATCTCGCCATGCGTCGTATCGAGTTGTTTGAGTGCTCCCATGCCGAGCAAGGTGTCGCCGTCCCACACCGTCCACAAGGTCACCGCCGGATCGCGCAGCCCCGACAGGTCGAGCGCGAACACCGCGCCGGGCGGCGAGTTCTCGAACGCGGAGCGCAGGTGCAGCTCGATCAGCGCGACGACCTGCGGGTGCGACAGATCGTCGCGAACGATGCGAAAGCCGGCGCTCAGTTCAGTGTCTCCTGCGAGTCGACTCCCCAGAGATGGTTGGTTTCGACGAAACCACCGCGGCCACGGACATCGAGATAGCACCAGCCGCGCGCGCATTTGCTTAGCCGGCCGACGACGCCCGGCGCTGCACGCCACAGGATCTTGCCGCCGAAGCGCGGTGAGTCGCGCAATTCGGCGATCGTGCCCATCACCAGTCCCGTGCGAGTCTCGCTGACCAGGGTGCCCATGATCCACCCTTGCGTGCCGCTCGGGTCCTCCACCTTGTACCACGCACCATGGTCATAGATGTCGAGCACCTTCACCGGTAGGTCGGCGCGCTGGAACAGCCAGCTCGCGGGATAGGTGCGTCCCGGCCCGGTGCGCATCCGCGCCTTGCCGGCCGAGATCGAGCCATAATAGGGCGTCTTCTTGTTGACGAGGCCGGCCATCGCCGGCGCCAGGCCGGCCATGGCGAGACCGATCGCCAGCCCCCACGAAACCGCCTTGCTTCCGATACGCATTCACTCGCCCCTTTTGCCGCGTCCCGGCGTTTACCGCGTCGACCTGTCACGCTTCAACCACCGTTGACGCGGCCCCGCGCCTTCGCCAAGCCGAATTCGTGCCCGAAATGAGACGCGTCCCGAATCCCAGGGTGATCGTCACCCGCGAACTGCCCGATGCGGTGATGGACCGCATGGAGCAGCTGTTCGACACGACCTGTAACCGGGGCGATGTGGCAATGACGCGCGAGCAGCTCGCCGCGGCGATGGCGGATTGCGACGTGCTGGTGCCGACCGTCACCGACCAGATTGACGCCGCGCTGATCGCCGGCGCGGGTGAACGGTTGAAACTGATCGCCAATTTCGGCGCCGGCGTAAATCACATCGACCTGAAGGCGGCGCGGGCGCGCGGTATCATCGTCACCAACACGCCGGGCGTGCTGACCGAGGACACCGCCGACATGACGATGGCGCTGATCGTCTCTGTGCCGCGGCGCCTGGCCGAAGGCGAAAAGCTGGTTCGCTCGGGCCAATGGAAAGGCTGGAGCCCCGGCGGGATGCTCGGCCACCGTATCGGCGGCAAGGCGCTCGGCATCGTCGGCATGGGCCGGATCGGCCAGGCCGTGGCGCTGCGCGCCCGCGCCTTCGGCCTGTCGATCCATTATCACAACCGCCACCGCCTGCCCGCGGTGCTTGAGGCCCAACTCGCCGCGACGTGGCACGAAAAGCTCGACGACATGCTCGCGGCGATCGACATCCTGACGATCCACACCCCGCGCAACGCCGAAAGCGAGAATCTGATCGACGCGCGCCGCATCGGCCTGCTGCGCCCCCATGTCTATCTCATCAACGCCTCGCGCGGCGGGATCGTCGACGAGGAAGCGCTGGTGGTCGCGCTCCAAGGCGGGCGGTTGGCCGGTGCGGGTCTCGACGTATGGCAGCATGAGCCCGAGATCGACCCGCGCCTGCTCGCCCTGCCCAATGTCGTGATGACCCCGCATATGGGCTCGGCGACCTATGAAGGCCGCATGGCCACGGGTGATAAGGTCATCGCCAATATCCGCATGTGGGCCGATGGCCACCGCCCCACCGACCAGGTGCTCGAAGGCTGGGCCTAGACCGCGGCAACACCGATGGTCAGCGACCGCACGACGGCGCGGTCGATCGGTACGTCGAAGCGACAGGCGACAAAGCCGTCGCGGGACCAGATGACGACCGCCGCGATCGGCAATCCGCCGGCCAGCCGCACCCAGATGCGCTCGCCGACCTGCTGCGCTTCGGCGCATGCCACGCGACAACCATAGATCGAGATATCGTGGAGCTGCGCGTCGACCGCGCCCTTGCCGTTGCGCCGCACCGTCGCCCGCGACAGATGCACGCGGTGGCGCGGTTCGGCGCGTTGCTCGAACGACGCCGCCGCGACGGCGCGATATTGTGTTGCCCTGGACGCCATCTGCCCTCCCCGGAATGGGCAAGGTGACGCGAAATTCTCAACGTATTGTTAAGACGGGAAATCCGCCGCCTTGATCAGTCCCCGGTCAGGATCCGATCGACCAGCTGCTTCACCGTCGGCACGAAACCGTTGGAATAGAAGGGATCGCGCTTGAACTGATAGGCGCCGTGACCGGCGAACATCAGATTCTGCTCGACATCGCCGCCATGCGCGATGTCCTGCAGCGTCTTCTGGATGCAGAAGCTGCGCGGATCGGCCAGGCGCCCGGTCGAATTGGTCTCGGTGTCGGCCCAGGACGAGAAGGCGCACTGGCTGAGGCAGCCCATGCAATCCGCCTGGTCCTTGCGGATCACCTGCTTCTCGTCCGGCGTGACGAACACCAGCGTGTTGTCGGGCGTCTTCAACGCATCGGTGAAGCCGGCGCCAAACCATTGCCGCGCACGCAACAGGTCGTTGCGCGTCACCCAGAAGTTCTTGCCCTTCACGCCGACGTCCAGCTGGAAAGTATGGTCGCCCGCTTCTTGGGTGGAGAAGGGGATCTGCCGCTCGGAACGTGCTTCGAGCGCGCGCAGGAACGGGTTGCGCACCGCGCTCGAATAAAAGCCGGTCGGGGAGAAGCGGTGCAACAGCACTTCGCCTTCCTCGATATTGGTCAGTCGCGCCTTCCACGCCTCGGGGATCGGGCTTTCCTGGGTGAGCAGCGGGCGGGTGCCGAACTGGAAAACGATCTGGCCAAGCTCGGGATTGTCGATCCAGTCGTTCCAGTCGCGCAGATACCAGACGCCGCCGGCCATCACGATCGGCACGCTGTCGGCGATGCCGCCCTCACGCATCGTCGCGCGTAATTCCTTGACGCGCGGGTACGGGTCCTGGGGCTCCAGCGGGTTCTCGGCGTTGGACAGGCCGTTATGCCCGCCGGCGAGCCACGGGTCCTCATAGACCACGGCAGCGAGCCATTCCGCCGCCTTCGAATAGGCCCGCTTCCACAGCGCGCGGAACGCGCGGCCGGAGCTGACGATCGGCAGATAACTGACATTGTAGGAAGCGGCGATCTCGGACAATTTGTAGGGCATGCCCGCACCGCAAGTCACGCCGGCGACGAGGCCGCGCGTCCGCTCCAGCACGCCGTGCAGCACGCGCTGCGCGCCGCCCATCTCCCACAACACGTTGATGTTGATCGCGCCCTTGCCGCCGGCAATATCGAACGCGCGCTTGACCTGCTGGACGGCGCCTTCGATCGCGAACTCGACCAACTCCTCATGGCGCTCGCGGCGGGTCAGGGCCTTGTAGATTTGCGGGATGATCTTGCCATCGGGGTCATAGCTGTCGGCATTGACCGCCGAAACTGTACCGATTCCCCCCGCTGCCGCCCAGGCACCGGCGCTGGCATGGTTGGTCGCCGCGACGCCCTTGCCGCCCTCTACCAACGGCCATACCTCGCGGCCATTGTACAGGATGGGCTTCAGACCTTTGAACACGTAGCGACCTCCGAAAATCCTTTCGGCTCGCTATAGCGCCAGAATGGCGACAAGCGAGTAAATTGACTCAGGTGAAAGTATCGGGCCGACCGATCGCTTCCCCATAGAGAGTCGCATAACGCGCGATCATCGATTTTTCGTCATATTCGGCCGCGGCCTTGGCGCGATTTTGCTCGCCCAGCCAGGCGCGCCCCTCGGGCTTGGCGATGGCGACGCTCTGCAGCATGTCGCGCAGCCATATCTCGTTGTTGGTCAGCGACAGATATTGGACGTTTTCCGGGGCGACCATCATCGGGATATCGCCGATCGCGGGGGCGACGATCGGCAGGCCAGCGGCCATGCCTTCGACCACCGCGATCGGGAACTGCTCGCTTTTCGACGACAACGCCATGATGTCGAACAACCCGACATAGCGATGCGGATCGGGCAGGAAGCCAGGCAAATGCACGCGATCGGCCATGCCCAGCAAGGCCGCCGCTGCTTCGATCTTCGCGCGCTCCGGCCCCTCCCCGACGATCACCAGCCGCGCCCGCGCCGACATGCCGCCGACCGCCCGCACCAGCGCGGGCAGATCCTTGACCTCGCGCAGGCCGGCCAGCGTGCCGATGACGATCTCGCCCGGCTTGCGCCGGAAGCCCGGGATCGCCTTGGGATCGGGCCTGGCCGCATAGCGCGCGACGGCGATGCCGTTGGGGATGCGGTGCACCTTGTCGCGCGGCTGATGCCAGGCCTTGAGCGCGATCTTCTCCAGCGTGTGCGACGGCACCGCCAGCGCATGCGCCGCCCCGAGCGCGAAGCGGCGGTAGATGTTGCGCTGCGGCTTCAGCCCCTTCGCCTCGTCGGCGTTGAAGCCGTCCTCATGATGGACGATCGGCGGCATGCCCTTGCCGAACACGCGGCGCGCCATGACGCCGTCGATCGCCCCCCAGTTATAGGTCAGCACCAGGTCGAAGCGGCGCATGAAATTGGCGATCGCCTCGAACCGCGCGACCGAGGGCTTGCCGGTCAGCGGCGGCGGATTCTGCGCGATCTCATATTTGATTCCCGGCGCGATCGCGGCGCGCGCGCCGATCTGGTCGGGCATGCCGGAGACGATGGTGTGCCGGGCGCGATCGCCGAACGCGTTCATCAGCCGCACCGCGCGCGCTTCCTTGCCGCCCAGCGCGAAGGTCGAATGAAGGTGCAGGATGTGGATCGGTCGCGGCATGGGCGAACGCTTAGCCGCCTTTGCCGGCGAAATCAGCCTGTTTGGCGAGGCAGGCAGGAATGGCATTGCACTTCGCCGACGGCTGGGGTGATCTGTGCGCAACCACGAGGAAAAACAGCATGATGAAAACCACCCGTCGCGAATTGCTGGCCGGCGCCGGCGCCGTGGGCGGCCTCGCGCTCCTGCCCGGCGCGGCCTATGCGGCGCCCGCGACGGAGGCGGCACAAGCCCTGCTAGCGGAAATCGCCGAGGAGATTCTCACCGACTTCCCGGAAACCGCACTTTATCTCGGCATCGACAAGGGCCCACGCGCCGCCTTGCGCGGCCGCTTCGCCGATCGCAGCCACGAGGCCGACCGTGACCGTGCGGGCCGTGCGACAAAACGCCTCGCGCAGCTGCGCGCGATCGACCGCCATGCGCTGCCGGCTGACGTCGCTCTCGATGTCGACACCACCGAGGCAGGTTATGCGCTCGCCGTCGAAGGCTGGAAGGCGATGCCGGTCGGCGACGTCGCGATCCTCAACACCAACAACAGCTTCCGCAACACACCCTATACCGTGTCGCAGCTCGCCGGTGCCTATTCCGACCTGCCCGATCTGCTGGAGAACAAGCATGACGTCGCAAGCGCAGCCGATGCCGACGCCTATCTGGGACGGATCGAAAGCTATGCCGCGGCCATCGACGGCGAGACCGGTCGAACGCTCGCGGACGGCGCCAGGGGCGCGATCCTGCCCGACTTCCTGATCGACATCACCACCGGCCAGCTCAGGGGCATGACGGCGCAGCCGATCGCCGACTGGGCGATCGTCGCCAGCTTCGCCGGAAAATGCACCAGGGCGGGCCTTCCCGCGCGTCATGCGGAACAGGCGGCGAGGTTGTCGCGCGAAAAGGTGCTGCCGGCCTTGCAGCGCCAGATCGCGGCACTCGACAGCCTGCGCCCCAAAGCGACCGCCACGCCCGGCCTATGGGCACGGCCCGGCGGCGACGAATATTATCGCTGGCTGGTCAAGGCGGGCACGACGACCAACCAGTCGCCCGACGCGCTGCACCAGCTCGGGCTGGCGCAGAACCGCGCGATCAACGCCCAGATCGACGGCCTGCTCAAGACGCAGGGGCTGACCAAGGGCAGCGTCGGAGAACGCCTGACTGCGCTGAGCAAGCGCCCCGATTTGCTGTTCGCCGATACCGATGCCGGCCGCGCCGAACTGCTGGCCTATCTCAACGGGCGCATCGCCGATATCCGCACCCGCCTGCCGCACGCGTTCAACACGCTGGTCAAGGGCAACCTGATCATCAGGCGCGTGCCGCCGGCGATCCAGAACGGCGCGCCCAACGGCTATGCCGGACCGGGATCGATGGATGGCTCGCAGCCCGGCATTTATTACATCAACCTCAAGAGCACGAAGACCTGGCCGCGCTATTCACTGCCCACGCTCTGTTATCATGAGGGTATCCCCGGCCATGTCTGGCAGGGCGAGTACAGTTACCGCCTGCCGCTGATCCGCTCGCTGCTCGCCTTCAACGCCTATTCGGAAGGCTGGGCACTCTACGCCGAGCAGCTCGGCGACGAGCTCGGCGCCTATGACGCCGATCCGCTCGGCCGCATCGGTTATCTCCAGTCGATGAACTTCCGCGCCTGCCGGCTGGTCGTCGACACCGGCATCCATGCCAAGCGCTGGAGCTTCGCCCAGGCATTGGCCTGGTTCCAGGGGGCGACGGGCATGCCGGCGAGCCAGCTCACCAGCGAGTTGCAGCGTTATTGCGCGATGCCCGGCCAGGCCTGCGGCTACAAGATGGGGCACAATGAGATCAACCGCTTGAGGAGGGTCGCGAAGGCAAGGCTGGGCGCTCGTTTCGACCTCAAGACATTTGACGACCTGGTGGTGAAAATCGGCAATGTGCCGCTGACGCTGCTGAATGGCGTCGTCGCGCGTTACATCGACGAGACCTTACGAGGTCGTCGTTGAAAGAGGGATCAAGCATGCCGACCAACAGATCATTCGTGATTGCCATATTACTCGTCACCGCCGCGCCGGCGGCAGCGTTCGCCCAGGACAATTCGACCGCCACCGAGGCTGGCCGCATCGCGGTGCGGCCGGCGCAGGACATCGGCGTGGTCAAGACCAAGGTGCCGCCGCTGCTCGCCGAGGTCGCCGAGGATCCCTATTCGATGAACGGGGCGGGCAGTTGCGCCGCCATCGCCAACTCGGTGCGCGCGTTGAGCAATGTCCTCGGCCCCGACTTCGGCGAAGACGCGCCGGCCCGAGGCACCAAGAAGGGCGCGATCGCCAAGGCCGGGGGCACGGCACTGGTCGACAGCATCATTCCCTTTCGCGGCCTGGTCCGCGAGGTGACCGGCGCAGCCAGTGCCGAACGTCGCGTGCAGCTGGCGACCTTTGCCGGCGTGGCGCGACGCGGCTTCCTGCGCGGCATCTACCGCACGCGCGGCTGCCGCGGCGCGCTGTAGATCTGATTCAGCTTTGCTGAATGGCGGTGCCGGCCCACTCCCCCACCCGACCTCCCGTAGGATAGAATGTCTGGGAGGTCGGGTGGGGGAGTGGGCCGGCACCGCACCTGTTTCAGCCAGGCTGAAACAGACTCAATCAAACGCAGCCTTGGGAATATGGGTGATGCGGCAGGCCAGGTCGGCCTCGCCGCTCGCCACGACATAATGGTCGCCGGCATCGACGATGCCCGTCGTGAACACGACATTGTCGAGATACATCAAGTCCTTGATCGGATCGGTGAGCGCGGTATCCGGCTCGATCAGCGGCGTATGATCCGATCGCAGGACGATGGAGGGGTCGTCGCGGTCGAGGATCGACCAGTAGGTGCGATAGATGCCGACCACGCCGAGCGGTTCGACGCCATGCCACAGGCATAGCCAGCCCTTGTCCGTCAGGATCGGCGGCGCGCCGCCCCCCATCCGCGCGGTGGCGAGCGTCGCGGCGTGCGGGCGGATGCCGGGCTTGTCATAGGGCTTCCAGTGCAATGCGTCGGGCGATGTCGCGAGGTTGATCGACGGCCCCGCGCGCCATTCGCTGCCCGGCGGATAGGCGAAATAGAGATCGCCCAGCGGTCGCGTCTGCGCCCAGTATTTGCCGCCGACCAGCCCCTCGAAGATCAACATGTCCTTGTTTTGATGGTCGAGCACAATGCCTTCCAGCTGCCACTCCATCGCGTCGCCGGAGGTGTAGAGCGTGGTCGAATGCCGCTCCGGGCTGACCGCGCATGTCGTCATCAGCCAGCGCTCGCCGACGCGGCTGATCCGCGCATCCTCGACGCCATAGCATTGATAGGGCGCGCGCGGCACGATCGCACGGTCGTAATGCACCGCGACGACCTCGAGCCCGTCGGCCGACAGCTCGACCGGCAGCAGCCATGACAGCGAGGTCAGCGCCATCACCTTCCACCCGGCGCTGCGCATCATGAACTTGCGCGGGTCGGCGGTGTCGACATGCTCCAGCGGCCACGGGTCGAGCATGTAATCGCCGTCATCCCAGCGGATCGCATGGATGTGCCCGTCATGGATCGGCGTGCGCAGTGCTTCGGCGACGCGCACCATCAACAGCAGGTTGCCGTTCGGCAGCCGCGTCAGGCCCGGGTTGAACGCGCCCAGAATATAGGTTTCGGCACCGATTTTGCCGGCCAGCGGCGAGCGCGGCAGGTCGACGTCGCGGGGCGAGAAGACGAGGCGATCAAAGGCGAATTTCATCGCACCTAGACGCTCTCACGCGGCAACCAGTTCCGCCTCCACCCGCGCGAGCAACCGATCGATCGCCGCGACCGCCTCAGGCTCGTCAAGCGTCGGCGTGTGGCCGACATGGGGCACGGTGACCAGTTCGCCATGGTCGAGCGCCGACAGCATCCGTTCCGCCGTCGCCGGCGCCAGCACGTCGGATCGCGCGCCGCGCACGATCAAGGTCGGCACCTTGCTCAGCGCCGCGAACGCCTGCCACATGTCCGGCCCGGCCTCGTTACCGGGCACGCGGAACGGCTCGGCGATCTTCATGTCGTAATCGAGCACGATGCGGCCCGAGCTGTTGAGGCGATAGATGCGTTTGGCCATCGCCAGCCACTCGCCGATCTCCCAGTGTGGATAGACATCGGCGTTATTCTCGGCGACCGCGCGCGCCGCATGCATCCAGGTCGGCCAGCTGCTCGCCTTGCCGACATAACCGCGAATCCGCCCCAGCCCCGCCGGGTCGAGCTCCGGCCCGACATCGTTGAGCAGCGCGCCGACGATGCGCGCCCGCGACGTCCCGGCCATGAGCATCGTGACGATCCCGCCGAGCGACGTGCCGAACGCGACATAGCGATCGAGGCCCAGCTCGGCGATCAGCGCTTCGACGTCCTGGACATAGGTCGACGGCACATAGCTCATCGGATCCTTGGCATAGGCGCTCTCGCCGCGGCCGCGGAAATCGATCGCGATCACCCGCCACTCGCCCGCCAGCCGCTCGGCCAGCGCGGCATAATCGCGCGCATTGCGGGTCAGCCCCGCCAGGCAGATGATCGGCGGACGATCGGCGCGGCCGGGATAATCGCGATAATGCAGCCGCAGCCCGTCCTCGGTCGACCAATAGCAGTTTTCATAGGCGGCCATGGTTGCGTCCTGCGATTGTCGCCCCCCATATCGCTGCATGTGCGAACGCCCGCAAGCTTATCGGCCCGAAACCGCGATCCTCGAACTCGGTGACGATTTTTACGATCCGGTCGCCGCGGCCGATTTCCCGCAGACGGTGCTGCGCTTCCGCAACGATCGCGCCGCGGCGCAGGTCGGGCTCGACGACCTCGGCGATGCCGAATGGATCGCCCATTTCGGCCGGTTCGCCCCCATGCCTGGCAGCCTTACAAGCCCTCTGGCACTGCGTTATCACGGCCACCAGTTCCGCGTGTACAATCCCGAAATCGGCGATGGCCGCGGCTTCCTCTTCGCCCAGTTGCGCGATTCGGCCGGCCGCCTGATGGATTTCGGCACCAAGGGCTCGGGCCGCACGCCGTGGAGCCGCTTCGGCGACGGACGCCTGACGCTCAAGGGCGGCGTGCGCGAGATTCTCGCCACCGAGATGCTCGAGGCACTGGGTGTGCCGACATCGCGTACCTTCTCGCTGATCGAGACCGGCGAGGCGCTGGAACGTGGCGACGAGCCCTCGCCGACCCGCTCCGCCGTGCTGGCGCGGCTCAGCCATGGTCATATCCGCATCGGCACCTTCCAGCGCCTCGCCTTCGAACGCGACGCCGACAACATGCGCCGCCTCGTCGCCTATGTGCTGCGCCATTATTATGGCGAGGAGGCCGGCGACGACGCACCGGCGCGGCTGCTTGGCCATGTCGTCCGGCGCACCGCGCGGCTCGCGGCGTCCTACATGGCGGCCGGGTTCGTCCACGGCGTGCTCAATTCGGACAACATCAATGTCACCGGCGAAAGCTTCGACTACGGCCCCTGGCGCTTCACCCCGATTTGGGACCCCGCCTTCACCGCCGCCTATTTCGACCATGCCGGGCTCTACGCCTTTGGTCGCCAGCCCGAAGCGATCCATTGGGACACCGCGCAGCTCGCCGTCTCGCTGCGGCTGCTCAGCGAGGCCGAGCCGCTGATCGAGGTGCTGGAAAGCTTCGGCGACCATTATCAGCCGGCGGTGTCGGGCGCGATCCTGTGGCGTCTCGGCCTCACGCCGCGCGATCCCGCGACCGACCGCGTGCTGATCCAGACCATCGAACCGCTGCTCCGCACCACCGAGACACCGCTTGACCGCTTCTTCTTCGATGCGTTCGGCGGGCAGCTGCCCGACAGCTATGGCGACGCCTGGCGACCGGTCCGCGACGCCCTCGCCAGCTACGCGCCGCGCAAGGCGCGTGACGATCCTTACTGGCAAGGTGCGCCCTGCTCGATGCTGATCGACGAGGTCGAATCGATCTGGGCCGCGATCGACCAGCACGACGACTGGGCCCCGCTCCATAAGAAAGTGGCCGCCATCAGAACGATGGGCGCGGCGCTCACGTGATCGAAATTTTGTTCACGCGGAGACGCGGAGACGCGGAGCGGTCCGCGGCGCCCCCGGCGCCTCTCAACCAGCCGATTCCCCCTGCGACACGCTGGTGATGACGGGCCACAGTCGCGGCGGGACGAAACCCTCCGCGCCTCCGCGCCTCCGCGTGAACCCCTCTTCTTCTTAACAATGCGCCCCACACGGGGCACCACCCTTCGACAACCCAAAATTCAGCGTTTAAGAGAACGAGATGGCGGAACTGATTTCGTACGAACCGGCGACCGGCGCCGTCCTGTGGCGCGGGCAAAGCGGCGATGTCGACGCCGAGGTCGCCATGGCGCGCGCCAGCTGGGCGGCCTGGGCGTCGCACCCCCTCACCTACCGCATCGAGGCGATGCGCCGCTTCGCCAATGTCGTGCGCGGCAAGCATGAGGCGTTCGCCGACACCATCGCGCGCGAGACCGGCAAACCGCTATGGGAAGCGCGTACCGAGGTCGACAGCGTCATCGCCAAGGTCGACATCTCGGTCGCCGCCTATGCCGAGCGCACCGCCCAGCGCCGGCTCGACGCGCCGATGGGCAGCCGCATGGCGCTGCGCCACAAGCCGCACGGCGTACTCGCGGTGCTCGGCCCGTATAATTTTCCGGCGCATCTGCCCAACGGCCATATCGTCCCTGCGCTGCTCGCCGGCAATGCCGTGATCTTCAAGCCATCGGAAAAGACCCCGGCCACGGGCGTCTTCCTGGTCGAATGTTTCCACGCCGCCGGCATTCCCGAAGGCGTGGTGCGCCTGCTGCTCGGCGGCCCGGCCGAAGGCAAGGCGCTCGCCGCCCACGACGATATCGACGGCCTGCTGTTCACCGGCTCGGCCTCGACCGGCATCGCGCTCAACCGCGCCTTCGCTACCCGGCCGGAGAAAATCCTCGCGCTGGAGATGGGCGGCAACAACCCGATCATCGTATGGGACACGCCCGACATGCTGTCGGCCGCGACCCTGATCGTCCAGTCGGCCTTCACCTCGGCCGGCCAGCGCTGCACCGCCGCGCGCCGGCTGATCGTCGACACCAAACTCTACGAACCGCTGGTCGAGACCCTGCTCAAGCTGATGGGCCGGATCATCGTCGGCGCCCCGCATGACGACCCACAGCCGTTCATGGGCGCGGTGATCGACAATGAGAGCGCGGACCTGCTGACCGAGAGTTTCCTCGAACTGATGATGCGCGGCGGCAAGCCGCTGCGCCATCTCGAACGACCGGTCGCCGACCGCCCGTTCCTGCTCCCCGCGCTGATCGACACCACCGACATGGCCGAGCGGCCCGACATCGAGCTGTTCGGCCCGATTCTGCAGGTGATCCGCGCCGACAGCTTCGACGCCGCCATCGCCGAGGCCAACAATACGCGCTACGGCCTGTCGGCGTCACTGGTGAGCCAGGATCCGGCGCTCTACGACCGTTTCTGGGCCAATGCGCGAGCCGGTATCGTCAACTGGAACCGCCCGACCAACGGCGCGTCTTCGTCCGCTCCGTTCGGCGGCATCGGCTGGTCGGGCAACCACCGCCCCAGCGCCTACTACGCCGCCGATTATTGCGCCTATCCGGTGGTCAGCAACGAGGCCGAACAGGCCCGGGCCAGCATCGGTATCGGGTTGCGGGACGGGTGAGATTAGCCGGCACTCTATCTTGAGCCCCTCCCCTTCAGGGGAGGGGTTGGGGTGGAGCAGTGCCTCATACGCCGTGCCCGGGGGGCCTACCCCCAACTCCTCTCCTGAAGCGGTGGGCTTTTTCTTGGCACGGCCCGCACCGACGAACAAACGTCGTACATGACGCTTGGCAGCGCGCCCACCGCCCTCCTATAGCTGATCCATGTCCGAAGACCTGTTCGCGTCCGCGCCCAAACCTACCGGTGATTATGATGCCTCGTCGATCGAGGTGCTGGAGGGGCTGGAGCCGGTCCGCCGTCGCCCCGGCATGTATGTCGGCGGCACCGACGAGCGCGCCTTTCACCACCTCGCCGCCGAGGTGCTCGACAATTGCATGGACGAGGCCGTCGCCGGCCACGCCACGCGCATCGAGATCTCGCTGGAGGTCGGCAACCGGCTGACCATCGTCGACAATGGCCGCGGCATGCCGATCGACCCGCATCCGAAATTCCCCGACAAGAGCGCGCTGGAAGTCATTCTTTCCATGCTGCATTCCGGCGGCAAGTTCGCCGGCAAAGCCTACGCCACCTCGGGCGGCCTGCACGGTGTCGGGGTCAGTGTGGTCAACGCGCTGTCGTCCGACACGGTGGTCGAGGTGGCACGTAATCGCGAGCTCTATCGCCAGCGTTTTTCGCGCGGCGTCACGCTCGGCCCGCTCGAGCATCTCGGCTCGACGCCCAATCGCCGCGGCACCTCGGTCGCCTTCACCCCCGATGACGAGATCTTCGGACCCGAAATGCACTTCAAGCCGGCGCGGCTCTACAAGCTCGCCCGCTCCAAGGCCTATCTCTTCGCCGGCGTCGAGATTCGCTGGAAGTGCGCCGCCGAGTTGATCTCGGACGACACCCCGAGCGAGGCGGTGTTCCAGTTCCCCGGTGGCCTCGCCGACCATCTGCGCGAACAGATCGGCGGCCGCGAATGCGCCACGGCCGATTTCTTCACCGGCAACCAGGATTTCCCGGGCGAACAGGGCCGTGTCGAATGGGCCGTGTCCTGGCCGCTGTGGAGCGACGGCTCGTACAGCTGGTATTGCAACACCATTCCCACGCCTGACGGCGGCACGCATGAGGCGGGCCTGCGCGCTGCTTTGGTGCGCGGCATTCGTGGCTTCGGCGAACTGGTCGGCCAGAAAAAGGCCAAGGACATCACCGCCGAGGATGTGATGACCGGCAGCGAGCTGATGCTGTCCGTCTTCATCCGCGAGCCGCAATTCCAGAGCCAGACCAAGGACCGGCTGACCAGCCCCGACGCAGCCCCCCTCGTCGAGCGCGCGGTGCGCGACCATTTCGACCATTTCCTGTCGGACAATATGGAGCGCGGCCGCGCTTTGCTCGGTTTCGTGCTCGAGCGGATGGACGAACGGCTGCGCCGCAAGGCCGAGCGCGAGGTCAAGCGCAAGACCGCGACCAGCGCACGCAAGCTGCGCCTGCCCGGCAAGCTGACCGATTGCTCGTCCGACGACCCCAAGGGCACCGAATTGTTCATCGTCGAGGGCGACAGCGCCGGCGGCTCGGCCAAGCAGGCGCGCGAACGCAAGACCCAGGCGATCCTACCGATCCGCGGCAAGATCTTGAACGTCGCCTCAGCAACCTCGGCCAAGATATTGGCTAATCAGGAAATTGCTGACCTCATTCAGGCCCTGGGCTGCGGCACGCGCAAGGACTGCCTGCCCGAGAACCTGCGTTACGAGCGCATCGTCATCATGACCGACGCCGACGTCGACGGCGCACATATCGCCACGCTGCTGATGACCTTCTTCTTTCAGGAAATGCCCGAGCTGGTGCGGCGCGGGCATCTGCACCTCGCCCAGCCGCCACTCTACCGCCTGACCGCGGGGACGAAGAATCTCTACGCCATGGACGACGCGCACCGCGCCCGGATCGAGGCCAATGAGTTCAAGGGCAAGAAGGTCGAGGTAGCGCGCTTCAAGGGTCTCGGCGAGATGAACCCGATGCAGCTGCGCGAGACCACCATGGACCCCAAGACGCGCAGCATGATCCGCATCACCCTGCCGCAGGAATATGAAGAGCGCGCGGTGGTCAAGGACCTGGTCGACCGGCTGATGGGCAACAACCCCGCCCACCGCTTCGCCTTCATCCAGGAAAACGCCGCGCGCATGGACGAGGACGCGATCGACGCGTGATGCGGCTGCGGCCAAGTGCGGCGTCTTTTCACGCTTTACGCGGGTCTGGAGACGTGAAAGATTGCGCGATCCTTTGAGGAGAAGGCTGATGCTTCCGCTGCTGCTTGCGCTTGCCACTGTTCAACCTGCCGTTGCTACCGACAACCATGCGACGTTGATGGCGCAATCCGACGAGATCGATGCAAACTTCAGCGCGTTAAGGGCAAAACAGATCCAGTCCTCCTATCAGGCGCTGGCCGATCGGGCCTGCGCGCTCGGGGACCTGGCGCTGGCCAATGCGCTGCGCGCCAAGGCCGCCTATGCGCTGGTCATCCAGGGCCGAAACGACGAAGCGCGGCTGACGCTGGTCGCGATTGCGCACGATGCCGCCTCGGCGGCGGCGACACGTTCCTTCGCGGTGCAGCTGCTGGCCTATCTCAATCGCCCGAGCGACAACACCCGCAACGCTTCGGACGCGGCTCTCGGAGGATATCACATGACGACGCACGGCCTGACGGGACTGTCACTTGCGGCGCAGCGCTAGCGCGGACCGCACGGTCGCACATTACTGACGGATTTTTGCCGGATTCCGGTGACGGTGCATTCATCTTGTCCTGGGCTTGCCTTCGGCTAGAGCCCGGGCCGGCCGCGCGTGAATGTTCGACCGCCGGCGATTTCAAGCGTTACTTGTGCGCGTTTACAATAATCTGGCCTCACCCGACTGGCCGGGTCCAGAGAAAGCAATATATTCTATCCCGCCCTCTTCTCTCTTCCCTTCGTGAGAATCTATGGAATCGAGTTTGAAATCCCGAGGGATGGTATCTATAATATAATCGTTGATTTTACGGCATTTTCCGTCATTTGAACTAACACTGAATGTAATAATAGTTGAAGTATTTGTTTTTTTAAATTTATAGATATTGTTTATGCATGGATATTTTCCAATCAATCTATCATAGGTATCCGAAAATGACAATATAGCATGAATCTTGGATCCATCTCTTTTTATATCAACCTTAAGGCCGTCGGTGCATCCGGATAGCGACATCAACAAAAATGCAGCCACGATCCTATGCGTCACAGTTTTTATTTTATGAATGTATGCCATAATCAATCGCTTCCGAATTCCGGAATTCCGGGAATTCCGGTGACGTTGCTTTCATCTTGCCGTCTCTGCCTTCACTGATCCGTGCCCTCAGGAAAACGTCGCTCTATCCAGTTTATCAGCCACCACATTGCGAAGCCGTCAACAAGAGCGAACGATAGAGACATCAGGCCAAAGCGTAGTTCTGGAATATGTATAAGCGACAACGCGATCACGTGCACGATCGCCAAGATCGCAATTATAATCCAGAATCTTCGGTCTCTTCTCTTGTTCCATTTAGTTTGTATAATTGACAAGAAAACACCAAATACTATGGAGCAAGCTAATGCCTTCTCGAGACTGGCAAAAATAGCAACGCAACCAAATACAAATACTGTCGATAATCCAAGAATTAAGTCAGATCGACGACTTACGCGCATATCTGTGGGTTCAACCATTATCCACCTGAGCGGCAATTGTTATAATCCACAGCAGTTTTAGCCGCATCATATGCCGTGGATGCGGTGAGCGCGACGAGGCCGAATTCCGGTGACAGCGAATTCCGGTGACAGTGCATTTATCTTGGCCTGAGCTTAGGCCCGGGCCGCCCGCGCGTGAATGTTCGCCCGCTAACATTTTCAAGTCG
>JAZJXZ010000048.1:0-97667 GCA_040390605.1 Pseudomonadota bacterium
TCGACGCCCTCGCGCTCCCCAACCGGCCTAAAACCAAATTACGCAACGATCCCCGTGCCGGGGAGGAATGGGCAGGAACTCAGTGCGCGCCCGGCTTGACCGAGAGCAGCGCAGCGACCTTGGCCTTGAACGCGCGCAACGCCTCGCCCGACAGCTGGCTGACGCTCGAGAAGGACATGCTGCGCGGGTTGACCGAGACGCCGTTCTTCCACACTTCCCAGTGCAGATGCGGGCCGGTCGACATGCCGGTCGAGCCGACATAGCCGATCACCTCGCCCTGGCTGACACGCTGGCCGCCCCGCACCGCGATACGGCTCATATGGCCGTAGCCGGTCGCAATGGCGCCTGACGATAGCTTGACGAAATTGCCATAACCCGAACTGCGCCCGGCGAACTGGACGACGCCATCCATCGCGGCGTGGATCGGCGTGCCCCAGGCGGCGGCGATGTCCATGCCCTTGTGCATGCGCATGAAGCCGAGCAGCGGATGCATGCGCATGCCGAAGCCCGACGAGATGCGCCCGGCGACGGGCATGCCCATCTGGCCCTTGCGCTCGGTCTGGCCCGACGCTTCATACCATTGGCCGTCGTCCCATTTGACCAGCTGGGTCTTGCGGGCGCCATGGTTGATGGCGACGAATTCGAGATCGCCGAGCTGCACTTCGCCGGTTGCGGCGCGCGCCTGCTTCATGGTCAGCGTGAAGGTGTCGGATGGCGAAAGATCGCGACCGATATTGATGTGCCCCGACAGCGTCCTGAGCGCGGTCTCGACGATCTTGGCGGGCGCACCGGACGCGCGCGCCGAGGCATAGAGGCTGCGCCCGACCAGCCCCTCGAGGCGCAGCGGCGTATTGTCGATCGCGATCTCGTGGCGTGCCAGCGTCAGCGCGTTGCCGGCCCGCGACACCGTCAGCGCAAGGCCGAAGCTGGCACGGAAACTGAGTTCCTCGAGCGGCCGCGCGACGGTCTTGTCGGGGCGGCGGCCGAGCGTGATGCCGACGCGCGTGCCGGGCTTGATCGTGCCGAGCGCGATCGCGCTGGCAACGAGTTGCGCCGCGGTGCCGGCATCGACCTTCGATATGCCGGCGCGCTGCAGCATGGCCGGGAAGCTGTCTCCCTGACCGACCATCGCGGCGAGTTCGATGCGCGGGCGTTCCGGCGCCTCGGCGAGCGGCGCGACGAGGTCGGTCGCTGCCATATGCTGCCCGGTATTGCCGCCCCAGGCGAGCGGGCCGATCGATTGGGCCCGCGCCTCGTCCCATTGCTGGCCGGACAGTGGCGCAGGAACGTCACCGATGATGGCGCGGTCGAACCCGGGCGACAGGGCATAGCTCGCCGCGCACAGCGCCGCGCAGGTCGCAGCACCACGCCACCACGTCGCCGAGCCGATCTGCGAGCCGAGATCGGGCGCCCAATCGGTGCGGGCGATGAAGCCGCGGAGCTTGTCGAGCGTAGAAAGCTCGTTGGCGGGAATCAGCGCGCGGCCGAACGACAGCGTTGCGGTGCCCCCTGCCAGGTCCAGACCATGATCATTGCGCTGGAACAAAGGCGCGCTGCCCCCCGAAAAGATGCCGGCCGAAATTGCATCGCCCCCCGGCAGAAGAGGCGAAATCACTGTGTCGGGGATATCCTAAAGTCAAATTAACCGCTGTTCCGGAATGATACTGTCACGACGAACCGTTGGAGTCCTGCGGTGAAGGGCGAGATTTACCAAATACGCTAAGCAAATGATGCGCTTAAGGCGCCGCGAGGCAAAAGTGCGGTTGCACATCCCGGGCGCCGCGACGATGTAGGTTCTCGTGACGCATCGTTCCGACGTGACTGCCGTGCTCGGCCCGACCAACACCGGCAAGACGCATCTCGCGGTCGAACGGCTGTGCGGGCATTCGAGCGGGATGATCGGCTTCCCGCTCCGGCTGTTGGCGCGCGAGGTCTATGACAAGGTCGTTGCGATCAAGGGCGCACATCAGGTCGCGCTGATCACCGGCGAGGAAAAGATCGTGCCCGAGGGTGCGCGCTGGTTCCTGTGCACCGCCGAGAGCATGCCGCTCGAACGGGATCTGTCGTTTGTCGCGATCGACGAGGCGCAGCTCGGTGCGGATGCCGAGCGCGGGCATGTCTTCACCGACCGGCTGCTGCGCGCGCGGGGCCGCGACGAGACCATGATCCTCGGCTCGGAGGCGCTCCGCCCGATGATCAAGGCACTGGTGCCGGAGGCCGAGATCATCGGCCGGCCGCGCTTCTCCAAGCTCACTTATGCCGGCGCGCGCAAGATCTCGCGCCTGCCCAAGCGTTCGGCGATCGTCGCCTTCTCGGCCGAGCAGGTCTACGCGGTGGCCGAGATGCTGCGCCGGCTGCGCGGCG
The DNA here is from genome assembly GCA_040390605.1 of Pseudomonadota bacterium. Lineage (GTDB taxonomy): Bacteria > Pseudomonadota > Alphaproteobacteria > Sphingomonadales > Sphingomonadaceae > Sphingomonas. Next base: position 2,365 of record JAZJXZ010000048.1, read on the forward strand.
GTGCGGCGGTGGTGATGGGCGCTCTCTCCCCGCGCACGCGCAACGCGCAGGTGGCGATGTTTCAGGCCGGCGAGGTCGATTATCTCGTCGCCACCGATGCGATCGGCATGGGTCTCAATCTCGACGTATCGCATGTTGCCTTTGCCGCGCTCGACAAGTTCGACGGGCATCGCCAGCGCCGCCTGACGGTGGCCGAGATGGCGCAAATCGCCGGTCGTGCCGGGCGACACCAGCGCGACGGCACCTTCGGCGCGCTGGTCGAACAGGGGCCGGGCGCGTTCACGCCGGAGGAGGTGCTGGCGATCGAGGAGCACCGCTTCCCACGGCTCGACTTCCTCTATTGGCGCGATGGGGAGCCCGATCTGGGCAGTATCGAGGATCTCGTCACCAGCCTGGAAATGCGGCCCGACGACCGAGCATTGCGCGCCGCCCCCGAAGCGGTCGATCTCGCGGTGCTCAAGCGACTGGCAATGGAGGACTGGGTGCGCGATCGGGCACGCAGCCCGGCGATGGTCGCGCGGCTATGGGCGGCGTGCGGCGTGCCCGACTTCCGCAAAGTGGGCGTCGATCCGCACGCCCGCTTCGTGTCGCGTCTGTTCGGGTATCTCAGCGAGGGGAACGGCCATGTGCCGCATCGCTGGTTCGCCGATGAGGTGGCGCGGCTCGACCGGGTAGAGGGCGATGTCGAGACATTGGCCGGGCGCATCGCGGCGATCCGCAGCTGGGCCTATATCGCCAACCGCGCCGACTGGCTGGCCGAGCCGGGCCATTGGGCCGAGCGCACACGCGCGATCGAGACGCGTCTGTCCGACGCGCTGCATGCCGGGCTGACCCAGCGCTTCGTCGACAAGCGCACGACGGCATTGTTGCGCGGCATCGGTAAGGACTCGGGCGCGCTGCCGGTGGTGATCGGCGACGAGGGTGAGGTGCTGGTCGAGGATCATGAGATCGGCCGGCTCGACGGCTTCCGTTTCACCGTCGCGCCGGATGCCCGCCACGCCGACAAGCGGCTGTTGCTGGCGGCGGCCGAAAAACGCCTCGGTGCGGAGCGTGCGCGGCGCGGGAAATCGCTCGCCGAAGCGGCTGACATCGCGTTTTCGCTGACGGGCGGCGATACGCCGGTGATCCTGTGGAATGTGGTGCAGGTGGCGACGCTGGCCGCCGGACCGTCATTGGCTCGGCCGCGTGTCGTCCTGGACCCCGCGCTCGATTGCCTCGACCGTAGCGCGCGGGCGGCGGTGGCAGCGCGGCTCGAGACGTGGCTGGCGCAGCAACTGGGCAGGCACGTGCCGGCGCTGGTCGCGCTCGATGCGGCGACGCGCGACGCCGCGCTGACCGCTCCCCTACGCGCGGTGGCAGGCGCCTTGCTCGCCGAGGGCGGCATCGCGCCGCGCCGGCCGATGGCGACGATGGTCGAGGCGCTCGATCACCCCTCGCGCAAGCTGTTGCGCGCCAGGGGGGTGACGATCGGTACGCTCGACCTGTTCGACGCGCGGCTGCTCAAACCGGCGGCGGCGCGCTGGCGCCGGGCCTTGCTCGCCGCGCGCGACGTTGCGGCGGGCGGCCTTCCGCCCGAGGGCGCGACGGTGCTGCCGCGCGACCATCCCGGCGCGCGGCTCGATCAGGGCTTCCGCCCGCTCGGCACGCAGGCGGTGCGGGTCGATCTGGTCGAACGCATCGCGCGTGACGCGCACGATGCGCGCGCCGGGCGCAAGCCGTTCGCGCCCGACCCGGCGCTCGCCACCTCGATCGGCATGACGGCGGAGACGCTGGCGCGGCTGATGGCGGCGCTCGGCTTCCGTGGCGCGGGGCGCGAGGGCGATGCGCCGCGCTGGATCTGGCAGGGCCTGACCAAGGCCGCGGCGGTGAAACCCGCGCCGCGCGACAACGCCTTTGCAGCGCTCGCCGCGCTCGGATCGGCGCGTGGCTGAAGTCGCCGGTGGCGCGGCGACGATGCGGCTCGACCGCTTCCTGTGGTTCGCGCGTTTCGCCAAGACGCGCTCGGCGGCACAGGTGATCGCAAACGACGGTCATCTGCGCATCACCGGCCGGCCCGCGACAAGCAAGCACGCGCCGGTGCGTGTCGGCGATGTGCTGACCTTTGTTCGCGGCCCTCATATCCAGGTAATTCGCATCAAGGCATTGCCGTTCCGGCGTGGCCCGGCGCCCGAGGCGCGCGCCTGCTATACGGACCTGACGGTTGAGAACGTCTCGCAGGAAGCGCCGCATGATTGACGACGCGGGGCGGCGGGCATAGCAGGCACTGGTTCGCCGCCGGTCTGGTCCGGCTCAAGGGAGTTGCAAGAATGACCTACGTCGTCACCGATGCCTGCATCAAGTGCAAGTATATGGACTGCGTCGAGGTCTGTCCGGTCGACTGCTTCTACGAAGGCGAGAACATGCTGGTGATCAACCCCAGCGAGTGCATCGATTGTGGCGTGTGCGAGCCGGAATGCCCGGCCGAGGCGATCCTGCCGGATACCGAGAGCGGCCTCGAACAATGGCTCGAGCTGAACAACACTTTCTCGGCGCAGTGGCCCAATGTCACGCGCAAGAACGACCAGACCCCTGAAGATGCCGACGAGCACAAGGGCGAGGCTGGCAAGTTCGACAAGTATTTCTCGCCCGAGCCCGGTACCGGCGACTGATAGCGTAACGATCGCGCCATTGCCGGATTCCCGGATCGGGCAGCAACGCTGACTCGTGATGCTGGTAATTTTATTACGAACGTGCTAAGCACGGCGTGACGGAAGGCGCTGACTCGCGTCCTTCGATCTGGAGATGTTCGTAATCAACCCCGCCGCCGCGCTCGTGCAGCTTGTCGCTGCCCCCGACGCGGTTCTCCGCGGCGTATCAGTACACGGAAAGGTTTGACGGAATGGCTGCCAAGGCGCTGTCCTTCGACGTTGGTGATTATGTTGTGTACCCGAAGCACGGCGTCGGTCGTGTGATCGAGCTGCAGCGGCAGGAAATCGCCGGCATGCAACTCGAACTCTACGTCCTCCGCTTCGAAAAGGAGCGCATGACGCTCCGCGTTCCGACCAACAAGGCGGAAAGCGTCGGCATGCGCAAGCTGTCTTCGGACAAGACGTTGCGTGAGGCGCTCGAAACGTTGACCGGCAAGCCGCGCGTCAAGCGGACGATGTGGTCGCGTCGCGCACAGGAATATGAGGCGAAGATCAATTCGGGCGACCTGGTGTCGATCGCCGAAGTGGTGCGCGACCTGTTCCGCGCCGAGGACCAGCCCGAGCAGAGCTATTCCGAGCGGCAGATCTTTGAAGCGGCGACCAGCCGACTCGCGCGCGAACTCGCCGCGATGGAGCAGGTCGACGAGCCGACCGCACAGCTCAAGATCCTCGACATCCTGCGCAAGGCCGCAGCGATCCACAACAAGGACAAGGTGCCGGCATAAGCCGACATCGATTGTCCGAAATGAAGAGGGCGGTCCGCAAGGGCCGCCCTTTTTCGTTTGCACCCCGGGCGGCGTGTGTTATTTAAGCAATACACATTGGGAGAATTTCCATGCGCTTTCGCCTTCTCGCTCTGCTTGCCGCCACCGCGATCCCGCTTGCCGCCTGTCATGGCCACAGCCGCAGCTCCGGCGACGACGGGACCCCCGGCATCAAGGCCAGCGGCAGCGGCACCACGCGCACCTTCCAGGCGGCGGATTTCACCGCGGTCGAGCTGCGTGGTTCGGACGATGTCGATGTTCGCACCGGTGCGGCCTTCTCGGTCCGCGCCGAAGGGCCGTCTGAGGAGCTCGACAAGCTCAAGATCGTGCGCGAGGGCAACACGCTGCGCATCGGCCGGATCAATCACGACGGGCTGAGTTGGGACGATTTCGGCCATCACGACGGCAGGCACGTCAAGGTCTTTGTCACCTTGCCGCGCCTCGCCGAGGCGAGCATCGCCGGTTCGGGCGATATGACGATCGACAAGGTCGAAGGGGCGAAGTTCGCCGGCAGTACGGCGGGGTCGGGCAACATGGTCGTCGCGGCGCTGGCCGTCGACGCCGCCGATCTGTCGATCGCTGGGTCTGGCGACATGACGATCAAGGGCACCGCCAAACAGCTCGGCATCGATATCGCCGGCTCGGGTAGCGTCGACGGTTCGGGCCTCAAGGCGCAGGGCGCCAAGGTCTCGATCGCCGGTTCGGGCGATGCGCGTGCCGATGTCACCGGCCCGGCGACCGTCTCGGTGATGGGTTCGGGCGATGTCGATCTCGGTGCCGGCGCCAAGTGCAACACCTCGAAGATGGGTTCGGGCGACGTGCATTGCGGCGGCTGATATTGGCTTGGTAAGAAAAGGGTGCGATGCCGGGCGCATGATCGCCCGGCTCCTCGCCTTCGTCCTGTTCGCCCTGCCGCTGTCGGCGCAGGCCGCCGAGCATCGCTATGCCTTTGGCAGCTATGATCGGGTGCGGATCGAAGGTCCATTCGAGGTGAACATCACCACCGGCGTACCGCCGGGCGCGCTGGCCTCTGGTGATGCGCGGATGATCGACGGGCTCGATATCGCGGTGCAGGGTTCGACGCTGATCGTGCGCATGGGCCATCAGGGCTGGGGCGAAACACCGGTCGGTGCCGCCGCGGCCCGCCCGATCATCACGCTGACCACCCCGGCGCTGAATGCCGCCTTCGTCAATGGCGGCGCGCGCGTCAGAATCCAGGGCATGAAGGCGCAACGCGTCGATCTCTCGGTCAATGGCAGCGGCACGATCAGTGTCAGTGCCGCCGATACCGATCAGCTGTTCGCCACGATCGTCGGCGCGGGCACGATGACCTTGTCGGGCCGTGCCGCGCGGGCGCGGCTGGTCACCAACGGCGCGGGCAATGTCGATGCGACCGGCCTCACCGTCAACGACCTGTCGATCCTGCAGGACGGCAGCGGCGAAACCCGCGCCGCCGCGCGCTACACCGCGCAGGTCAATTCGACCGGGCTGGGGCATGTCGTGGTGGCCGGGAAACCGAAATGCCTGGTCCATGCCGCGGCGGGCGGACCAGTGGAGTGCGGTGGGCCTTAGCTGCCAGGCGTCGGCTCAACTCCTCGCCGGTATGGAGCGCTTGTTGCGCTCGATTGTGCCTTAGACCAGCCCCAGCGCCGCCAGCTTGCCGATCAGCGCCGCCGGCAACGCATCGCCGCTGGCGAAGTCGTCGCCGAGATCGGCCGGCGCGTCGGCATCGTCGAGATAGCGCCAGCCCTGATGCGCGCGCTTCGGGCGGCCATGGGTCAGCACGAGATGCGGGTCGAGATAGATCGCGACGCGCCCCGCGTCCGCCTCGCCGAACGACAGGATCGGCGAGCGCGCGACGAGGGTGTGCTTGATGATCCAGAACAGCGACCCCTGGCCAGCGATCTCCTCATGGCGCTTGGGCAGATAACGCGTGGTGAGGAACACCGGCCCAGCCTCGGCGCGAACCAGCAGGCGCTCGGCGAGATGCTCGACGCCCGACGCGCCGAACGCGACCTTGGTGAGATGGAGAGGCATGCGACCTAGGTGGGTTAGCCGCCCAGGCCCCACAAGGCGGCGAGGCCGAGGAAGGAGAAGAATCCGAGGCAATCGGTCATCATCGTCACGAACACCGCCGATGATACCGCCGGATCGACGCCGGCCCGTTCCAGCCCGAGCGGAATGAGTACGCCTGACAGTCCGGCGACGAGATTGTTGGTCAGGATCGCCAGGCCGAACACGATCGCCAGCGAGGCATTGTGGTAGAACAGCCAGGTGCCGGTGCCGATCAACACGCCGAGCAACAGGCCGTTGGCCGCGGCGATGCGGAACTCGCGCAAGATCATCCACATCGTGTTCGAACTGGTGAGCTGGTTGGTGGCGAGCGCCCGCACCACCACGGCCAGCGTCTGGGTACCGGCATTGCCGCCCATCCCCGAAACGATCCCCATCAACGCCGCGAGCAGCGCGAACTTGGCGATCTCGTTCTCGAACAGCCCGACCACCGCCGCGGCGAGCATCGCCGTGCCGAGATTGATCACCAGCCACACGAAACGCGTGCGCACGGTCAGCAGGATCGGCTCGTTGATGTCGCCATCGCCGGCGCCGGACAGGCGCAGCGCGTCCTCGCCGGCTTCCTGCTGGATGATGTGGACGATGTCGTCGACGGTGATCATGCCGACGAGCCGCCCGCCGGCATCGACCACCGCGGCCGAGATCAGCGCGTATTTCTGGAAGCGCAGCGCGACTTCTTCCTGGTCCATGTCGACCGGGATCAGCGTCTGCTCGCGCTTCATCACATCGCCCATCGGGATCGAGCGCGGGGTGCGCAGGATCCACGACAGCTGGCAGGTGCCGACCGGCTTGTGCGCCGGATCGACGATGAAGATTTCCCAGAAGTCGGTGGTCAGTTCCTCATGGCCGCGCAGATAATCGATCGCATCGCCGACGGTCCAATGCTCGGGCACCGCGATCATCTCGCGCTGCATCAGGCGGCCGGCGGATTCCTCCGGATAGCTCAGCGCCTCCTCGATCGCGGCACGATCGTCAGGGTCCAGCGCGCGGAGCACCTCGCGCTGGTCGTCGGCATCCATGTCCTCGATGATCGCGACGGCGTCGTCGGTATCGAGCTCGGCGGCGATGTCGGCGACCTGGTGCGGCTCGAGCGCGTCGATCAGGTCCTCGCGGACATAATCGTTCATCTCGGCGAACACGTCGCCGTCGAGCAGGTCGGCGATCGCCTTGGCGAGGTCGGCGCGTTCCTCGTGCGGGGTCAGCTCGAACAGGTCGGCGATATCGGCCGGATGAAGCGGCTCGACCAGCGCGCGCGCCTTGTCGGCCTCGCCGGCTTCGACCGCGTCGAGCACCGCGCGGACGAACTCGGGCTTGAGCCGGTCGTCCTCGTCGAGTTGTGTGGTATCGGCCTCGACTGCGGGAGAGAGTTCGGTCTCGCTCATCGTCCGACCTCCTGCCGATGCTTCGCGTGGCCGGGCGATAACCGCATTCGACGCGGTTTGCCAGCGCCGCGCGACGCGTCTAGGGGCAACGCCAATTCCCCTTTCTACCGGAGCTTGCCGCCATGGCCGATACCCCCGAAACCCTCACCCTGACGCTCGCCACCGGCGAGGTGAAGATCAAGCTGCGCGGCGATCTCGCCCCCCAGCATGTCGCGCGCATCGCCGAGCTGGCCAATGAGGGTTTTTATGACGGCGTGGTGTTCCACCGCGTGATTCCGGGCTTCATGGCGCAGGGCGGCGACCCCACCGGCACCGGCATGCACGGTTCGGACAAGCCCGATCTGCCGGCTGAATTCTCCAAGGAACCGCACGTCCGCGGTACCGCCTCGATGGCGCGCACGATGAACCCCAATTCGGCCAACAGCCAGTTCTTCATCTGCTTCGACGACGCCCGCTTCCTCGACAACCAGTACACTGTGTGGGGCGAAGTGACCCAGGGCATGGAGCATATCGACGCGCTGCCCAAGGGCGAGCCGCCGCGCGAGCCGGGCAAGATCATCAAGGCCCGCGCCGAGTAAGTTGCCATGCTCCACCCTTCTTTGGGTGGGGCGGCAACATAGAATTATCGTCACCCTGAACTTGTTTCAGGGTCCATGCGCGATCATCAGCCGCGCGCTTGTCGCTCGTGATCGCGCATGGATGCTGAAACAAGTTCAGCATGACGGCAGATTTTACGGCTCCCGCCCGAAACGGCGGGAGCTTTTTTGTCAAACCGACGGATCGGCGAGGGTCTTGATCAGCCAGTCGTGGAACAGCCGCACCGGGCGCTGCGTGAGCGCGCGCGGGCGGCACACGAACCAGTAGCTGTAGGGGCTCTCGACCGAGATGCCGAACAGCCTGACCAGCCGCGGATCATGGGCATCCTCGAAATGGCTTTCGTGCATGAACGCCACGCCCAGACCCTGCGCCGCCGCTTCGAGCATCAACTGGCCCGAATCGAAATGATCGATCGCTGCCGGTTCCAGATCGGGTTGCCCTGCGGCGCGGCGCCAAGCGGTGAAGGTTTCCGGCATATCGCGGTGAAGCAACACGGTGAGGTCGGCGAGCTGCTCCGGCCGGGTCACCGGATCGGGGCCGTCGAGCAACGTGCGCGCGCCGATGACATAGATCGAGTTGCGGTCGAGCCGCCGCGCATAGAGCGCCGGGTCGACGTCGCGGACCAAGGCAATCACCGCGTCGAGCCCGTCGCCGAGCCGCGCCACGCCATGCCCGGCGGTATCGATGTCGAGATGAAGTTCGGGATGCTTTGCGCGCAGCTCGGCCATGTGCGGGAAAAGGCGCTGCGAAGCGAACAGCGGCAGAATGCCGAGCCGCAGCCGCAGCACATCGGTGCCGCTGGTCATCATCTCGACCGCGTCGCTCATCGAATCGAGCGCCGGGGCGATCTGCTGTAACAGCCGATCTCCATCGGCGTTGAGCACCACCGCCTGATGGCGGCGATCGAACAGCGGCCGGCCAATGAAGCGCTCGAGCGCCTGGACACGACGGCTGAGCGCGGGGGCGGACAGCGCAAGCTCTTGCGCTGCGGCCTTGATCGAACCGAGTCGTGCGACCTGCACGAACGCCTCGATCGCGGTCAGCGGCGGCAATCTGCGCATTCATCCCCTCCCGATGGTGCGGTGCATCACATACCGCTCACACGAAAAATGCCGGCAAAGGAGGAGGAAATCCAGCCCTGATTGCGTGTGATGCAATCAAAGTGATTCTTTTCGCACTTGCAACATAATACGCTGCACTGCACATAGAGCGTGCCTTTCAGGCATCCTCTCCTAAAAACTTTCGCGGCCGATCCTCCGGGGTCGGCCTCTTTTTTTGTGCCCGTCTCAGGCATTTGCCGGCGATCGATAGCCCAGGCCTCGCATATCGGGAACCCCTGTCCTATCTCGCGCGCTTGGCGACGCGAATGAGGATGGCACATGGCTGATGGCGAAGCGCCGACGCGCAAACTGCAAGTGGCGAACGCTCGGCCGGAAGATAGCGGTCGCGGGCTGGCGCATATCCCGCGCGCGATGATGGCCGCGCTCGGCCTGGCCGAGGGCGATGTGATCGAGATCGTCGGCAAGGAAACCACCGTGGCGCGGGCCGTCTCGCCCTATGCCGAGGACGAGGGCCTGGAGATCATCCGCATCGACGGCCTGCAGCGTGCCAATGCCGGCGCCGGCTCGGGCGACTTCGTCGAGATTCGCAAGGCCGAGTCCAAGCCGGCGACGCGCGTGGTATTCGCGCCGGCGCAGCAGAATCTGCGACTGCAGGGCTCGTCCAACGCGCTCAAGCGGACGTTTCTCGGCCGGCCGCTGACCCAGGGGGACGTCGTTGCGACCGCCGGACACCAGCGCGTGCAGGACATGCCGGCTGGCGTGCGCCAGTTCATGAACGCGCCGGCCTATGCCCTGCAGGAGATCCGCCTCGCGGTGATCGGCACCACCCCGCGCGGCGTGGTGCATATCGACGAGAACACAGAGATCGACCTGCGCCCCGAATATGAGGAGCCCAAGGAAGCGCGCCGCGCCGATGTGACCTATGACGATATCGGCGGCATGGGGCCGACCATCGACCAGCTGCGCGAAATGGTCGAACTGCCGCTGCGCTATCCCGAGTTGTTCCAGCGGCTAGGTGTCGATCCGCCTAAGGGCGTGTTGCTTCATGGTCCGCCCGGCACCGGCAAGACCCGGCTCGCCCGCGCGGTGGCGAATGAGAGCGCGGCCGAGTTCTTCCTGATCAACGGCCCCGAGATCATGGGCTCGGCCTATGGCGAATCCGAAGGCAAGCTGCGCCAGATTTTCGAGGAAGCTGCCAAGGCGGCGCCGTCGATCGTGTTCATCGACGAGATCGATTCGATCGCGCCGAAGCGCGGCCAGGTGTCGGGCGAGGCCGAGAAACGTCTTGTCGCGCAGCTGCTGACCTTGATGGACGGGCTCGAATCGCGCGCCAACATCGTCGTGATCGCGGCGACCAATCGCCCCGAGGCGCTTGACGAGGCGCTGCGGCGGCCGGGCCGGTTCGACCGCGAGATCGTCGTCGGCGTGCCCGACGAGCGCGGGCGGCGTGAGATTCTCGGCATCCATACGCGCGGCATGCCGCTCGGCGACAAGGTCGATCTCGATGAGCTGGCGCGGACCACCTATGGCTTCGTCGGCGCCGATCTCGCGGCACTGGCGCGCGAGGCGGCGATCGAGGCGGTGCGCAAGCTGATGCCGCGGCTGGATCTTGCCGAGGGCACGATTCCGCCCGAGATCCTCGATACGCTGGCGGTAACGCGCGAGGATTTCCTCGATGCGCTGAAGCGCGTCCAGCCCTCGGCGATGCGCGAGGTGATGGTCGAGGCGCCGCGGGTGCGCTGGGACGATGTCGGCGGTTTGGATGCCGCGCAGGCGCGGCTGAAGGAAGGCGTCGAGCTGCCCCTCAAGGATCCCGATGCGTTTCGCCGCATGGGCATCCGCCCGGCCAAGGGCTTCCTGCTTTATGGTCCGCCCGGGACCGGCAAGACCTTGCTGGCCAAGGCCGTGGCGCGCGAGGCGCAGGCCAATTTCATCGCCACCAAGTCGAGCGACCTGCTGAGCAAATGGTATGGCGAGAGCGAGCAGCAAATCGCCAAGCTGTTCGCCCGCGCGCGCCAGGTCGCGCCGTGCGTGATCTTCATCGACGAACTCGATTCGCTGGTCCCGGCGCGTGGCGGTGGCCTTGGTGAGCCGCAGGTGACGGAGCGTGTCGTCAACACCATCCTTGCCGAGATGGACGGCCTGGAGGAGCTCCAGGCAGTGGTGGTGATCGGCGCGACCAACCGGCCGAACCTGATCGATCCCGCGCTGCTCAGGCCGGGGCGGTTCGACGAACTGGTCTATGTCGGCGTTCCCGACCAGCCGGGGCGGCGGCGTATTCTCTCGATCCAGACCAAGAAGATGCCGCTTGCCGGCGATGTCGATCTCGATTCGGTGGCGGCGCGAACCGACCGCTTCACCGGCGCCGATCTCGAGGACGTCGTGCGCCGCGCGGGGCTTTCCGCGCTGCGCCGCTCGCTCGACACGCGCGAGGTGACGATGGCCGATTTCGAGGCGGCGCTGGAGGATTCCCGCGCCTCGGTGACGCCGGAGATGGAGCGCGATTACGAGCAGATGGCGGCGCGGCTGAAGCAGGATGCGGCGTCGTTGCAACCGATCGGGTTCATATCGCCGGGTCAGTTGCAGCCGCATGGGCCGAAGGGGACGGACTGATATGTTAAACCCCTCCCCGGAAGGGGAAGGGCTAAGAAGCGTTCGGTTCCCGCAACGCGAACCAGGCATACCCAAACAACGCCATCAGCGCGCCCGCCGCGGTGAGGTAGGGCAGCGCATGGCTCGCCTCGTACAGGCCGACGCCGATCGACGGGCCGACCACGAACGAGGCGCCGTTGACGCTGGTCACCTTGCCGGCGACCGAACCCTGCGCCTGTGGGCCGACCGCCAGCGACGAGCCGGCGGTGAAGCCGGGGCGTGTGAAACCGAAGCCGAGGCTGGCCAGACCATAGGCCACGGAAATGCCGTAGAGCGACGTCGCGAGGCCTGTCATCGTAAGGCCGATCGCCGCCACGACGAGGCCCGACAGCACCAGCTGGCGCGGGTTCAGGTTGAGCAGCGGGATCACGCCCCATTGCGCGAGCAGCGATGCGCCGGCACCCATCATCAGCACCATGCCGGTCGGTTCGATCGCCAGGCCCGGCGCGAGGTGCAGCCGGTCCATGACGAGGAAACCGATCGCCTGGCTGGTCATCGCCTGGGCATGGCCCATCACCAGCCCGGCGAACATCCAGGCACGGATGCGCGGATCGCGGTAACCGACCTGCTCGCTGTCGGGCTGCATCGCCGCCGCCACGCTGGCGCCGGTCGGCGCGCCGCCGATCGAAGGGTAGGCGCTGGATGCGCCGTGCGTGCCCGGTTGTGGGGTGCGGTCGTCGGGCAGGTTGGCACGCACCGCGAGCCACATTGCCGTGCCGAAGATCGCGAACACGAAGGCCGGCCCGGCAAGCCCGATCTCGACCCCGCCAATCTCGCCGAGCCGGAGAAATGGCGCGATCGCCGGCCCGAGGATCGTGCCCAGCCCGAAAGCCGAGGCGAGCAGGGTCAGTGCGCGGGTCCGCTCCTCGCGCGTCGTCTCCCCCGCGACCACGGCCTGCACCGCCGGGGGTGCCGCGCTGCCGAACGTGCCGTAGATCAACCGCCCGGCGATGAAGAAGACGAATGCGGCGGTTCCGCCGATCCAGTGATTGATGCCGGCCGCGAGGAACGCACCGCACAGCAGCAGCGACAGCGAGAATCCACCAAGACCGAGCAGGATCATCGCACGCCTGCCATGCCTGTCGGAACGGGCCGCCCAGAACGGCGCGGCGATCACCCACAGCAAGGCGGAAACCGAAAAGGCCGCTGCCACCGCGCTGTCCTTGACGCCGAGCGACCGGCCGAGCGCCGGCAGCACCGATTGCAGCGCGGTGTTGCCCGCCGCAATCGTCAGCATCACCATGAACAATAGCACGAACTCGCGGTTCAAGGCCGCGGGGGTTCTCAATCCTTGTTCCAGCGATAGTCGCGCTGCACCTCGGCCACGACCACTTCGTAGCGCCGATACCAGTCGGCGCGCCCGGCGTCGCGAATCACCTTGTGCTCGGGGTGGTTCTTCCACGCCAGCGCGCTTGCATCGTCGACCCAGTAACTCAGCGTGATGCCGACCCCGTCGGCATCGCGCACGCTTTCGATTCCACGATAACCGGGCTGTGCCGCGGCGAGTGCTTCCATCGCGTCGGCGGCGGCGCCATAGTCGACGTCGCCCTCCATCGTTCGCTGGGACAGAAAGATCACCACAGTCTGGCCATGCCGTTCGTCGCGCATGGCGACCGATTAGGCGCTTCGTCCCGCCACGCAACCCCCATGTTCACCACGAATGAACCTCGGGGCTTGCATGTTCGTTAGCGCTTTGCGACGAGCGTCGCTAAACCGCCCGAAATCGTACAGAGGGATCGCCTGTGAATATATCGACCGCCGCCGCCAGGCGACAGCGCCGGGCCGCCGCCGGTGTGCCATCCCCCTGGGGCATGTTCCTGCGCGGTTTCTTCAAGCATCCGGTGATGGTCGGCTCGGTCGTTCCTTCCTCCGGCGTGCTGATCCGCAAGATGCTGGCGCCCGTCGACTGGGCCAACACCAAGCTGTTCGTCGAATATGGCCCGGGCGTGGGCACCTTCTGCCGCCCGATCCTCGAGCGCATGGCGCCCGACGCCAAGCTTGTGGCGATCGATACCAACCCGGACTTCATCCGTTACCTGCGCCACGACATCACCGATCCGCGCTTCGCGGCGGTGCATGGTTCGGCGGCGGACGTACGCCAGATCGTCGCCGATCATGGCTTCGAGTCTGCCGATTATGTGTTGTCGGGCCTGCCCTTCTCGACCCTGCCGAGCGGCGTCGGTCCGGCGATTGCCGAGGCGACGCACGACGTGCTGCGTTCAGGCGGCGCCTTTCTGGTCTATCAGTTTTCGCCCAAGGTGAAGGACTTTCTCGACCCGCATTTCACCCGCATCGACCACGACATGGAATGGTGGAACGTGCCGCCCGCGCAGCTCTACTGGGCGTGGAAGGACTGAAGCCCTCCGGCTTCATTCGTCGCCGAAGCTGAGTCGGCGCGTGATGCTGAAGTCGAGCACGGTAAGCACGAAGAAGGCGCCGGCCTGCCGGACGCGCATCCACCAGCCGGTGCGCGCCTTGTAGAGTTGCGGCGTGATACGTTCGGAATGGGCGATTTCTCCGTCCATGTAATCGCGGACATGCGCAGCGAAGGCGGTGTCCTCGATCCGCAGCATCATCTCGAGGTTCAGGAAAAGACTGCGAATGTCGTAATTGGCCGAGCCGATATACACCACGTCGTCGATCGCGAAGAGCTTGGTGTGCAGCTTGGTCGGCTGGTATTCGTAGATCTGCACGCCTTTGCGCAGCAGCCCGGCATAAGTGAAGCGCGAGGCGCGGATCGCCGCCGGGTGGTCGTTCTTCGCCGGCAGCACGATGCGCGCCCGACCGCGCTGTCCGACCCGGTCGAGCCGGCGCAGCATTCCGGGGCTGGGCGCGAAATACCCTGCGATCAGGTCGACTTTCTTCGCCTTTTGCAGGTCGCGCTTTACCGCGCGCGCCCAGGGCGACAAGCGTCGGGTCGGGCCGCCGAACAGCCAGCGGGTCTTGCCGACCGGCTCGCTCCACTCGGCCAGTGCGTTGCGCAGGCCGCGCAGTGGCGGGCGCGGGCGCTTGGCCCAGCGCGACAGCGCATCGAAATAGCCGGTGATATGCTGCGCCGCCGGCCCCTCGATCAGCAAGCCGAGGTCGCGCCATGCCTGATCGGCTGGGGTGCCGAAATAGCTATCCTCGACGTTGAAGCCGCCGATGATCGCGCGGCATTCGTCGGCCAAAACCAGCTTCTGGTGGTTGCGCAGCAGATAGCGCCGGCCCCAGCGCGGCACGAAGCGGCAGACGTCGATGCCGGCATCGCGCATCGGCGCAAAGAAGCCGTGGTTCTGTGCCGATTCGCTGCCCATGCCATCGACGATCAGCGCCACCGCGACACCGCGCAGCTGCGCATCGATCAGCGCCTGGCGCACCCGCGCGCCGGCCTCGTCATCGACATAGATGTAATAGATCATGCGTAGCGAATGCGCGGCACCGCCGATCAGCGCGATGAGCGCATCGAGCCGGCGCGGACCGGTGTCCAGCATGGTCATGCGGTTGCCGTCGATATCGAAGGTCGGCTGAACCGGCGGGTTTTCCATCACGCGGTTGCTGTGCGGGAGCCGGGCGGCCTACGCAAGAGCGTGGATTTCTTGACTCTCGCCACCTCGCGCCCTAGATCGCCGGCCTTCACGTCATCGTCACCCGAAGGAAGCCGTTCATGGCGCGCGTCACTGTCGAAGATTGCGTCGACAAGATTCCCAACCGCTTCGATCTGGTGCTGTTCGCAGCGCAGCGCGCGCGGCAGATTTCCGGCGGCGCCGAGCTGACCCTCGATCGCGATCGCGACAAGAACCCGGTCGTCGCGCTGCGCGAGATCGCCGAAGAGACCGTGCATCCGGTGCACCTCGAAGAAGCCGTGGTCTCGGGCCTGCAGAAGGTCCAGGTCGACGACGACGACACGCCCGATGAGATCGGCAGCCTGGCCGCCTCGGCCGAGGCACTCCGCCTCACCGCCGCCGCACCGCCGCGCAACCAGAATCTCGGCGGCGATTACGAAGGGTAAGCACGAGGCCCAAGATTAGCGCGAAGCGCTAATCGAGGTTGAGCCGAGTGCCGGCCGGCGCGCCCAGCGGGCGCGACCGACGCCGCGGCTTTGCCGCGGCGCCACCCGCTTTCCATTTCTGCACTTTGTCCGTCATCCCAGCGAAAGCTGGGTTCTCCCGGTAATGAAGCGTGCCCGTGCGGCACGAGATCCCAGCTTTCGCTGGGATGACGGTTACCGATCGCCGCCGTCTTCGTCCCCCCCGGCCGCCGCCTTCCGCCCCTTGAACCCCTGCGCCACAACGAACCACTCGACCGAGCCCTTGCGGCTGGCCGGCGGCTTGGCATGCTTCACCGTCTTGAAGTTCCGCTTCAACTCCGCAACCAACGTCGCGTCGGCGCCGCCAGCGAACACCTTCGAAACGAACGCCCCACCCGGCTCGAGCACATCGACGGCAAAGGCCAGCGCCGCCTCGACCAGCGCCATGGTGCGCAACGCATCGGTCTGCGGGTGGCCGACGGTATTGGCCGCCATGTCCGACAGTACCAGGTCGGGCGCGCCGCCCAGTTCGGCGATCAGCCGGTCGGGCGCGGCATCGTCCATGAAGTCCATCTGCAGGATCGTCACGCCATCGATCGGGTCGACCGGCAGCAGGTCGATGCCGACGATCTTCGCCTTGGGCATCTTGCGATGCACAACCTGGCTCCAGCCGCCCGGCGCCAGTCCGAGATCGACCACCAGCCGCGCGCGCTTGAGGAAATCGAAGCGTTCGTCGAGCTCGCTCAGCTTGTACGCGGCGCGGCTGCGAAACCCTTCCGCCTTGGCGCGTTTGACGTACGGGTCGTTCAACTGCCGGTCGAGCCAGCGCGTCGATTGCGCGGTGCGCCGCTTCGCGGTCTTCACCCTGACTCGCAGCCCGCCGCCATCCTTGCTCATAGCGCACGCGCTCCCATCAGACGGCGGAGGATGCCCTCGCGGATACCGCGATCCGCGACGCCGAGTTGCTCTGCCGGCCACAGGTCTAGAATCGTCTCGAGGATCGCGCATCCAGCCACCACGAGGTCGGCACGTTCGGTGCCAATGCACGGCAAGGTGGCGCGCTGGGCGAGGTCCTTGCCGGCGAGATCGGCGCTGATCCGCCGCATCGAGGCGGCCGGGACGATCAGCCCGTCGATCGCCGACCGGTCATAGCTGGCGAGACCGAGGTGCACGCTGGCCAGCGTCGTCACCGTGCCGCTGGTACCGAGCAACCGCGGATGCTCGACGTCCTTCGGCAGTCGCTCGGCAAACGGCGCGAAGCTCTCCGCGACCAGCGCGCGCATCCGGGCATAGGCGGCGGCGCGGCCCTCGCTGCCTTCGCCGGCGCCGGCATATTCGGTCAGCGAAACCACGCCCCAGGGCGCGCTGTGCCAGTCGAGCACGCGCGGTACCGTCGGCGTGGTATCGACCAGCACCAGTTCAGTCGAGCCGCCGCCAATGTCGAAGATCAACGCCGGTCCCTCTCCCGGCTCGATCAGCACATGGCACCCCATCACCGCGAGCCGCGCCTCCTCTTCGGCCGAAATCACGTCAAGATGGATGCCGGTTTCGGCATAAGCGCGGGCGATGAATTCGGCGCCGTTGCTGGCGCGGCGGCATGCCTCGGTCGCGACCGAGCGGGCCAGTGCGACATGGCGGCGCTTGAGTTTGTCGGCGCATACCCTGAGCGCGGCGATGGTCCGTTCGATCGCCGCGTCGCTCAACCGTCCGGTGGTGGCGAGCCCCTCGCCGAGCCGGACGATGCGCGAAAAGGCATCCACCACGGCAAAGCCGTCGCCCTGTGGCCGCGCGATCAGCAGGCGGCAATTATTGGTGCCGAGGTCGAGCGCGGCGAAGTGCCGGGCCTCGCCCCATCGCGCCGCCTGTCGCGGAGCGGGAACCGGACGGGCAGGGGATGATGAGTCCTGCCGGTACGGCATCTTGGCGGGATGATCCCCCATGCCGTTGTCACTCGCTTGTTCTGTTCTGCCGTCGCGGGCCACATCGGCCCGTTCGGTGCTTGGCGGCGATGCTACTCGCGGGGACGCGTATCGGCAAGCCGCGCCTCGGTTGACAGCCGCAATGCCCCGCCCTAGATCGCGCGGCCTCTGGTGCCCCGTCGTCTAAAGGTAAGACTACGGACTCTGACTCCGTCAATTGAGGTTCGAATCCTCACGGGGCATCCAGCCTGGCAGTTCGATGTGTCGCGCGATGCCGCGCAACGCCGATCCCACATTGCTCCGAAACCGTCATCCGCCCGCGAGCGAAGGTGTGTGAACGAATGGATTTGTGTTGAACGCTGATCTGGCATCGGATCCGGTCCGGTGATCCCGCAGGCCGGATTACCAGGCCTTGTAAGGCCGCTGACGTCATGATCCGCGATCCGGAGAACATAACCGCCCCGCGCCGGGACTACGGAACATTTCTGGACGCCGCCGCCGTTCGTGCGGTTCTGAAATAAGCGGTCGGGGTCGTCCCCAGGGCGGTGCGAAAGGCCACGCAAAACGCGCTGGTGGACGCGTATCCGGCTTCGAATGCGACCTGTGTCACCGACACGCCTTCGCCAAGCCGCTGGAGCGAGCGGATCAGTCGAAGTCGTTGATGCCATTTGCCCAGAGAGAGCCCCGTCTCTTCTCGGAACAGACGCTCGAGGGTTCGCCGACTTCCGCCCGATTCGCGGCACAGAAGCGAAAGGGGTGGCGATGACCCGTCGCATCCGGACAGTCTTCCGGCAAGACGGCGCGCACGCTGATCGGTTGGCGCGGGAAGGTCGAGTGGGAGCGCCGACAGCGCGCGCATCTGGCCGGTCAGAAACGCCATCAGTCGCGTGTCGTCTGCGCTGAATCCTGCCACAGTGCCCATCGCACAGACGTGCAGGATCAACTCTTTGAGCAGGCCTGAAATACCCACGACGCAGCATGTCCGGGGCAGTCCCGGCACGCGCTCCGGCAAGAAATAGAGCGAACGCATGGCGACCGGCCCCGACATCTCGATCGAATGCCGCACCCCGGCGGGGATCCAGACCGCGCGGTCGGGAGGCGTGACCCAGACCCCTGATGCGATGTGGATCGTCATGGTCCCATTTGACCCATAGACGAGCTGGTCGCGGTCGTGGGCATGCTCCGGAACGACTGCTCCGGAAGGATAATCGCGCACGAACGTCGCAATTTCGGGCGATTGGCGTAATTTCGACATTGGTTGTCAATCTATCAAAAGATTGTCGATCGCGGGATACTTATCTGCTTGACCGATGGTGCCGCTCCCCTGCGGATCCACCTGGCCCGTTCGACATAATGTTGAACGGCTGGGAACGCGGGCGCCGCGGGAGTGCGCGCGCGCCGTTCAGGAGGCTGACATGCGATCCACCCGATTTGCCCTGCCGCGCCGAACGGTCCTTCGGGGAGCGGGCGCCGTAATCGCCTTGCCGTTCCTCGAAGCCATGTTGCCTGCCGGCCGTTCGACAATGAGTGGTCGCGCCCGGCGCGCTCGATTGATCGCGATCGAGATGGTCCATGGAGCGGCGGGAAGCACCGAATATGGCAGAAGCCGCAACCTCTGGTCGCCGGCCACGGTGGGGAGAGATTTCGATTTCACGCCGACCTTGCAGTCTCTCGCACCCTTCCGGGATTATCTGACAATCATCAGCAACACGAAACTGGCTGGCGCGGAATCGCGGTCATCGGCTGAGGAAGGAGACGGCGTCGATCATGCCAGGTCGTCGGCCGCCTTCCTCACCGGCGCGCACCCGCTTAGGACCGCACGGGGTGACGTCGTCTGTGGCCCTTCGATCGACCAACTCATTGCCCGACATATCGGCGGCGCAATACCGATTCAGTCCATGCATATGTCGGTCGAGGAACTGCGGGAACCCGCCGAGCCGAGCTGGCCACAGGGATATAGCCCGGCCTATCGACATGCCATTAGCTGGCGCGACGCGCGGAACCCGGTGCTTCCTGAAACCAGGATGAGCACCGCTTTCGCGCGATTATTCGGCATCGCGCCCGCCCGTGCGAATAGCGGGAGCGTGCTCGATGGCATTATCGTCGACGCCCGACGGCTGCATGCCAGTCTTGCATCGTCCGATCGGCAACGAATCGAAGCGCATCTCGACGACATTCGCGCGCTTGAACGAAATATCCTCCGGTTCGAGACTGCCCAGGGTGCATCCGAGGCGTCGCCATCGTCATATATCGAGCATTTCCGCATTCTGAGCGACCTGGTGACGCTTGCCCTCGCAGCCGACCTGACCCGGGTCTCGACATTGAAGCTCGGCCTCGATCGTAGCCAGCGCGTCTACACCGAAAGCGGAGTCACGACGCCTTTCCACACGGCGTCCCACCATCGCCAGGAACCTGATCGGATTGAGATGTTCGCGCGTCTCAATGCGTTCCACGTCCAGCAACTGGCCTATCTGCTCGATCGATTGAACAGTGTCGGCGATGCGGGTGATACTCTCCTTGCCCGCTCGCTGGTGTTCTACGGAAGTCCGATGGGGGATTCGCACGTCCATGGTCACGCGAATCTACCGATCCTTCTCGCCGGCGGTATGGATGGGGCGATCACTGGCAACCAGCACCTGGCGTGTGCGCCAGGCACACCGATGGCTAATGTGCTGCTCTCCGTGGCGCACAAGTTCGGCCTCTCACTCGATCAGATCGGCGACAGTACCGGGCTCGTCGACATCTGATCGCGGATTCCACCCGGCCCGGGTCAGCCCCGCCGTCACGGCCGCCGCAGCAGCGCCACCGTGCCATGCCCGCCATCGGCGCAGACTCTGACCACGGTCCAGCTTCCCGCCGGCATCGCCCATAGCTCCTTGACCGCCTGGCTCATGTCACGCGCGCCGGTCGCCGCGAACGGGTGGCCGATCGCCACCGAGCCTCCATTGGGGTTGACCCGGTCCCAGGGGAAGGGGCCGAAATCGAAATCCACGCCCGCGCGGTCGCGCGTCCAGCCGGGTTTTTCGAGCGCGGCGACATTGGCCAGCACCTGTGCTGCAAACGCCTCGTGGATTTCCCATAGCGCGATATCGGCATATTTGAGGCCGTGCCGCGCGAGCAGACGGGGAATCGCGAAGCTCGGCGCCATCAACAGCCCGTCGACACCGTGATCGACCGCGGCGATCTCGTGATCGACCAGTTCGGCATGCATGCTGCCCTCAGGCAACCGCGCCAGCCCGGCCTCGGTCGCGACCCAGCACGCCGCGGCGCCATCGGTGATCGGCGAGCTGTTGCCCGCGCTCAGGCTGCCCTGGCCGCTGGTGCGGTCGAACGCGGCGGGCAGCGCGGCGAGCTTCTCGGCCGAGGTGTCGGCGCGCGGATTGGCGTCGCGGACGATTTCGGGCAGCGCGATGACGAGGTCATCGAAGAACCCGCTTTCCCAGCCCGCCACCGCGCGCTGATGGCTCTTGAGGGCCCAGTCATCCTGCGCCGCGCGGCCGATCGACCAGATCTTGGCGGTCTCCTCCATATGGTCGCCCATCGTGCGGCCGGTGATACGGTTGGCCCAGCCCTTGACCGGCAGGGTCAGGTCGTCGGGCCCGAGCGCCTGCAACGCAGCCAGCGCCTCAGCGGGGTTCTCGCGGAACAGCTTCACGATGCGTTTCGACACGTCGAGCTTCAGCCCGATCGGCGGGTTGCTCATCACCTCGGCGCCGCCGACCATGACGAGGTCGGTATCGCCGCCGAGCAGCCCGGCCGCCGTGAACGCCGCGACCATGCTGGTCGAGCAGGCGAGCACCGTCGAAAAGGCCGGCACGGTTGGATCGAGTTTCGCGTCGAGCCAGATCTCGCGCCCGATATTACTCCACCCCAGGCTCGGAATCACCGTGCCCCAGATGAACAAATCGGGTCGCGCCTTCTCCGCCATCGCCTGGACCAGCGGCACCGACAGGCTGATCGCGTCATGGTCGGCGAGCGCGCCGCCGCCGCGCCCGAACGGTGTACGCAGGCCGGCGGCGATGTAGGTGGGCTGGGCGAAGCGGGTCATGGCGTGGCCTTTCCTGTGTCGGCAAGGATGTGATGACACCGACATCGTTTCGCAAGCGTACAGGCCGGCCCGCGCCGGCGAACCGGCATGACGCTCAGGGTTCCGCCGCGATGTTCCGCAACGCCCGCTCGAACGCCTCGGGCGGCTGGCCGCCGGAGATGAGATATTTCCGGTTGATGATCACCGCCGGCACCGCGCTGATCCCTTCCGCCTGCCAGTGCCGCTCCTCGGCGCGCACCTCATCGGCATAGCGGCCCGATTCGATCACCTCGCGCGCCACCTCCGGGTCGAGCCCGGCCTTGCCCGCCGCCGCGACCAGCACCTCGGCGTCGCCTGGGTTGCGGCCGTCCGTGAAATAGGCCTCGAACAACGCATGCTTCAGCGTGCGCTGACGGTCCTGGCCCTCCAGCCCGGCCCAGTGCAGCAGGCGGTGCGCGTCGAACGTGTTGTAGATGCGGCTGCCCTCGGCCATCGTCATGGTGAAGCCGAGCGCGGCCGCCCGTTCGCGGATCATCGTGCGGTTGGCGGCAGATTGCTCGGGCGTCGCACCATATTTCTGGCTGATGTGCTCACCGATCTCCTGCCCTTCGGCCGGCATCTGCGGGTTGAGCTCGAACGGTTGGAACCGGATCTCGGCCTGGACCAGGTCGCCGACCGCGGCGAGCGCTTGCTCGAGGCTACGCAGCCCGATCACGCACCACGGACACGACACGTCGGAAACGAAATCGATCTGCATCTGCCTGGTCATTGCGGCGCCCTCTTTTCCGATGTCTCGGCGCTTATGTAGGGGACGTCGGCGCGACTTTCACCGGGCCGACCGCGAGGCGCCACCGCGCGTTGTGCGAAAACGACATGGGAACAATAAGCTGCGCGCGGGGTTTGGCGTTGGGTCAGGGCGCGCCCGTGCATCAGCACGTGCGCATCATAACGCCCTGTCATCCAATCGCGGGCCCGGCGTCGTCAATGGCGGCCGGTCATCCGCCAATAGGGGTTGATGCGAATGACCAAGAAACTCATCCTTGCCGCCGGCACTTGCCTGCTTGCCCTCAGCGCCTGCGGTCACAAGACCGGCGCTGCTGAAAATGTCGCCGCTGCGGCCGACAACACCGCCGACATGATGGAAGCCAATGCTTCCGCGGTGCGCGACATGGGCGACAATTTGAGCGCCAATGTCGAGGACAAGATGGACAACCGCGCCGACCGCATCGAGAACAACGCCGACGCGGTGCGCGCCGCCGGCGAGAACAAGGCCGACGCGATGGACGCCGCGACCAAGAAATAAGTCCTCGCCCACGCGGAGCGCCGTCACGGCGGTCCGCGTGGGTTTAGGTTCAACTACGCTGATTGCGGTGTCGGCACACCCTCTCGCATGGAGGGTGTGCCGGCACCGCATCTGTTTCAGCCGCGCTGATTCGGTCCGGGAGCCCGGGCAGAAAAATGCCCCGCCGTTTCCGGCGGGGCGAGTTCTTCCATTCGGCAAGGGTTAAAACGCGCGGCGACCTATTCGTATCCGCAACAAAGGCAGATTCGACTCGATCAGCGCGACGGATCGATCAGATATTTTTCGCCCGTCGCCTTGCGCTCATAGGCCTTCAGCACATCCGGCTTCAGCGCCTCCGCCAGGCCGATCGTCGCCGTATAATGGCTGGCGAAGGTGGTGGTCAGTTCGTCGACCACGCGCTGGCGCATCGCCGCGACCGTCTCCTGCGGCGCCTTCATCAGGAAGGGAGTCAGCAGGAACCCGCCGACGCTCCATTGGAAGCCGAACGCCAGCCGGTTGAGCACCGTCGGCGACAGGTCGAGCGCGCCATAGATGTACAGCTGCTTGAAGGTGTTCGAGCCATAGCGGCTATACTCGCCGCCGCGGCTCGCCGCCTGCTCGATCGCCTGGACGATGTCGCTTCCCAAGGTCCCGCCGCCAATCGCGTCGAAGGCGATCGTCGCACCGGTCTCCGCCACGGCATCGACCAGGTTCTTGCGGAAATCGGGCGCCGTGCTGTCCAGCACATAAGTCGCGCCGATATCGGTCAGGATCTTGGCCTGCGCCGCGCTGCGCACGATATTGACCAGCGGCACCCCGTCGGCGAGGCAGATCTTCTGCAGCATCTGACCGAGATTGGAGGCGGCGGCGGTGTGCACGATTGCCTTATGCCCCTCCATCTTCATCGTCTCGACGAAGGCCAGTGCGGTCAGCGGATTGACGAACATCGCTGCGCCATCGGCCGCGCTCGCGCCCTCCGGCAGCGGCACCGTGTCGCGCACCTTCAGCTTGCGATACTGGGTGTACATCGCCCCACCGAGCATACCGACCTTGCGGCCGATCAGGCCTTCGGCGCCCGGCCCGGCGGCGATCACCGTGCCGGCGCCCTCGTTCCCGACGGGTAGCGACTGGCCGACCCGTGCGCGGACCCCGCCGGCGCGTTCCGGCGGGATCGCGAAGGTCACCGCCGGCCGCTCCGCGCTGCCCGACATGGCGAGCGTTGAAACATCCGCCGGCCCGAGCAGGAGCCCGAGATCGGACGGATTGATCGGCGCGGCCTCGACCCGCACGATCACCTCGCCCTCGCCCGGCGGGGTCAGCGTCACCTCTTCCAGGCTCAATATGAGATGGCCCTCACCATCCACCATCGACCGCAGTTCCAACCCCGTCACGTCGCTCATCCTCGCCTCCTGATCTTGTCCACGCAGGGATGGCGGGGCATGGGCCGGTGGTCAAACGGGGAATGTAATTTCCCGCCACTCAACGCCGGGAGGGAACGGCGCGATATGACGCCCGGTCACCGATCCCCGGCTTCTTTGCGTGCACCACCCCGCGCTTTTGCCGGTGCGCCAGCGGAACCACCCGACTCCGTCGAACTACCGACGCGCCGCCCTGTCCGGCGGACTGCGTCGGCGTTGGCGGGGGCCGGATAGCCGGCGGCTAGTCGCGCGCGCGGAGCACCATCGTCTGTCTCCGCTTGCTGCCTTTTCCGGCGCGATGGCTGACGATGCGCGGTGCCGCCGATGGCCGGGAGCGGGTCGGCGCAGACAGAGCGGGCGCCGTCCTCACCTTGCCGCCGGGCGGGGTGAAACCGAGTTCGATCAGATTGGCCACCCGCGCATCGCGCGCCGCGATGCTGCGCGCCCCGAGCACCACCACCACGATACGCTGGCCGTCGCGCTTGGCCGAGGCCGCGAGATTATAGCCCGCGTCGACCGTATAGCCCGTCTTGATCCCGTCGACCCCCGCCACCTTGCCGAGCAGATGATTGTGATTGCGCATGACGCGCGTCTTCCACGTCACCTTGCGCGTGCTGAAATAGCTGTACTCGCTCGGATAGCGCCTGATCAGCGCGATCGACAGCTTGGCCATGTCGCGCGCCGTCGTCCGGTTGCCGGGATTCTTCAAGCCGGTGGCGTTGGCGAAGTGGGTGTCGTGCAGGCCGAGGCGCTGCGCCGCCGCGTTCATCCGCGCGACGAAGTTCTTTTCGCTGCCGGCCAGCGTTTCGGCCAGCGCGACGGTGACGTCATTGGCCGAATCGACCGCGATGACCCCCAGCGCACTGTGCGCCGAGAGCGACTTGCCCGCCGCGATGCCGAGCCGCGATGCCGGCTGGCGCGCCGCCGCGCGTGATATAGCGATCGGCGTGGTCGGTCTCAGCCGGCCCTCGCTCATCGCCTCGAAGGCGAGATACATCGTCATCATCTTGGTCAACGATGCCGGCGCGCGCACCGTGCCGGGTGCGTCGGCGTACAGGGTGGCGCCGGTATAGGCATTCACCACCAGTGCCGAGACCGGCGGCAGGGCGCGGGCGCGGGCATCGGCCGCGGGCGCGGCCATCATTGTCATCGCGGTCGACGCTGTGGCGAAGACCTGCCCCCATTTAAACCACACGATATTTCTACACCTTCGTTTCGCGCTGCTCAGGCGAACTGATCGCCTCGGCGCAATCCCTTCCGCGACGATCCATGGCAGGTGCAGGACGAACCGGGGATGAACCCGGTTCCGCCCCGGGCCGGGTCGGTGCCCGGCGTGGATTCGCCTCTCTCTGTCGCACGCCCCCGGCATGCGCCCGACAGCTGTGCCATTCCTGCAACCAGATTTTCTACCTCGCGCAACCAACCTGTTCGCGGAATGGTTAGATGCGGCGCACGCCCGGCGAATCGGCCGGCTGGCGGCTGTGGCAAGGATGGCCCGTGATGAGCGCGTTCGGACTCAACCCGCTATATTCGCTCGCCGGTCTCGCCGTAGGGGTGCTGGTCGGCATGACCGGCGTCGGCGGCGGGTCGCTGATGACGCCGCTGCTTGTGCTGCTGTTCGGTTTCCACCCGGCCACTGCGGTCGGCACCGACCTGATCTATGCCTCGGCGACCAAGAGCGTCGGCACCGTGGTCCATGGCGTCGGCAAGACGGTCGACTGGCGGGTCGTGCGGCGCCTCGCTTTGGGCAGCGTGCCGGCGGCACTCGCCACGCTGCTGGCGATGCACTTCGTCGGCAGCCGCTTCGACGGGACGGACCGGCTGATCACGGTCACGCTCGGCCTGGCGCTGATCGCCACAGCGGTGGCGATGCTGTTCCGCACCCGCATCGTCGCGCGCTTCGGCCATGCCCTCGACGCCGTGCCCGAACGCCGCATCGCGCGTTGGACGGTGACCCTCGGCGCCATTCTCGGCGTGCTCGTTTCGCTGTCGTCGGTCGGCGCCGGGGCGCTCGGCATGACCGCGCTGCTGATCCTCTACCCCAAGCTGCCGACCAACCGCCTGGTCGGCTCCGATATTGCCCATGCCGTGCCGTTGACGCTCGTTGCCGGCGCCGGGCACTGGGCAATGGGTTCGGTCGATTTCGGGCTGCTGCTGTCGCTGCTCAGCGGGTCGGTGCCCGGCATCATCATCGGCAGTCTGATCTCGACCCGCATCTCGGACGCGCTGCTCCGCCCGATTCTCGCCGGCACGCTGGCCATCGTCGGCGGCAAGCTGCTGTTTTAATACCGCGCGACGACGCCTTCCGAATCCGAGATGATGAGGAGGTCAGTCCGCCGCCGCCAGCCGTCGCCGGCCACTCCGCGCCGCCACATCGGCTGCGACCAACGCCAGCGGCACCGTATCCGTGGCGCGCCATTCGGCCGGCATCGCGTCGGCATCCCTGAACTGGCTGCCCCAGATATCGGTCATCTCGAGCACCCGCGCGATCGAGAGCGAGGCGCGCGAATCGATCACCAGCGACGGGAAGGGCAGGCGGACTTCCGGTCCGGGATGCAGGTTGCGCAGCAACGGCGCCTGCGCCGGGCTGAACGATAGCGGTGCGAACAGATACGCCCCGGCGATATTGGCGACATAACTGGGCGGCGACAGCTGCGCCCAGCGCGCGATCGCCAGGCAGGCCAGACCCTCGGCCAGCAGGATGGTCGGCTCGCGCGCCGCGCGCACGGCATTGTCGAGCTGCAGTGCCCACAGCCCGCGATGCGGGTTGGCGTCCATGTCGAGGTGCAACCCCGTACCATTGGCCAGCGGCGGCGCGGACCAATGCCGTACACCGTCGCCGCTGATCGACACGGTCAGGAACGGGTGGGCGCAAGCAACATCAAGGGCGAGCAAATCGAGCATAAAACCTCCGCCAATCTTCAGCCAAGGATCGGCGGGTCGAACCGCCAGCGACTCATTGCCTCAAGTTGCCAAGGCTATTCCCAGTTCCGTGCTGGACAATAGGGCTGCGCCCAATCGAAGGCGTAATGCGCCGGGTCGCGGGCTTGCGCGCGCCGTAAAAATGGGGACGGTCGCAGCATCACCGTGCAAGCGACGGAGGAGAAGCGCGAAATGGCTTTTGAGACGATTTTGGTCGATGTGGCGGGCGGAATCCTGACCATCACGCTTCACCGGCCCGAGCGGATGAACGCCTTCACCCCGGTGATGATGCGCGAGATGGTCGCCGCGTTCGACCAGGCTGATGCCGATGATGCGGTGCGCGCGGTGATCGTCACCGGCAGCGGCGAGCGGGCGTTCTGCGCCGGGGCCGACCTCGGCGCGGGCGGCGCGACCTTCGACTACAAGGATCGCGCCGACCGCTTCGATCTCGGCTCGCCGCTGCGCGAGGACGGCAGCGTCGACCTTGCGCATCAGGGCGCGCGCGACAATGGCGGGCGGCTGACGCTGCGCATCTTCAACTGCCGCAAGCCGGTGATCGGCGCGATCAACGGCGCCGCGGTCGGCATCGGCGCGACGATGTTGCTGCCGATGGACTTCCGTCTCGCCAGCACGACCGCGCGCTTCGGCTTCGTCTTCACCCGCCGCGGCATCGTGCCCGAAGCCGCCTCGAGCTGGTTCCTGCCACGCCTCGTCGGCATCGAGACGGCGCTCGAATGGAGCTATTCGGGCAAGGTGTTCGGTGCCGAGGAGGCCCAGGTGAAGCGCCTGGTCCGCTCGCTCCACGCGCCTGAAGACCTGCTCACCGCCGCGCGGGCGCTGGCGCTCGAACTGACGGCGGATTCGGCGCCTGTCTCGGTCGCGATCACCCGCCAGATGATGTGGCGCATGCTCGGCGCCGCGCATCCGATGGAGGCGCACCGCATCGACAGCCGGATGATCTGGGCGCGTGGCGCCTCGGGCGATGCGGCGGAAGGGATCGCGGCGTTCCTGGAGAAGCGGTCGGCGGTGTTCGGAGATTCCGTCAGTGCGGGGCTGCCGCACGAGGCGGCATATTTCGAAGACCCGCAATATTTCTAGCGTCATCCCCGCCCGGAGAGGTTCCGCTATTGCTCGACGGCTGCCTCCCGGAGGCGCTTTCACTCGGCCGCGGTGATCTTCGACGCTTGCTTACCCTTCGGTCCGGTCGTCACTTCGAACGCCACTTTCTGGCCCTCGTGCAGCGTCTTGAACGCGTCCATCTGGATCGCTGAGAAATGCGCGAACAGGTCCTCGCCGCCATCATCCGGGGTGATGAAGCCGAAGCCCTTCGAATCGTTGAACCACTTCACGACGCCTGTCGCCATTTGCCTGCCCCGCTCCATAATGATTCCCTGAAGTGCGATGCGCGCATGGTGCCTGCGATTCAACCCCGGACCGCACCCGGCGTGCATGTCTCTGATTTCGTCCACCAAAGGAAATTCAGCCCCCTTGTCGACCTGGGAACGGTGCGCGCCCGCCAGACGCGGCCTTGCGCACTGGCCGGGGCGCAGTAGATACCTGCCCAATGGATCGTATTCTCATTCGGGGCGGCAACCGCCTTTCCGGCAAATTACCCATTTCGGGTGCCAAGAATTCGGCACTGACGCTGATGCCGTGCGCGCTGCTCACCGAGGAGCCGGTGACGCTCAGGAACCTGCCGCGGCTCGCCGATGTCGACAGCTTCGGCCATCTGCTCAACCAGCTCGGCTGCTCGACCCAGATCGAGGGCGCGCGGCCGGAGGATTTCGGGCGGGTGATGACGATCCGCGCCGGCAAGCTCACCGCGACGGAGGCGCCGTACGACATCGTGCGCAAGATGCGCGCGTCGATCCTGGTGCTCGGCCCGCTGATCGGCCGCGCCGGCGAGGCGACGGTATCGCTGCCCGGCGGCTGCGCGATCGGCAACCGCCCGATCGACCTGCATTTGAAGGCGCTGGAGGCGATCGGCGCCAATCTCGAAATGGCCGCTGGCTACGTCAAGGCCACCGCGCCCGGCGGGCGGCTGTCGGGCGGCAAATATACCTTCCCGATCGTCTCGGTCGGCGCGACCGAGAACGTCGTGATGGCGGCGGTGACGGCCAAGGGTGGTTCGATCATCGAGAATGCCGCACGCGAGCCCGAGATCGTCGACCTGTGCAATCTGCTCGTCGCGATGGGCGCGAGCATCAACGGCATCGGTACCGAGACGCTGGAGATCGAGGGCCGCGACCGGCTCCACGGCGCGACCTATCGCGTCATGCCCGACCGGATCGAGGCGGGCAGCTACGCCTGCGCCGCGGCGATCACCGGCGGATCGCTCGAACTCGTTGGGGTCGGCATGCACGACATGCAGGCGACCGTCGCGGCACTCATCCAGGCCGGGGTGTCGGTGACCGAGAAGAAGGGCAATTTGCTGGTCGAGGCGAACGGCAGGCTCGGTCCGCTGACCCTGTCGACCGCGCCTTACCCCGGTTTCGCCACCGACATGCAGGCGCAGTTCATGGCGATGCTGTGCAAGGCGGACGGCGCCAGCGTGCTGACCGAGACGATCTTCGAGAATCGCTACATGCACGTGCCCGAGCTGGCGCGGATGGGCGCCGACATCCTGGTGCAGGGCCGCACCGCGGTGGTGCGCGGCGTCGATCGCCTCGTCGGCGCGCCCGTGATGGCGACCGACCTGCGCGCCTCGATGAGTCTGATCCTCGCCGGCCTCGCCGCCGAGGGTGAGACCCAGGTGCAGCGCGTCTATCACCTCGACCGCGGTTACGAGCGGCTGGAAGAGAAGCTCAGCGCGGTGGGCGCGGATATCGAGCGGGTCGGGGACGGGTAACTTCCTGCCTAATCGCCAAACGTACGTAGGAGTTCGCGCGGAGGCGCAGAGAAGAAGCATCGGCGCCACCCCTCCCCGTCATCCCAGCGAAAGCTGGGATCTCCCGGTGATAGCGCGCGCCTTTGCCGCATGAGATCCCAGCTTTCGCTGGGATGACGGGGAGTGACGCGCGCCCCGTCGTTCAAATCGCGTCGAGCGCCTGTTCGAAATCGGCGATCAGGTCGTCGGCATCCTCCACGCCGATCGAGATGCGCACCAGATTGTCGGTGATGCCCAGCGCCTGCTTGCGCGCCTCGGGTACCGACAGATGGGTCATCGCCGCGGGGTGGCTGGCGAGCGTCTCGGTGCCGCCCAGGCTGACCGCCAGCTTGGCGATCTTGAGCGCGTCGAGAAAGGCGAAGGCCTCTTTCTCGCCGCCCTTGACGATCAGCGAGAAGGTCGAGCCCGCGCCGGTGCAGTGGCGGCGATAGATATCGGCCTGGCGTTCCATGCCGGGTTCATCCTCGAGGAAGCCAAGATAACCGACGCGCTCGACCTTGGGATGCTGGCGCAGGAAGGCGCAGACCTTGGCGGCATTCTCGCCGGCGCGGCTCATGCGCAGCTCCAGCGTCTCCAGGCTGCGCATCAGCATCCACGCCGTGTTGGGGTCGCAGATCGTGCCGATCGTGTTGCGCATCAGCCGGATGGTGTTGATGTGCTCCTTCGAGCCGAGCACGCCGCCGGCGACGAGGTCGCTATGCCCGCCGGCATATTTGGTCAGCGAATAGACCACGATCTCAGCGCCATGCTTGAGCGGCTGTAGCCACAGCGGCCCGAGGAAGGTGTTGTCGATCGCGATCGGCGGCTTGTTGGCGGCGTTCTTGAAGATCGCGTCGCGGCTGGCGCGCACGGCCTCGATGTCGACCAGCGCGTTGGTCGGGTTGGCCGGGCTTTCGAGGTAGATCAGCGCGACGTTGCCGCTCGCTGCCTTGGACAGCACCGCGTCGATCTCCTCGCGCGTCGCGCCGGCCGGGAAGTCGAGCCAATGTACGCCAAAGCGGCCGAGGATGCGCGCGATCAGCGTTTCGGTCGCGGCGTAGAGCGGGCCGGAATGGACGATCGTGTCGCCCGGCTTGACCATCGACAGGAACAGGGTGGCGATTGCCGACATGCCCGAGGAGAAAGCGAGCGCGTCCTCGGCGTCTTCCCAGATGCCGAGGCGATCCTCGAGGATTTCCTGGTTCGGGCCGTTGAAGCGGCCATAGACCAGGCCCTCGGCACCGCCCGGACGCTTGCCTGTAACGCCTTCGAAATGGCGCTTGCCGGCGGCGGCATTGGGGAAGACGAAGGTCGAGGTGAGGAAGATCGGCGGCTTGAGCGCGCCTTCCGACAATGTCGGGTCATAGCCATGGCCCATCATCATGGTCGACGGCTTGAGCTTGCGCCCGCCGATCGATTCGACGCTGGCCTTGGGCCCAGTCCGTGTTTGGCCGCGCACGGGCACGCTGGTCAGGTCGGCTTCGGTCTCGTTCTTGTTGGCCATCGGGGAATACTCTTGGAAAGGGAGGATGCCCGTCCCTAACGTGCGATCGTCGCAATTGATACCATTGCGCGCGCGCCGGGGGCCTACAGTCCGATGATCGAAATCTGTCGCCCATAGGCCGATTCGCCGCGATGCGTTGCGCGGCGGAAGCTGAAGAAGCGCCCCTCATCGGCGTAGGTGTCGAGGCCCAGCGCGGCGATGCGCATCACGCCGGCGGCGGCGAGGCGGTGCGCGACATAGGCTTCGAGATCGAACTGGTGATGGCCCGGCTTGCCTGGTGCGAAGAAGCGTTCGTTTGCCGGATCGGCCTCGCCGAAACGCTGGGCGAAAGCGTCATCGACCTCGTAGCTGGCGCGCGCGATGCACGGGCCGATCGCGGCGGCGATGCGCTCGCGGCGTGCGCCGAGCTTCTCCATCGCGGCGATCGTCGCGTCGGTCACGCCGCCGATCGCGCCCTTCCATCCGGCATGTGCCGCGCCGATCACGCCGACCTCGGCGTCGGCGAGCAGCACCGGTGCGCAATCGGCGGTGAGAATGCCGAGCGCGAGGCCCGGGCGATCGGTGACCAGCGCATCGGCGTGCGGCCGCGCGGTCTCGTCCCACGGATCGGCGACGACCACCGCATCGGCGCTGTGCACCTGGAACACGCTGACCAGGCGCCCACCGGGCAGCACCGCATCCGTGGCTCGGCGGCGGTTCTCGGCGATCGCGGCGGGGTCGTCGTCCGAGCCGAGCCCGACATTGAGCCCGGCATGCGCGCCCGTCGACACGCCGCCGCGCCGGCCGAGAAAGCCGTGCGGCACGGACAGCGTCGGCGCGCGGATAACCTCCACACCCGCAGATGAATTTGGCGTCACAGCACCAGCCTCATGATGCGATCGTCGTCGATCGTCTCGCCGACGCGAAAGGCATAACGCCCGATCTCGTTGAAACCGTAACGCTCGTAGAATCTTCGCGCGCGGTGATTGTCGACATAGACGCTGAGGATGATCTCCTTGGCGCCGTGGCTGCGGGCATGTTCGATCGCCCAGTCCATCATCACCGGCGCGATGCCTTCGCCCTGCCAGGGGCCGAGGACATAGAATTGATAGAGTTCGATCGCGTCGGGCCGCCACTCGCCGGGAAAGGTCACAGGACCCATCTTGACGAAAGCGATGATCTCGCCGTCGTCGAGCGCCAGCCGCACGGCGAAATCCGGGTCGGAAAGTTGCGACGACAAGCCGTTGACGCCGAACGCCTCATCCAGGAACGCGGCGAGATCGGACTGACGATAGAGATTGCCGAAGGTCTCGGTGAACGAACGCCGGGCCATGGCCGACAATGCCGGGCCGTCGATCGCGCGGGCGTCACGATAATGGATCGTCATGCGAACCCCGCAGGAATGGGCCAGGCGGTGGCGGTCACCGCCAGCGCGCGGAACAGATGCCCCATCGCGTCTTCGCCGACCAGCCGGTTGCGATCGGCGAGAATGGCATCGGCCCGTTCGGGCGCGGCAGCGGCGAGCGCGGTGGCGCGCGCGTCGATTCCCAGAGCACCGAGCAGGTCGCGCTGGCTCACCGTACCGAAAGCGCTCGCGCCCTCGATCCGCGCCGCGGCGGCGAGCGTGGCGAAATCGACATGTGCGGTCAGATCCTGCTCGCCCGGCGCATCGAACGGATTGGCATAGCCATGGCCGCGCACCGCCTGCAGCGTCTCGCCGAGCGCCGGGCCGTCATAGCCATAATCGATCGCCAGCAGCGCGCCGCCTTGCGCGACGATGCGCCGCGCCAGCGCGCGGAAGGTGGCGATGCTCGCCGGGCTGGTCTCGATGATCGAGCCCGGCGGCGCATCGCGCAGGCTCGGCGGAATGATCTCGTCGGGCACCGGCTTGCCCGGGATCGGCAGGAACAGCACGTCCTGGCGGGCGACCAGCCGCTCGTGCCACCCTTCGCCCCAGCGCAGCAATTGCCGAATGGGCAGCGCGTCGAAGAATTCGTTGGCGATAACGATCAGCGCGCGGTCCGTCGGCAGGGTGGTCACGTCGTCATGCCACGTCGCATGCGGCACGCGCTCGGCCTGTGCCGTGCGCAGTACCGCGCTGGTCTCGACGAAATGCACCGGCGGCGCCAGTCCGACCGTCGCCATGGCGCGCAACGCATCGGCAGCAAGCGTGCCTCGTCCCGGCCCAAGTTCGACCCAGGCGATATCCGGCCGTCCGGCGCGATCCCACAGATCGGCGCACCACAGCCCGATCAGTTCGCCGAACATCTGGCTGATCTCGGGCGCGGTGACGAAATCGCCGCCCGCGCCCAGCGGATCGCGCGTGGCATAATAATGCGCGTTCGCCGCCGCCATGAACTGCGCGATCGGGATCGGCCCGGCGAGCGTGATCGCGCGCGCCAGCCGATCGCTCAAGGTTCCTTCGTTCACCTCAGGCGACGCTCTCGCTCCCCGCGATCGGCTCGACGCGGGTGCGGCGCTTCGCTGCGGTCATCACCAGATAGAGGCCGCCGATGATCATCGGCAGCGTCAGCACCTGTCCCATATGGATGACGTTGTCGAAGAAGCCGCCGCTGAACTGCGAATCCGGCTCGCGGAAGAATTCGACGGTGAAGCGTGCCAGGCCGTAGCCGATCAGGAACAGGCCGACGAGCTTGCCCGGATCGTAGCGCGCCTTGGTCTTCCAGAAGAAGAACCACAGCAGGGCGAACAACGCGACGCCCTCCAGTCCCGCCTCGTATAACTGGCTCGGATGACGCGCCGGCTCGGGCAGGCCGCTCGCGACCGTGCGATCGAACACGATGCCCCAGGCGACATTGGTCGGCTTGCCCCACAGCTCGCCGTTCACGAAATTGGCGATGCGTCCGAAGAACAGCCCGAACGGTACGCAGCAGGCGAGATAGTCATGGATGCGCAGCCAGTTAAGCTTCTCCTTGCGCGCGAACAGGATGATGCCGAGCGAGGTGCCGATCATCCCGCCATGGAACGACATGCCGCCATCCCACAGCCGGAACACGCTCAGCGGATTGAGCAGCATGTTGGGCGCGTAGAACAGCACATAGCCGATCCGCCCGCCCAGGATGATGCCGAGCGTCGCATAGAACACCAGATCGTCGGCATGGCGCCGCGCCATCGGCGCGCCGGGCTGGTCGAGCAGCTTGACCAGATACCACCAGCCGATGACGATGCCCGTGATATAGGCGATCGAATACCATTTGATGCTGATGAAGCCGATATGGATCGCCACCGGGTTGAGGTGCAGATCGGCGAAATGCAGATGCGATTGGGCGGCGGCGAGCGCGGTCAGGATCAAGGCTTTTCCCCGAGAGTTCGCGCCTCCATAAAGGCGCACGGCGACAAGACCAAGGGGAGAGACGATGCGCACCCAGCTTGATGAGCGGATGGATGCCGGTATGGCCGCGCTGACCGGCGCGGACGGACCGCTCGCGCTCGGTGAGGTGACGCTGGGCGGTATCGCCCTGCCGGTCATTTCGACCGTGCCGGCGACGTTGTCGGCCTATTTCCGACATTATGCCGTCGAGCATCGCGACAAGATCTTCCTCGTCGCCGGCGACGAACGGCTGACCTTTGGCCAGGTGCAGGCCGTGGCTGAAAGCGTCGCGCGCGCGCTGGTGGCGGGCTATGGTGTCCAGCCGGGCGACCGTATCGGCATCGCGATGCGCAACTCGCCGTCCTGGATCGCGCTGTACATGGGCATCGTCATGGCCGGCGGCATCGCCACCCTGCTCAACGGCTGGTGGCAGTCGGAGGAGCTGGCCGCGGCGATGGCCGAGGTCGAATGCTCGCTGGTGTTCGCCGATCCGCCCCGCGCGCAGCGGCTGGCAGAGGTCGCGGATCTCGGCGCGCCGATCGTGACGATCGAGGATAGGCAACCGCTCGGCGTCGCACTGGCCACCATGATGGGGAGCGGTAGCGACGCCGTCGCGCTACCCGAGCTGACCGGCAATGACGAGGCGACGATCCTGTTCACCTCGGGCTCGACCGGCCAGTCCAAGGGGGCGCTCAGCGACCATCGCGCGGTGCTCCAGGCAGTGTTCAACTATCTGGCGCAGGCGCTCGTCATGTTCGGCATCGCCACGCAGGACGGCAAGCCGCCCGAGGGCCAGCCGGCGACGCTGCTCAACGTGCCCCTGTTCCACGTGACCGCCGAAGTGCCGGTCTTCCTCCAGAGCTTCGCCATGGGGCGCAAGCTCGTGCTCATGCCGAAATGGGATGCGGAGGAGGCGATGCGGCTGATCGAGGCGGAGGCGATCAGCTATTTCGTCGGCGTCCCGCTGATGAGCTTCGAGATCCTGACGCATCCGAACCGCTCGAAATATAATCTCTCCACCGTCACCGATTTCGCGGCCGGCGGCGCGCCGCGCCCGATCGAGCATGTCCGGCGCATCAAGGAGGAGATGGGCGGGGGCGCGCCGCTGCTCGGCTACGGCCTGACCGAAACCAACGGCATCGGCTGCGGCAACTGGCGCGACAATTACCTCGCCAAGCCCAATTCGACCGGCCGCGCCTCGGCGCCGCTGGTCGACCTCGCCATCCTCGATGCGATGGGCCGGCCCGTCGCCCAGGGCGCGCGCGGCGAGATCGGCATCCGCTCGGTCGCCAACTTCAAGGAATATTGGAACCGGCCCGAGGCGACCGCGGACGCGTTCACCGCCGACCGCTACTTCCTGACCGGCGATATCGGCTATCTCGACGAGGACGGCTATCTGTTCATCGTCGACCGCAAGAAGGACATCATCATCCGCGGCGGCGAGAATATCTCCTGCCAGGAAGTCGAGGCGGCGATCTACGAGCATCCCGCCATCGCCGAGGTAGCGGTCTTCGGGCTGGCTGACGAACGCTTCGGCGAGGTGCCCGGCGCGGTCGTGCTGCTCCGCGACGGTGAGACGCTGACGGCCGATGATCTCTGCGCCTTCCTGTTCGCGCACATCGCCGCGTTCAAGGTGCCCAGCCGCATCTGGTTCGCCGACGGCCCGCTGCCGAGGCTGGGCACGGAGAAGATCGACAAGGTGACGCTCAGGGCCAAGTACCGGGCGATGGTGTGACCTTAAAGTACCTCCCCGGAACGGGGAGGTATGAAGAAGGAAGGAATTGGAGAGCAGCATTGGCCTTCCGCTGATCCCGCGATAGAGCATCACCGATGGCGGTGCGCGATGTCATGGACAGGATCGACCGGCGCACGCTGCTGATCGGCGGTGGCGCGGGCGTCGGCCTGCTCGTCGCGCTGGCGGTATGGCCGCGCAGCTACGCCCCCAACCTCACCGCGACGCAGGGCGAGACGGTATTCGGCGCCTGGCTCAAGATCGGCGAGGACGGCCATGTCACCATTGCCGTGCCGCAGGCCGAGCATGGCCAGGGCGTCTATACCGCGATGCCGCAAATCGTTGCCGACGAACTGGGCGCGGACTGGCGCACCGTCGCCGTCGAGGCTGCGCCGCTCAATCCGCTCTACGCCAACAAGCTCGCCGCCGAGGAGTTGTTCGAAGGCGTGTTCGACAAGCTGCCGGTGCCGATGCGTGACGCGCATGCTACCCGCGCCGGTCTTGTGCTGACGGCGGCGTCGAGCTCGATCCGCGCCTTCGAGGACGATCTGCGCCAGGCCGGTGCGGCCGCCCGCGTGTTGCTGTGCAAGGCGGCGGCAAAGCGCTGGGGCGTCGACTGGCAGGCGTGCGGCACCGCGGCCGGTTTCGTCGTCCACGGCAAGGACCGCCTGCGTTTCGCCCAATTGGCGGCCGAGGCGGCGGACCATGCCGCACCCAGCCCGCTGCCGCTGCGCGGCGGCGACGCCGACCGGCTTTATGGACAATCGGTGCCGCGGCTCGACACGCCGTCGAAGATCGACGGCTCTGCCAATTTCGCCGGCGATGTGCGGCTGCCCGGCATGGTGTTCGTCAGCGTCCGCCAGGCACCGATCGGCGATGCCCAGCTCACCCAGGTGAATCGTGCGGCGGCGGGCAGGATACGCGGCGTGGTAGGCGTGGTGACGACCGACCAATGGGTTGCGGCCGCCGCCAACAATTGGTGGGCGGCAAACAAGGCGCTCGACGCGCTCGCCCCGACCTTCCGCGTCCGCAGCGGACTGGTCGGCAGCGATTCGATCGCGGCCGCCTTGCGTGCCGCGCTCGATGGGTCGGGCGAGCGCATGGCCGCGGTGGGCGACCTGTCGGCGGCGTTCAAGGGCGCGCGGCTGGTCACCGCCGAATACAGCGTCGGGCTCGCGGCACACGCTGCGATCGAGACGACGAGCGCGGCGGCGCGATATCAGGATGGCCGACTCGAACTGTGGCTGCCGACCCAGGCGCCGGGACTGGCACGCAGTGCCGCGGCGGCGGCGATCGGCCTGTCGGAAAGCGACGTCACCATCTATCCGATGCTGATCGGGGGCTCGTTCGGGGCCAATCTCGAACATCGCTGTGCCGCGCAGGCCGCGCTGATCGCGCGCGAGCTTGGCCGGCCGGTGTCGCTGGTGTGGTCGCGCGCCGAGGACCTGATGCACGATCGCTTTCGCGCGCCGGCCATGGCGCGGATGGCGGCGAAGCTCGGCCCAAATGGCCAGATTCTCGGCTGGCTGGCCAAGATCGCCGCCCCCGCCACGGGCCGCGAACTCGCCGCGCGGCTGATGGCGCACGACCGCGCGACCGGTGCCGCACTGGCGTTCGACGGGATGGGCGACGGCTATGCCGTGGCCGGCGCGATGCCGTTCTACCGCATTCCGGCTTATGCCATCGACCATCATCCGGCCGATATCGGCGTGCCGACCGGCCATTGGCGCGGCGGGGCGCACAGCTACACCAGCTTCTTCACCGAATGCTTCCTCGACGAGCTGGCGCATGTCGCGGGCACCGAGCCCTTGTCGTTCCGCATCGGCATGCTCGGCGGCGATGTGCGGCTGGCACGCTGCCTGTCGACCGCCGCCTCGCTCGGTGGCTGGGGCGGCGGAGAGCAGGGCAGCGGCCAGGGCATCGCCTGCCACAGCTTTCGCGGCAGCCATATCGCGGTGCTGGTCCAGGCGCATATCGGCGAGGGCCAGGCGATCAGCGTCGACCGCATCGTCGCGGCGGTCGATTGTGGGCGCCAGGTCAATCCCGACATCGTCAAGCAGCTGATCGAGGGGGGACTGATCTTCGGTATGGCCGCCGCTTCGGGATCGAGCACCGGTTTCACCGAGAACCATGCCGATGCGCGGGGTTTCCACGCGCTCGGCCTGCCGCGCCTGTCCGATACCCCCGACATCACCGTCGAACTGATCCGCAGCGAGGCCGATCCCGGCGGCGTCAGCGAACTCGGCGTGCCGGCGGTGGCACCGGCGATCGCCAACGCCTTGCAGGCCTCGACCGGTTTCCGCATGCGCAACCTGCCGCTGGTGCCAGGAGACGCATGACCCTTTCCGCCGACCATCCGAATGTACCGGCGCCGCGCATCGGCGTGCTGCTGATCAACCTGGGCACGCCCGACGCACCCGATGCGCGCTCGGTGCGTCGCTATCTCGCCGAATTTCTTTCGGATCGCCGAGTCGTCGAGATCCCGCCGATCGCCTGGCAGCCGA
This sequence comes from Pseudomonadota bacterium, assembly GCA_040390605.1. Taxonomy (GTDB): domain Bacteria; phylum Pseudomonadota; class Alphaproteobacteria; order Sphingomonadales; family Sphingomonadaceae; genus Sphingomonas. Next base: position 41,074 of record JAZJXZ010000048.1, read on the forward strand.
TCCTGCGCGGCATCATCCTCAACACCCGGCCGAAGAAATCGGCGCACGCTTACAGCCAGGTATGGCGCGACGACGGTTCGCCGCTTGCCGCCTTCACGCGCCTGCAGGCGGCTGCATTGGCCGACGCGTTCGGTGACGAGGTCATGGTCGACTGGGCAATGCGTTATGGGCGCCCGGCGATCGACGAGCGGCTTGCCGCTCTGAAAGCGGCGGGCTGCGAGCGTATCCTGCTCGCGCCGCTCTACCCGCAATATTGCGCCGCGACGACGGCGACCGCCAACGACAAGGCATTCGCGGCATTGGCCGCGATGCGCTGGCAGCCCGCGATCCGCACGCTTCCGCCCTATCACGACGATCCCGCCTATATCGACGCGCTCGCCCGATCGGTCGAGGCCGGCCTGGCCACGCTCGATTTCGTGCCGGAGGTGCTCCTCACCAGCTTTCACGGCATGCCGCAGCGCACGCTGGAGCTGGGCGATCCCTATCATTGTCATTGCCGAAAGACCGCACGATTGCTCGGCGAGGCATTGGGGCGCGAGGTGGTCGTCACTTTCCAGTCGCGCTTCGGCCGCGCCAAATGGCTCGAGCCGGCGACCGACACCGTGCTGACGGCGCTGCCGGGCAAGGGTAGCAAACGCGTCGCCGTCGTCGCGCCCGGCTTCTCGGTTGACTGCCTGGAAACGCTGGAGGAACTGGCGATCCGCGGGCGGGAACAATTCACCGGCGCGGGCGGCACGCACTTCGCCTATCTGCCATGCCTGAACGACGGCCCTGTCGGTATCGCGATGCTGCGGAAATTGATCGGCCGGGAGCTTGAAGGCTGGACCCGCACCGCCTAGCCTTGGCCGAGGACATGGGAGAGGTGAATATGGCACGAGTGGCGATCGTAACCGGCGGCACGCGCGGGATCGGCGAGGCGATCAGCCTGGCGCTGCAGGAAGCAGGCATGACCGTTGCCGCGAATTATGCCGGCAATGACGAGCGCGCGCGCGAATTCACCGATCGGACCGGCATCAAGGCGTTCAAATGGGACGTCGCCGATTACGATGCGTGCCAGGCCGGCGTGGCCGATGTCGTGGCCGCGCTGGGCGACGTGGATGTGCTGGTCAACAATGCCGGCATCACCCGCGACGGCACGATCATGAAGCTGACCTACCAGGCATGGAAAGAGGTCATCGACACCAATCTCGGCGGCTGCTTCAATATGGCCAAGGCGGTGTTTCCCGGCATGCGCGACCGCAAATGGGGGCGGATCGTCAATATCGGCTCGATCAACGGCCAGGCCGGCCAGTACGGCCAGGTCAATTATGCGGCGGCCAAATCGGGTATCCACGGTTTTACCAAGGCCTTGGCGCAGGAAGGTGCGCGCGCCGGGGTGACGGTCAACGCGATCGCGCCCGGCTATATCGATACGGACATGGTCGCGGCGGTGCCGGCCGATGTGCTGGAGAAGATCGTTGCCAAGATCCCCGTCGGCCGGCTTGGCCAGGCGAGCGAGATTGCGCGCGGCGTGGCGTTTTTGTGCTCGGAGGATGGCGGGTTCGTTACCGGGTCGACGCTGAGCATCAATGGCGGGCAGCATATGTACTGACGGGTGCAGGCGGCTAACCACAAGTTAGCTGCCGATGCGCGCTAGGCGCGCAGCACCCGGCACGGCCGGCGGACGGGCACAGCCCGATCCGGCCGACGGCGGCGGCTTTGCCGTCGCCCCACTGCCTCCTTGTTCTTCCCTCTCGAATCCCGTCCCGCGCCGGCGGCAAAGCCGCTGTCGGCCAGGTTCGCCCTGGCGGCGACCTGCCGGCCGGTCGCGGTGCTGCGCTACGCGCACCGGCGCGGTCGTAGCCGCGCCTGCGCCACGACAAAGAGCCGGCCCCCTTGCGGGGACCGGCTCTCGCCCTCGATACGCTACCCGAGGGAACCGTGGATTGGGGGGCGGGCCGGTCAGGGAACCGGCCCGCCGGCCGTGTCGGGGTGCTGCACTCCCGCGCAGCGGCGGCCGGCTAGGGACCGACCGCCTTCACGCCGACATCAGCGACGGCAATAGTCCGGGCGATCCGACCGCTCGATCGCACGGCCGGCAAGGGCGCCGGCACCGGCGCCGAGCACGGCCCCCAGCGTGCGGTCACCGCGACCGGCGACAGAATGGCCGAGCAGCCCACCGGCGATCGCGCCGATGATCGTGCCGGTGTCGCCCTTGCGGCACTGGTCGCGATACTGATAGCGATTGTAGCCGTTATAGCCGCGCTGATTATAATAGCCGCGCTGGTCGTAACCACCGCGATAGCCGCCCTGATAGGGGTCGCCGTAGCGGTCGTCATAGCCACGGTCATAGTGATGGCGGCCATAGCTCTGCGCCGCGGCCGGCGTGGCGGGGATCAGGGCGGTGGCGCCCATGGCGAGCGCGGCCCCGGCGAGCGAAAGTTTCTTGAACATCTTCAGTCTCCCGTATGGTCGGCGAAATTTCCGACTTCGATGGCGAAAGCGCCTCCGATGCACAGCTTCTGACCGATTCGCGTTGAGCGCGCCCTGAATGGGATCGTTAGCCAAGGTTCAGAATCGCGGCCGGCATTGCGCTGGACGCTCGGGTCGATCAGGGCAGGGCGATGCGGTTGCTCTGGTCGATCCTGCTCGTGCTGATCTTTGTCCCGCAATGGATGGGCGAACCGCAGTTGCCCCTGCTGGGCACCGACCGGCGCATCGAATCCTTGCCCGTCGTCCTCAATCCGGACGATTCCGCGCAACGCCGCGTCGGCGATCTTCTATGGCTCGGCGGCATAGAACTGCGCGGGCATGGCGATGCGTTCGGCGGTTTCTCCTCGATGCATATCGATCGCGGGCGTTTCACGCTCCTCAGCGATGGCGGCAATATCGTCTCGTTCCGCCTCGGCCGTCACAATAGGGTGGAACAGGTGCGCTTCGCCGAACTGCCCGGCGGGCCCGGCACGGGCTGGGCGAAATATGATCGCGACAGTGAGGCGATGGCGGTCGATCCGCGGACCGGACAGATCTGGGTCGGGTTCGAACGTGCCAACGAGATCTGGCGCTTTGCCCCCGGCTTCGCCCGCGCCGAGGCGCATGCCGCCCCGCCGGCGATGGCGGACTGGCCGGTCAACACAGGGGCCGAATCGATGACGCTGTTGCCGGGCGGCGGGATGCTGGTGATCGAGGAACATGGCGAGAAGAAAAAAGGCGCGCTGTGCGAGGGGTTGTTCTTCGCGGGCGACCCGACACAGCATCCCCGCCACGGCTTTCGCTTCAGCTTCGTCCCGCCGGCCGGTTACGACCCCAGCGACATGACCGTGCTGCCCGACGGCAGGCTGCTGATCCTGACGCGCCGGTTCGCCCTGCCCTTCACCTGGTCGAACAAGCTGGTCGTGGTGGAGCGACAGGCGATTCGCCCCGGTGCCGTGCTGCGCGGTCGCGAGATCGCCACGCTGGCCGCGCCGCTGATCCATGACAATTTCGAAGGGGTGGTGGCGACACGCGAGAAGGGTGCGACGATCATCTGGCTGGTGTCGGACGACAACCAGCTGTTCCTCCAGCACAGCTATCTGCTCAAATTCCGGCTCGATCCCCTGCCGGCCAAGGTGGCGGCAAGGCCAAACGCGAAAAGCCCGCATTCCCGGGCTGGGAATACGGGCCGGTAGCGAATCGGCGGCGGGCGAACCCGCCGCGAAATCAGGCGGCGGTGGCGGTCAGCTTCTTGGACACATCGCGCTTCAGGCGACGGGCACGCAGCGACAGCTTGTCGTCGGTCGTCTTGACCAGCCAGTTGTCCAGGCCGCCGACATGCTCGACCGAACGCAGGCCGTGCGTCGAGACGCGCAGCTTCACGCTGGTGCCCAGTGCGTCCGAGATCAGCGTGACGTTCTGCAGGTTCGGCAGGAACGTGCGCTTGGTCTTGTTGTTGGCGTGGGAAACATTGTTACCCACCAGCCGACCCTTGCCGGTCAGTTCGCAAATGCGCGACATGATTCATAAATCCTGATATTCGGACCAGACGAGCCGGTCCCGGAAAGGCCGCGCCGATAACCAGTTCGGGACGGTGCGTCAACCGATTCAGCCTTTACCACGCAACCAATGACGGGAATCTAGCGTTAATTACGCAAGCGATTCGAATTTACCTTATCCGGAGAGACACCATGCGCGCACTTCTCGTCCTTATCGGCCTTGCCGCACTTGTCGTCGCTGGCCTGATGGCCACCGGTATGATGACCCTGCAGACCACGCCGGGCTCGATGCCCAGCCTGAAGTTCGAAGGCGGCAAGGCGCCGGCGGTCAAGGCCGACGTCGCGACCATCTCGGTCGGCACCGAGAATCGCAGCATCGAGGTGCCCACGGTGACCACGACCAACAAGACGATCACCGTCCCGACCGTGACGATGGACAAGCCGGCGCAGCCGGGCAACACCCAATAAGCCGAACTGTCTGATACCATGTCGCGCTGGCGCCAATCTCCCTAGCGGATACCGGCGCGGCGCGGCATGACGGGACGATGTTCCCGATTCCCGCCCCGATGCGTGCCGCGCTCGATGCTGCGGCGCAAGCCGCCGCTCAGGGGGAGGTGCCGGTCGGCGCCGTGGTGGTGCGAGACGGCATCGTCATCGCCACCGCGGCCAACGCACCGCGCGCGCTGCACGATCCCACCGCCCATGCCGAAATGCTCGCCCTGCGCGCCGCCGCGGCGACACTCGGCGCCGAACGACTCGATGAGTGCGACTTGTGGGTGACGCTCGAACCCTGCGCGATGTGCGCCGGCGCGATCGCCCATGCCCGCATCGCACGGCTTTATTATGGTGCGTCCGATCCCAAGGGTGGCGCGGTCGAGCATGGCCCGATGCTGTTCGGCCAGCCGACCGTGCATCACCGGCCTGAAATCTATGCCGGGATCGCAGAGGCCGAATCGGCGGCGCTGCTCAGGGATTTCTTCACCGCGCGCCGGTGACACGCACCGCGGGGAATCTCGCTATGATTCAAGTTATCGGCGGACAATGGCAGGCTGGGATCGGACGGAGCACTCGCCCAAGGCGCCTCGTCCCGCTCTTTCTCAGCTTGAATAAAATACAACACCGATCAGCGCTGCTGTTATGCCGCGGAACAGCGGCAGGCCGGCTGTTATGCTCGCTGTTCCGCCGCTGTTCCTGCGCTGTTATTCGATAACAGCGCGCGTGCGCCAAGCATCGGAAAAATCATCCTGAATTCGGCATTCTCGCCGGCGGAACAGCAGACAAAAAATAATCGCGGGGAACAGCGGAAACAGCCGGCGCAAATCTGCGCGCCTGAGATCGCCCCAGGCCGCGGCGTCACTGGCTCTCGATACGTCCTAATCTACCAAGGCGTCGATTGCCTCGGCCAGGTCCACATCGCGCTGCGACAGCCCGCCTGCGTCATGCGTGGTGAGCAGGATGTCGACCCGGTTCCACACATTCGACCATTCGGGATGATGGTCGGCCTTCTCCGCCAGCAAGGCGACCCGCGTCATGAAGGCGAAGGCGGCGCTGAAATCGGCAAAGGCAAAGCTGCGCGTGATGGCATCGCGCGCCTCGTCATAATCCCATTCGTCGAGTGCATCGAGCGCCTCGGCACGGGCTTCGTCATCGAGTTGCGCGATTTCCATGCCGTCCTCACCGTTGCCGTGTGTAGCTTTGAACCCTAGGCATAGCCGATGCCCGGCACCGATCAATCCGCCCCGCTGACCGCGCCCGATGCGGCGACGATCGAGGCCTATGCGCGCGCCGCACTTGCCGGGCTTCCCTCCCCCTTTGCGGAGCATCTCGACAATGTCGTGCTGCTGGTCGAGGAACTGGCCGATGACGAGACGCTCGACGCGCTCGGCATCGAGGATCCGTTCGAACTGACGGGCGTCTATCACGGCCGCCCGCTGGGCGAGAAATCCTCGCTCGATTCGGGCGCGCTGCCCGATCGCATCCACCTCTATCGTCGTGCGATCCTCGACGAATGGATCGACAGCGGCGTCGCGCTCGACGCGCTGGTCGCGCATGTGCTGGTGCATGAGGTCGGGCATCATTTCGGCCTGTCCGACGACGATATGCACGCGCTCGAAGATGCGGTGACCGATTGAGCGACCTGCTGGCTTTTCGCGACGTGAGTTGCGCGCGCGGCGGGCGTTTGTTGTTCGAACACCTGTCTTTTGCGCTGGCGCCGGGCGCGGCGGCGCTGGTCAGCGGGCCGAACGGCGTCGGCAAGTCGAGCCTGATTCGTGTCGCGGCCGGGCTGCTTGCGCCCGCCCGGGGTGTGGTCGAAGGCGAACCGGCGCGCGCGCTGATGGCCGAGGCGCCCGCACTCGACCCGTGGCCGCTCGCCCAGGCGTTGCTGTTCTGGGCGAAGCTCGATGCGTCCGCCGATCCCAAGGGCCGTGTCGTCCGCGCGCTCGACGCCACGGCGCTCGCGCCGCTGGCCGACGTGCCGGTGCGCCTGCTGTCGACCGGCCAGCGCCGCCGCGCGGCGCTCGCCCGTGTGGTGGCGAGCGAAGCGCCAGTGTGGCTGCTCGACGAACCCGCCAATGGCCTCGATACGGCCAGCGTCGCCACGCTGACTGCGCTGATCGCCGCGCACCGTGCCGGCGGCGGCGTGGCGCTGGTCGCGACGCATCTGCCGATCGACCTGCCCGACGCGCAGGTCATCGCGCTGGGCGCCGCCGCATGAGGCGCTTCGCCACCCTTGTCGCGCGTGACCTCGGTCGCGCCTGGAGCGGCGGCGGCGCGATCTATCCGCTCGCCTTCTTCTTGCTGGTCGCGATCCTGTTTCCCTTCGCGATCGGCCCCGACGCCACGCTGCTGGCGCGGGTCGGTGGCGGCGTGATCTGGGCGGCGGCACTGCTCGCCGCGCTGATGCCGGTCGAGCGGCTGATCGGTCCCGATGCCGAGAACGGCGTGCTCGACCAGCTCACCACGCGCGGCCTGTCGATGAGCGTCGTCGCCACGGCCAAGATCGTCGCCCACTGGCTCGCTTTCGGCCCGCCGCTGATGCTCGCCGCGATCGTCGCCGCCGGCCTGCTCGGCCTGCGCGGCGCGACCCTTGCAACGGTCGAACTCGGCCTGCTGCTGGGCACGCCGGGACTCGCGGCATTGGCCATCGCCACCTCGGCGCTGGTCGCCGGCCTGCGCGGTGCCAGCGCTGTGGCGGGGCTGGTGATGCTGCCGCTCGCTGTGCCGCTGCTGATCTTCGGTGCCGGCTCGATCGATGGCGGCGTCGGCGCGCTGAAGCTGCTGGCGGCGGTGAGCCTGTTGCTGGTCGCCGGTGCGCCGTTCGTCGCCGGCGCGGCGATGCGCGTCGGGATGGAATAAGCTCCCCCTCCCACGAACGGGAGGGACAGCGGCTCAGCGGCGCGTCACCGCACTGACCAGTAGCTTGTCGATCTTGCGCCCGTCGAGATCGACCACCTCGAACTTCCAGCCCTGCTCGATGAAGCTCTCGCCTTCGCCGGGCAAATGGCGGAACGCCGCCAGCGCCAACCCCGCGACCGTGGCGTAATCGCGGTCCTCGGGCAGGTCGATGCCGATGCGCTCGGCAAGCAAATCGGCCGCCATGGTGCCCGCGACGAGCAACGATCCATCATCGCGCTCCACCACTGAGGGTTCATCGTCGGGATCGGCGTCGGAAGCGAACTCGCCGGCGATCGCCGCGAGCAGGTCGGCCGGCGTGACGATGCCTTCGAAATGGCCATATTCGTCATGGATCAGCGCGATCGGCACCTCGGCCTGGCGCAAGGCGTTGAGGGCGTCCATCGCATCGATCTGGTCGATCACCACCGGTGCCTGGCGCATCAGCTGGCGCAGGTCGAGGCTCTCGCCGCGCACCAGCGCGGTCGCGATGTCCCGCGCCTGGACGACGCCGACCACCGCGTCGACCGATCCTTCCGCGACCAGCAGCCGGCTGTGCCCGCAATCGCTGAGCGCGGCGCGGACGCCGGCATCGTCTAGCGCGATGTCGATCCATTCTATCTCGGTGCGCGGCGTCATCACCTCGCGTACGGGACGGTCGGCGAGCCGCACCACGCCCGAGATGATCGAGCGTTCATGCTCCTCGATCACGCCTGATTTCGATGCCTCGGCGACGATCAGGTGCAGTTCCTCGGCGGTGACATGCTCCTCGGTCTCGCGCTGCAATCGCATCAGCCGAAACAACAGGCCGCTCGACGAATCGAGCAGCCACACCAATGGGGCGGTGATCCATGCCAGCGTCGCGACGGCCGGCGCCATGATCGCGGCGAGCGTCTCGGGCGCGCGCAACGCAATCTGCTTCGGCACCAGCTCGCCGATCACCAGCGAAGCATAAGTCGTGAAGCCGATGACGATCACGAAGCCCAAAGTCTCGGTCGTCTCGTGCGAGAAACCCAGCCACGCCAGCCGTGCGGCCATCGGCTCGCCCAGGCTCGCGCCCGAATAGGCGCCGGCGATGATGCCGATCAGCGTGATGCCGATTTGCGTCGTCGACAGGATCTTGCCCGGGTCGGCGGCGAGTGCCAGCGCGGTCCGCGCGCCGCGCTTCTTCGCCCGGGCCATCGCCTCCAGCCGCGCCTTGCGCGACGAGACGATCGCCAACTCGGACATCGCAAAGACGCCGTTGAGCACGATCATCGCGAGGAGGATGACGACGTCGATCCAGGGGAAGGGGGGCAGTGCCATGGCGCTGTCCCTCCTTTGACGTGAATCGGCCGGCTTCACAACCGGCCTGTGCGGCTATTGTTCGCTCACGACCCCGCGCCGCATCATCTTGCGCATCGCGTTCGGCATCCAGCGCGCCGCAAATGCCATGCGCCGCGCTGTCTTGCCGACATAGGTATGGACCTTGTCGCCATGCACCGCCGCCCAGGCCGCCTCGGCGACCGCATCGACCGGGGTCAGCTCGAGTCCGGCGGCGACCACGCTCTCACGCACCGAGCGATTGCTGTCGCCGGTGGTCGCGTCGAGCAGCGGCGTCTCGATGAAGCTGGGCAGCAGGTCGCGTACCTTGATACCGTCGCCGGCCCATTCGCCATCGAGCCCCTCGGTCAGCGCGCGTACGCCGAACTTGGTCGCCGAATAGGGCACCAGCCCGGCCGAGCCGTAGATCGCCGAGGCGGAGGCGGTGTTGAGCAGGCACGAGCCGGGCGTCTTGGCCAGATAGGCATGGCCGATCCGTGCGCCGTTGAGCACGCCCATCAGGTTGATCGACACGGTGCGGTCGATATCCTCGAAGCTCATCGTCGCCAGCGGCCCGCCGGTACCAACGCCGGCATTGTTGAACAGCACGTCCAGCCGCCCGCCGCTCGATCGGACAAAGGCGTCGAGATTGACCACCCACGCCTCGCGGTCGCGCACGTCCATGACATAGGTCTCGACCATGTTCTTGGGCAGCATCGCCGCGGTTGCCGCCAGCCCGGCCTTGTTGACGTCGGCCAGCCCGACCCGCCAGCCGCGCGCCGCGAACAGTTTCGCGGTTGCCTGGCCGATGCCCGATCCGCCACCGGTGATGAAAATCGCTTTGGTCTCGCTCACGGCCGTTTTCCCCGTTCCCGTTTGACCGCCTGCCTATCGTCCCGCACAACCAAAGGCGATGGCAGATTTGCATGTCTTCGGCCCCTCGGTCGCCTTCTCCGGCGTGAGCAAAGCCTATCTCGGCGGCACGCTCGCGGTCGAACAGGTGACGCTGGAGATCGCCCCGGGCAGTTTCGTCGCATTGGTCGGCAGCTCGGGTTCGGGCAAGTCGACCCTGCTCAAGACCGTCAACCGCCTGATCGCGCCGAGCGCCGGCAGCGTCGCGATCGGCGGCGAGGACGTCGGTGCGGTGCCGGCGCACGAACTGCGCCGACGCATCGGCTACGTGTTCCAGAATGTCGGCCTGTTCCCGCACATGACCGTGGCCGAGAACATCGCCATCGGCCTGCGCCTCGCCGGCGTGAAGGGCCGGGCGGCGCGTGTCACCGAACTGCTCGAGCTGGTCGATTTGCCCGCCCAGGTCGCCGCGCGGATGCCCGACGCCTTGTCCGGCGGCCAGCGCCAGCGCGTCGGCGTCGCACGCGCCCTCGCCACCGCGCCGGGGCTGATGCTGATGGACGAGCCGTTCGGCGCGCTCGACCCCGTGACGCGCGACCAGCTCGGCACGGCGATCCGCGCGCTGCACGACCGCTTGGGGCTGACCACGCTGATGGTCACCCACGACATGGCCGAGGCACTGATCCTCGCCGACCGCGTGCTGGTGATGAACGCGGGCCGAATCGTCGCCGATGCCACGCCGGCCGAATTGCTCGCCGGCAAGGGCGGCCCGGAGGCCGATGCGCTGGTCGCGGTGCCAAGGGCGCAGGCGGCCAAACTGCACGCATTGGGAGCGGGGGCGTGAGCGCCCCGCAACTCCAATACCTCCCCGGTACGGGGAGGGGGACCGCCGAAGGCGGTGGAGGAGCTGGTCGGGCGCGACCGCGCCGCGAACATTGCGCGTTCGTTTGCCGATGGGGCAAACGCGCCCTTCGCGCAGGAGGCCTGCACACCCCCGACCAGCCCCTCCACCATGCTTCGCATGGTCCCCCTCCCCGTTCCGGGGAGGATTGGGGGCGGTGCGTCTCATGACCGCCTTCCTCGACGCCCTCGCGCGCGTGCCCGATCTGCTCGCCGCGCACCTGTTGCTCGCCACCTCGGCGCTACTGCTCGGCCTCGCGATCAGCCTGCCGCTCGCTATCTGGTCCGCCCGCCGCCCCGCCGTCGCGCGCGTCGCGCTGGCCTTGGCCAGCCTGATCCAGACCATCCCCTCGCTCGCGCTGCTCGCCTTGTTCTATCCGTTGCTGCTGTCGCTTTCGGCGCTGGTTGGCGGCGGTATCCCCGCGCTGGGCTTCCTGCCTTCGCTGCTTGCGCTGACCCTCTACGCGCTGCTGCCGATTCTCAGGAACGGCGTCACCGGCCTGAACGGCATCGACCCGGCGGTGATCGAGGCCGCCGACGGCGTCGGCATGACCGGCTGGCAAAAGCTGCGGCTGGTCGAGGCGCCACTCGTCGCCCCGGTGCTGATGGCCGGCATCCGCACCGCGGCGGTGTGGACGATCGGTGCCGCGACGCTCTCCACCACCGTCGGCCAGCCGAGCCTTGGCGACATGATCTTCGCCGGCCTGCAGACGCAGAACTGGGCGCTGGTGCTCGCCGGCTGCGTCAGCGCGGCGGGTCTCGCGCTTGCCGTCGACGCGCTGCTCGGTGCCATCGAATATGGCATCCGCCGGCGGAGGCGCGTGCCGGTCCTGGCGGCCGGCGTCGCACTGCTCGTCGGCGTCGCGCTGGCGCTGGCGCCCTTGTGGCCCCGCGGCGGGTCGGAGATCACGATCGGCGCCAAGGGCTTCTCCGAGCAATATATCCTCGCGCGGCTGATCGGCCACCGGCTCGAGCGCGAGGGCTACCGCGTGCGCTACCGCGACGGGCTCGGATCGGCGGTGGTGTTCGGCGCGCTGTCGGGCGGCGATATCGATGTCTATGTCGATTATGCCGGCACGATCTGGACCAACCAGATGCGCCGCACCGACAATCCCGATGCCGCCGCGATGCTCGGCGAGATCGGCCGCTGGAGCGAGCGCGAGCACCGCGTCAGGCTGCTCGGTCCGCTCGGGTTCGAGAATGCCTATGCCTTTGCGATGCGTACCGACACGGCAAAATCGCATGGTATCGCCACGCTGGAGGATCTGGTCGGCGCGGCGCCCCGGCTCAATTTCGGCGCCGATCTCGAATTCCTCGAACGCCCCGAATGGGCCGCAGTGAAGCGCGCCTATCCGCTCAGTTTCGCCAGTGCCCACGCCTATAACCCGACCTTCATGTACCGCGCGCTCGACAGCGGCCAGGCGGACGTCATCTCGGCCTTCTCGTCCGACGGCCGCATCGCCGCGCAGCACCTCGTCGTGCTCGGCGACCCGCGCCACGCCATCCCGCATTACGACGCGATCCTGCTCACGGGCGCGAAACACGCACGCGACGCGAAGTTCATCCGGACGCTGCAATCGCTTGTCGGGCGGATCCCGGTCGAGGCGATGCGCGAGGCCAATTACCGCGTCGACCGCGACGCCGACAAGGACAGCCCGGAGGCGGCGGCGCGCTGGCTGGAGAAACGGCTCGGGCTATGACGCGAGCGGCGGCGGCGCTCCGTCTGCACCAGGCTTCAGCGATACCCCGGTCAGGCGCAACCGCCGCGCCGCGACGAGCAACTGGACGATCGTGTCCGCCGCCGCGTCATAACCCAGGCCGTGCGGCGGGCGGATGTTCGACACGCAATTGCGTTCGCTGTCCTGGCGCCCGGGCCGCGGCTGCCAGGTGAGATAGGCACCGAGGCTGTCCGGCGCGCTGAGCCCCGGTCGTTCGCCGATCAGCACCACCGCCAGTTCGACACCCAATGCAGCACCGATCGCATCACCCAGCGCCACGCGGCCCTGATGCGCGAGCACGATCGGCGCGATCCGCCAGCCCGCCAGCCGCGCGAGCAATGCCGTGACGAGCGGCGCGGCATGGGCATGGACCGCGGTCGCCGACAGGCCATCGGCGACGATGATCGCCAGCGTATCGCCGGTCGCGGCAAGGCTGGCGACGTCGTCCGGGTTAAGCAGCCTGCCGAGGTCGGGCCGGCTGAGATATTCGTGACGATCGGCGGCCTGGCTGCGCACCTCGATAACCGGCTGACCCAGCGCCGCTGCCACCCGCTCCGGTTCGAACGCGGCATGCACGGCATCGCGCGCGCGCGCATGGTCGAGCTGGAAATCGAGCAGCGCCCGGGTCGGCAGTCCCTGCCCGGCGCGGCCGAGCAGCACGCGCGCCTGGGTCAGCGGGCGTAGCCGGTCGCGCAGGGCCGGCGGCTCAGCCATAGGGCAGCATCAGCGCGGCGATGCGATCGAGCGACAGTGCGGGCGGCGCCTGGTCCGCGATCCGCCCGCCTTGCGCCAGCCCGATCTCTTCCAGCCACGCCTCGAACTCTGGCGCCGGCCGCAGCCCGAGCACCTCGCGCAGATACAGCGCGTCGTGAAAGCTGGTCGACTGATAGTTGAGCATGATGTCGTCGGCGCCCGGCACGCCCATGATGAAGGTCACGCCCGCCACGCCGAGCAGGGTCAGGATATTATCGGTGTCGTCGCCATCCGCCTCGGCATGGTTGGTATAACAGATATCGACCCCCATCGGCACGCCGAGCAGCTTGCCGCAGAAATGGTCCTCCAGCGCCGCACGTGCGATCTGCTTGCCGTCATAAAGATATTCCGGGCCGATAAAGCCGACCACCGAATTGACCAGCAACGGGTCGAACACGCGCGCCACGGCATAGGCGCGCGCCTCCAGCGTCTGCTGATCGACGCCGTGATGCGTGCCCGACGACAGGCATGATCCCTGGCCGGTCTCGAAATACATCACATTGTCGCCTACCGTGCCGCGCCCCAGCGACAGCGTCGCGTCCCGCGCTTCGGCAAGCAAGGCGAGATCGATCCCGAAGCCGCGATTGGCCGCCTCGGTCCCGGCGATCGACTGGAAGGCGAGATCGACCGGCGCCCCGCGCCGCACCAACTCGATCGTGGTGGTGACGTGCGCCAGCACGCAGGACTGGGTCGGGATGGCATAGGCCAGGCGGATCTCGTCGAGCAGACGCAGCAGCATCGCGGTGGTCGCGACATCGTCGCGCGCCGGGTTGATCCCGATCACCGCATCGCCCGCGCCCATCAGCAGCCCGTCGAGCACCGAGGCGGCGATGCCGGCCGGGTCGTCGGTCGGATGATTGGGCTGCAACCGCATCGACAGTCGCCCGGCCAGCCCGATCGTGTTGCGAAAGCGGCTGACCACCTCGATCTTGCGCGCCACCGCGATCAGGTCCTGGTTGCGCATCAGCTTCGACACCGCCGCGGCCATTTCGGGCGTCACACCCGGCGCGACGCGGGAGATGGCTGCGCCATCGCTGTCGTTCGACAACAGCCATTCGCGAAAACCGCCGACCGTCAGATGCGCAATGGCGGCGAGGGCACCCGCATCGTGGCGATCGACGATCAGCCGGGTGACCTCGTCCGCCTCATAGGGAATGACCAGATCGTCGAGCAGCGTGCGTAGCGGCAGATCTGCGAGCGCGAAGCGCGCCGCGACACGCTGTTCGGCGCTGTCGGCGCCGATGCCGGCCAGCACATCGCCCGACCTGATCGGGCTCGCCGCGGCAAGCAGATGGCGCAGGTCGGTGAAGCGGTGCCGGGTTCCGGCAAGGTCGGCGTGATAGCGTGTCAGGATACGTCTCCCGCTACTGTCCTCACGCTAGCTGCGGCGTCGGCGAAGTCGAGCCCAAGATGCGATGCGGAGACGATACATCAGGGTTCGTAGCAGGCGCCTTCCTCGGTCTTATCGGCGCGCTGGGGGTTCGGCTTCCATCTCGACAATCTCGAACCTGTGGCTTTTTCACCCACGCATCCTGGCGGCCTCTCCGGAAGCGCGACGATCCGCCAACCATGCGTGGGGGAATCGCTCGCCGGGCCGATCGTCCTGATATCGTATTTGACCGCAATAATCGCTTGTCCGGAACCAGGACTGCCGGGTCCGGTGATGTCGCGAAGTTCGACACCTTCAGTCGCGTGGCCGTATCCGGTGAGACGAACCTCTCTCTTCGTCCGACTCCTGATTGATCCACGGCGCGCGGCGGCAACGGACATGCCCGCCCTGCCGAGCGATTGAATTCTTCGACCGAGGTGGCTCAGCCGACATCAACCACAACCTTGCCGCGCGCGGTGCCATTGGCGACGATGTCATGGGCATCGGCGACGGTGTCGAGCGTGAAGCGGCGCGGATCCAGGATCGGCATCAGTTTGCCGTCCTCGACGAGGCGGGCCGCCGCACGCAGGATGTCGCCATGATGCTCACGACCCACGCCGGTGAGCAGCGGGTGGAGCGTGAAAACACCTGAATAGGTGGCGCCCTTGAACGACAACGGCGCAAGTGAGTGCGAGCCCCAGCCGAACGCGCTGACGACATGACCGAAGCGGCGCACCGCCTCAAACGACGCGTCTAGCGTCGACCCACCGACGCTGTCAAAGATCAGATCGAATCCCTCGCCGCCCGTGTAGCGCTGGACATAGTCAGCGACCTGTTCCGCCTCGTAGTCGATCGCAGTTGCACCCAGCTGTTCGATCACTTTGCAATTCCTGGCCGCGCCCGTGGCAAAGACCTCGGCCCCGTGCGCAACCGCGACCTGGACGGCAATGTGGCCAACACCGCCGGCCCCACCGTGCACCAACACGCGCTGGCCGGGCTCGACGCGCGCGCGGTCGACCAGCCCTTCCCACGCGGTGATCGTCACGAGCGGCAGCGCAGCCGCCTCACGTAAGGACAGGTTGGCGGGTTTATGAGCAACGAGCCGCGCGTCAACGGCGGCGTAGTCGGCAAGCGAGCCCTGGATTCCACCGACACCGCCGGTCATGCCGAAGACTTCGTCCCCGACCGCAAAGCCGGTGACACCTTCGCCCACCGCCGCAACCGTTCCGGCCATGTCGATGCCGAACACTGCCGGAAACGGATGGCGTGCATGGCCCGAACCGCCGGCGCGCACCTTTATATCGAGCGGATTTACGCCACTTGCATTCACCCGAACCAGAAGCTCACCCGCCCCGGCTGCCGGACGGCCCCGTTCCTCGATGATGAAATCGCCGTCAACCGACCTCACTACCGCCGCACGCATATAAGAGTTCATTGATCGCCTCCTCAGGTCGGGCATCGCGCCGAGCCCCGAAATAGATCATGTTCAAATGTTTGGAATTGCCGATCATTGTATGTCATCCATGCATTTATGCATATCGAGTGGAGCGACATTCGCGTTTTTCTGGCGGTAGCCCGAGGGGGTACATTGGGCGCCGCAGCGCGGACCCTGCGCCAGACGCAACCGACGATGGGGCGCCGGCTCAAGGCCCTCGAGGAGGCAGTCGGACAGGCATTATTTCAGCGCACCGCACACGGTTTTGTGCTGACCGATGAGGGGTCGGCAATGCTCGCCCATGCTGAGCGGATGGAGGAGGAGGCCGTCGCGATGGAACGCGCGTTGGCAGGAAGCGATCAGCGGCTTCAGGGTGATATACGCGTGACGACGTCCGAGTGGGTCGGAGTGCATATCATGACGCCGGCATTGTCGCGGTTCGCCGAGCGTCATTCGGGCGTAACGGTTGAACTCGTTACCGACAGCCGCCTCTATTCGCTGGCAAGACGCGAAAGCGACCTGTCGTTTCGCATTGCCCGATTTGAGGAAGCCGATGTGATCCAGCGCCGGCTGCTTCGGCTCGAATATGCCGTCTATCGGCGATCCGGAGCCCAGGGTGAGCCGAGGCTGATCACAATGGATGTCGGGTATAGTCACATGCCTGACGTGCCGTGGTTGCGGGAACGATTTCCGAAGGCGCCAATCGCCTTCCGCAGCAACAACCGGGAGGCGCAGGCCCGAGCGTGCGCGGCCGGGCTCGGCGTTGCGGTACTGCCGGTCGTGTTGGCGGCAGCGACCCCTGAAGTCGAACGGGTCGATCTGGGCGACCTGCCGCCCGGGCGCGATCTGTGGATGGGTTACCATCGCGACCTGAGACGCCTGCCCAGGTTGCGCGCGCTGGTCGATTTTCTCGTGGACTCGCTGGCGGGCCGCTAGGCAGTGCGGACGCTTATGGCAGCCAAAGGAGGATGGCTGCGTCCGCGTTGAGCAGCGTGGAATCGAAAAATAGCCGCGGAAAAGCGCGCCGCTCGCGCTTGGGCCCCCGCGCTACGCCTTCACCGCCGTCACGAAGTAATCGAGCTTCATGTCGTCCGACATCACGAAACCCCGCGCCGGCGACAGCGAAAGCCCCCGTGTGTCGATCACCTTCAGCCCGGCGGCCTCGAGCAACTCGGTGAGCTCGTCGGGCGTGAGGAACTTCTCCCAGTCATGCGTGCCGCGCGGGATGCGGCCGAGCCCCTCGCCGATCGTGATCAGCGCCAGCCGCGACAGCGCGGTGCGATTGGGGGTGGAGAGGATCAGCAGCCCGCCCGGCGCCAGCGCGGCGGCGAGCCCGGCGATAAAGGCGTCCGGCGCCGAGACATGCTCGATCACCTCCAGGCTGGTGACGAGGTCGAACGTCTCGCCGGCCAGCGCCTCGATCCCGCCGACGCGATAGTCGATTCCCAGCCCCGACAGCGCGGCATGGGCGCGGGCGGCGGCGATGTTCTCGGCTGCTGCGTCGATCCCGGTCACTGTCGCGCCGAGCCGGGCGAGCGGCTCGCACAACAGGCCGGCGCCGCACCCGACATCGAGCACGCGCTTGGCCGAAAGCGGCGTGAAGCTCGCGCTGTCGCCATGCCAGTGCGCGTCGACCCGCTCGCGCAGATAGCCCAGCCGCGCCGGGTTGAGCTTGTGCAGCATCGCCGACGAGCCCTTCGGATCCCACCATTCCGCCGCCATCGCACCGAAATGCGCGGCTTCGCTCGGATCGATCGTCGAGGGGGTGGTGGCGGTGGTCTGCATCGGCGCTGTCTATCAACCGATCGCTTCCGAGGATAGATTTGCTTGGCCGGCGGCGAAGCGGCGATTGCTTGCCTTCCCCCACAGGCGTTTCTATCAGGCGCGCTCTTCGTGAATTGGAGGCGCCGCACCGGCCATGGCACGTATCGTGATGAAGTTCGGCGGCACGTCGATGGCCGGGATCGAGCGCATCCGCAGCGTCGCCGCGCGCATCAAGCGCGAAGTCGAGGCCGGCAACCAGGTCGCCGTCGTCGTCTCGGCGATGGCCGGCGAGACCGACCGGCTGGTGGGTTTCTGCCGCGAGGCCTCGTCGCTCTACGATCCGCGCGAGTACGACGTGGTGGTCTCGGCCGGCGAGCAGGTCACCTCGGGCCTGCTGGCGATCGCGCTGCAGGCAGCAGGCGTGAAGGCGCGCAGCTGGATGGGCTGGCAGCTGCCGATCCGTACCTCGGATGGGCATGGCTCGGCGCGCATCGCCGAGATCGACACTGCCGCACTCGATGCCAGCCTCGAGGCCGGCGAGGTCGCTGTGATCCCCGGATTCCAGGGCGTGGCGGCCGGCGAGCGGGTGACGACGCTGGGCCGCGGCGGCTCGGATACCTCGGCGGTGGCGATGGCGGCGGCGATGAAGGCCGATCGCTGCGACATCTATACCGATGTCGACGGTGTCTATACCACCGACCCGCGCATCGTGCCGCGCGCGCGCAAGCTCAAGAAAGTCACCTATGAGGAGATGCTCGAACTGGCGAGCGTCGGTGCCAAGGTGTTGCAGACCCGTTCGGTCGGGCTGGCGATGAAGGAAAAGGTCCGCGTCCAGGTGCTGTCGAGCTTCGTCGACGGCGATGCGGCGGACACGCTGCCCGGGACGATGATCGTGGGCGAGGAGGAAATCGACGACATGGAACGCCAGCTGATCACCGGGATCGCGCACGACAAGAACGAAGCCAAGATCACGCTGACCGCGGTGCCCGACAAGCCCGGCGCGGTGGCCGCGATCTTCGAGCCGCTCGCCGCGGCGAACATCAACGTCGACATGATCATCCAGAACATCGCCCATTCGAACGGCTCGACCGATGTGACCTTCACGGTGCCGTCGGCGGATCTGCCGCGTTCGATCGAGGCGCTCAACCAGGCGCGCGACAAGATCGGTTTCGGCGATCTGGTCCACGATACCCGCGTCGCCAAGATCTCGGTGGTCGGCGTCGGCATGCGCAGCCATGCCGGTGTGGCGAGCACGATGTTCACCACACTCGGCGCGCGCGGCATCAACATCCAGGCGATCTCTACCTCCGAGATCAAGGTCAGCGTGCTGATCCACGAGGACGAAACCGAACTCGCCGTCCGCGTCCTGCACACCGCCTATGGCCTGGACGCCGAGGACGAAGCGGCCTGAGCGCCGCCTAGGTACCGATCAGATGCAGCGCGATGTGCCGGCGCTGCGGCGCGCGGCGGTGCTCGAACAGGTAGATGCCCTGCCAGGTGCCGAGCATGGTCCGGCCCTTGGCGACAGGGATCGACAGGCTGGTCGCGGTCAGCGCCGCACGAAGATGGGCGGGCATGTCGTCGGGGCCTTCGTCGTCATGCTCGTACCCATCGCTTTCCGGCGCGATGCGGGCGAAGTAGCGCTCGACGTCGCGGCGCGCAGCGGGGGCGGCATTCTCCTGGATCAGCAGCGACGCGGAGGTGTGACGGACGAACAGGGTGAGCAATCCGGCCGTGATGCCGCTGTCCACCACCCACGCCTCGACGCGGTCGGAGATGTCGAGCAGGCCGGTGCCGCGGGTCTGGATCTCGAGCTCGTCAATCGCCTGTCGCATGCGTCAGGCTTGCCCCAAACCACCGCACAAGGCTAGGCACCCGGCATGAACCAGAACTCGATCGGCGCCGAGCGCCTTCAACGCCGCATGGCACGCGGCGCCGCTTTCCTCGGCTCGGAGGTTGCCATCCTGTGCGGTGCCATGTCGTGGGTGTCGGAGCGCAACCTTGTCTCGGCCATGTCCAATGCCGGCGGCTTCGGTCTGATCGCGTGCGGGGCGATGACGCCCGAGCTGCTCGATGCCGAGATCGCCGCGACCAAGGCGCTCACCGATGAGCCGTTCGGCGTGAACCTCATCACCATGCACCCCGGCCTGTTCGACCTGATCGAGGTCTGCAACAGGCACGGCGTCAGCCATGTCGTCCTGGCCGGCGGCCTGCCGCCGACGGGCTCGATCGACGCGATCAAGGCGAACGGCGCGAAGCTGATCTGCTTCGCGCCTGCGCTGTCGCTCGCCAAGAAGCTGATCCGTTCCGGCGTCGATGCGCTCGTCGTCGAGGGCATGGAGGCCGGCGGCCATATCGGCCCGGTCTCGACCAGCGTGCTGGCGCAGGAGATCCTGCCCGAGGTCGCCGAACAGGTTCCGGTGTTCGTCGCCGGCGGCATTGGCCGCGGCGAGGCGATCGCGGGCTATCTCGACATGGGCGCGGCGGGCGTGCAGCTCGGCACGCGCTTCGTCTGCGCGACCGAGAGCATCGCGCATCCCAACTTCAAAAAGGCGTTCCTGCGCGCCTCGGCGCGCGACGCCATCGCCAGCGTGCAGATCGACCCGCGCCTGCCGGTCATCCCGGTGCGCGCGCTGAAGAACGCCTCGAGCGAGCTGTTCACCGCCAAGCAGCGCGAGGTCGCGCAGCTGCTCGACGAGGGCAAGGTCGAGATGATGGAGGCCCAGCTCCAGATCGAGCATTACTGGGCCGGCGCGCTGCGCCGCGCGGTGATCGACGGCGATGTCGAGCATGGCAGCCTGATGGCCGGCCAGTCGGTCGGCATGGTGACGAAGGAAGAACCGGTCGCCGAGATCATCGCCGTGCTGATGGCCGAGGCCGCGCACGCGCTGGAGAAGCGGGCGGCCTGACATGGAGGAGCGCGCCGGCCTGCCGATCCGCGCCTTCGCCGACCTCGCGGCATGGGAAGCGTGGCTAGCGGACCAGCCGCGTTCGTCGCCGGGTGTGTGGCTCAAGCTCGCCAAGGCGAGCGCCGGCGTGGCGTCCGTCACGAAGGCCGAGGCGATCGACGGGGCGCTGTGCCATGGCTGGATCGATGGCCAGCTTAACCCCTATGACGATGATTGGTGGCTGATCCGCTTCACGCCGCGCAAGCCTCGCGGCAAATGGTCGGAGAACAACCGGAAGCGGGCGACCGAGCTGATGGCCAAGGGTCGCATCGCCAAGGCGGGGCTGACCGAGATCGAGGCGGCAAAGGCCGATGGTCGCTGGGAGGCGGCCTATGCGCCGGCGACGACGATCGGCGTGCCCGACGACCTCGCCATCGCGCTCGACGCCGAGCCCGAGGCACGCGCGTTCTTCGACACGCTGACCGGCGCCAATCGTTATGCCATCCTCTACCGCGTGCACGAGGCGAAGAAGCCGGAGACCCGCGCGGCGCGGATCGCGAAGTTCGTCGCGATGTGCGCCCGCGGCGAGACGCTGCACTGAGCGCTCAGCTCAGGAAGTAGACCACCACGCCGGCCACGCTGCCAAAGGCGAACGAGATCACCAGGTTGAGGATGCCGGAGACGAATGAGCCGGACTGGCGCCGCTTGGTGAAGTTGGCGCGCTGGCCGGGTTTGCCGAACTGCAGCTCGACCATGCCCGACAGGCCGCCGCCGATCGCGCTGATCACCAGCGTAGCGATCGCGCCGGAGATGGTGTGGAAGGCGATCGCGATCGGCAGCGCGATCGCAAAGGGCGCCGCCATGGCGAAGGCGGCGAGCAGCTTGGCGGTGTCGATATCGTCCTTGATGACCGGCGCGACGGCGAGCAGGTCGGGGCTGTCCTCGGCCGACACGGTCAGCCAGGACAGGCTGCCGACCAGCTGGACCGCGACCAGTACGCTGGCGAAAGCGAGGGTCGGGCCCACCGCCAGGTGGCGGCCGTTGCCGAAGGCGACGAACAGGATCGGCGCCATATAGACGAGGCGCAGCACGAGCTGGAAGGCCAGCGCCGGGTCACGCGCCAGCAGGCGCCACTCCTTGGCGAAGATCGCGCGGGTCAGCCCGGCATGGAACAGCCGCGCCATCGGCCGCCCCTGCGCGGTGCTGCGCGACAGTTTGGCGCCGCCGTCCTGATAGCCGGTGAGGAAGCGGCGCTGCAGCGCGGCACCGGCCAGCGCGAACAGCCCCACGCCCAGGCCGAGCATGAACAAGGCAGCGAGCGGATCGCCGAACGCGGCGCGGCCGGGCAGGGCGCTCCAGCCCTCGCTGCCGAAGCCGCTCTCACGCAAATAGTGGTACAGGGTGGTGAAGGGGTTGGCACGCGTGCCGCGATCGGCGTGCGACATGAGCTGGCTGACGAGGAAGAAGCTGCCGCCGAGCAGCGCGGCGACGATCTTGCCGACCGTCTTCGCCGCGCGCGGGCCAGCGATGCTGACGATCAACATCGTAATGGCGAGCCCGGCCGCAGCGGCACCCAGCGCCAGCGCGAACAGCAGCGCGACCAGCCCGAACAGCTGGGGATGGCCGAGGATCGCGACCGGCAGCACGAAGGGCAGCAGCAGCAACGTATAGGTCATGACGATCGCGCCGGCGATGCCGAGCAGCTTGGCGAGCAGCACGTTGCGCGGTTCCATCGGCGCGGTGAACAGCAAGGCGAGATCGCCGCTTTCGTAGAGCGTCTGCTGGCTGCCGATCATCGCCTGCGTAGTCATGAAGGTGAAGGCGAGGATGCTGACCACCAGCGCACCGATCAACATCGGCGGATATTGCGGGATCGGCACGTCGCGCAGCAACCAACCGATGAAGCAGCCGAGCCCGACCCAGACGGCGAGGAAGGCGAAGCCGAGCCAGCGCAGCGCGCCGCGTTGCGGGCGGTTGCGCCATGCCAGGAACAGCTCGTGCCGCGCCAGCCAGGCGAAGGAGCCCGGCGCGAACAGGCCGCCGCCGTTCATGCCGCGCTCGTCAGCCGGATGAAGATGTCCTCCAGCGTGCCACCCTCATTGCCGGCATGCTCGCGCAGCTCGGTCAGGCTGCCCTCGATCAGCAGCTTGCCGCCGGCGATGATGCCGATGCGGTCGGCCATGCGTTCGGCCACTTCGAGGATGTGGGTCGTGACGATCACCGTCTTGCCGGCATCGACCTGCGCGCGCAGCGCGTCCTTGACCGCGCGCGCCATATTGGCGTCGAGCCCGGTCAGCGGCTCGTCGAGGATCAGCAGCTGCGGGTCGTGGATCAGCGCGCCGGCCAGCGCGACCTTCTGCTTCATGCCGCGCGAGAAGCCCTCGCAGCGCGTGTCGCGCTCGTCCCACAAATCGAGCCAGTGGAGCAGCCGTTCGGCCTCGCCGGCGGCGTGCGCCGGGTTCATGCGCCACAACCCGGCGACGAAGGCGAGATACTCCGACGGCGTGAGCTTGTCGTAGAGCATCGGCTCGTCGGGGAGCCAGGCGGTGATCGCCTTGGCCGGGATCGGATCGGCCAGCGCGTCGATGCCGAAGATACGGATCGTGCCGGCATCGGGGCGGGTCAGGCCGGTGACCATGCGCAGTGTCGTGGTCTTGCCCGCGCCGTTGGGGCCGAGCAGTGCGTAGAGCTGGCCGGCGGCGATCTCCATGTCGAGCCCGGCGATCACCGGCTTGTCGAAGGATTTGGCAAGGCCGTGGATGCTGAGGGCGGGTGCGGTCATGCCGCTCAGCTTGCCCGGGTAACGGCCGCCGCGTCCAGCGGGAAAGTGACGATGCGCAAATAGTGGTGAACGCAGCGTTTTCCGGGCTCCTTCACCACCGCTAATCCCTGTCCGCGCGATCCTCCCTGTTGGGCATGAAGGGGGTATCATCATGGTTCAGTGTATGCGTACCGCAACGGCGATCGTCGCTGCGTTGATCGTTGCCGCACCCGCGGCGGCGCAATCTTTCGGGCCGGTCGGTCCCGATCTCTCGCCTGACGAGGTGGCGTGGCATGTCCGCGCCGGGTTGAATGTTGCGGCGCTGGCGTGCCGCGATGCGGATGCCGGGACGATGGTCGCGCAGTATAATGCGATGCTGGCCAACGACCGCGCGCCGCTCGCGGCGGCGCGGGCCGGGGTCGAAACCGCCTATCGCGCGCGCTTCGGGGCGGCATGGCAGGCGCGAGACGATGACGACATGACGCGGCTCTACAACCATTTCGCCACGCCCGAGGCGCATGACGCCTTTTGCGCGACGGCGCGCGAACTGCTGCGCGACAGCGAGACGGTGGAGCCGGGTGAATTCTATGCCTTTGCGCGTTATGCGCTGCCGCAGCTGGAACAGGCCTTTGCGCCGGCGCCGCAGTGCGTCGCGCGGCCGAGCTTCACGCTGGCGGCGAGTGACGACATGCCGCGCGTCGCGCTCGCGACCAATGCGCGGGTGCCGTTGGCGCCGGTGGAAAGCGCGCCGGATGCCGAGCCGCACGTGGATGCGCAGCCGGGGTTTCAGGACGAGCGCTGAGTTTTCACCAACTTCCGTCACCCTGAACTCGTTTCAGGGTCCATGCGCGGTCATCTGAGCCAGGAGCGACGCTCCTGTGGCCGCTGGTCGCGCATGGATGCTGAAACAAGTTCAGCATGACGGACGGAGTTGGGGGTGGGCGTCTCACAATCTCAGTTGGGATTGTCGAGCTGGAAGATGTCCTCGACCCGGCACCCCAGCGCCCGCGCCAGTTTCAACGCGAGGGTGGTCGAGGGTACGAACACGCCGTTCTCCACCGTGTTGATCGTCTTGCGGCTGACCGCGACGCGCTCGGCCAGCTCGGCCTGGGTCAGGCCGAGCCGGGTGCGTTCGTCCTTCAGGCTGTTGCGCAGGCCGTCAGCCATCCTTGAGCGCACGCCGTTCCAGGATGCCGAAGCGGAGCAGCGCGGCGCCGAGGCCGATCGTCACGACGGCACGGATCGCCTCACGGCCGCTCAGCGGCTCGAACAGGGAGGTGAAATAGAGCGCGACCGCGACCAGCATCGCGCCCCAGAAACCCCACATAAAGGCCTCGGCACGGTTCGCCCGGGTGACCTCGTCGTTCATCAGCGCGCGGACGGCCTTGTTGCGGAGCCACGGGCCGTTGGTGGCGAGCAGGACCATCATCACCACCGCCCAGACGAGCCAGGCGCTGAGCCTGATGTGATCGACCAATCGTAGCGGATCGTGCGCCGGCTGGTCGAGATACACTGCCTGTCCGGCGATGAAGTAGATGGCGATCACGATCGTGAAGCGCGAGCGCCTGCGGCCGAGCTGGTCGGCGACCTCCGTGTCATTCTGTACAACCATGTCGAATCCCCGGATATGTAACCTATGGGTGACATGTAACCTCAAGGTTACTCCGGTGTCAAGTCGTGCGCCCGGCGGGACGAACGGGGTTCCGTCTCCGTCCCGGCTCGGCTAACGGTCGGGTCATGCCAGCGCATAGTGAGGACCAGCCGCTCGAAGGGCGCTTCGGCGGGAAGGAGCACCGTTTCCCGGTACGGGTCTATTTCGAGGACACCGACCTGACCGGCGTTGTCTATCACGCCAATTACCTGCGCTACATGGAACGGGCGCGGACCGAGATATTGCGGCTGATCGGGATCGATCATGGCGGTGCGATCAAGGGAGGTGAGGGCGGCTATGCCGTCACCGCCCTCGCGATCCGCTATCTTCGCCCGGCGCACCTCGACGACAAGCTCGTCGTGCTGTCCAAAGTGACACAGATTCGCGCCGCCTCGGGCAATATTCATCAGAGAGTCATGCGCGGCGACACGATATTGACCGAAGCCGATGTGACGGTGGCATTGGTCGGGCCAACGGGCCGGCCGCGCCGCCAGCCGAAAGAATGGATCGCCGCCTTCGAAACGGTGCTGGTCCAGGGGGAAGAACAAGCGTGACCGATTTCTTCTTGCATACCGATGCCGGCTCGATGTCGCCGGTCGCCTTGTTCCTGCAGGCCGACCTGCTGGTGCAGATCGTGATGGGCGGGCTGCTGCTGGCGAGCATCTGGACCTGGGCGATCATCGTCAGTTTCGGCGTGCGGATCGGCGGCACGCGGCGCAAGATCGACCGCTTCGAGCGCGATTTCTGGAAGGCCGACGATGTCGATGCCTTCCACCGCCGCGAGGGCGACAGCGAACTGCCGATCGCCAAGGTTTTCTCGGCCGGCGTTGCCGAATGGCGCCGGTCGACCGCGACCGGCACGGTCGATCGCGGCGGCACGCGCGAGCGGCTGGCGACCTCGATGGGCGCGGCGGTGGCGAGCGAGATCGACAAATTGTCCGACCGCCTGAACATCCTCGCAACGGTCGGCGCGGTGGCGCCGTTCGTTGGGTTGTTCGGCACGGTGTGGGGCATCATGAGCAGCTTCACGCATATCGCGGCGGCGCAGAATACCTCGCTGGCGGTGGTCGCGCCGGGCATCGCCGAGGCGCTGTTCGCGACCGCGATCGGCCTGTTCGCAGCGATCCCCGCCGTCATCGCCTACAACCGCTTCAGCCATGGCATCAACCGCATCGAGGCGCGGCTCAACCGCTTCGCCGATGGTTTCCACGCCACGCTGAGCCGCCAGCTCGAAGGCGAGCCGGTGCGCGGCTGATGGCGATCAACCTTCCCTCGCAGCGCGGTCGCGGCCGGCGCGCGCCGATGGCGGAGATCAACGTCACGCCTTTGGTCGACGTGATGTTGGTGCTGCTGATCATCTTCATGGTCACCGCGCCGCTGCTGACCGCCGGCGTGCCGGTCGAGCTGCCCGACAGCAAGGCCAAGCCGCTCGACCAGGACCAGCAGCCGGTCGAGATCGCGCTGGACCGCGAGGGGCATATCTATGTCGACAAGCTGGCGGTGACCGACGCCGTGCTGCCCGACGCGTTGGCGCAGATCGCGGCCAAGCAACAGGCCGGCAAGCCGCCGCAGATCTTCCTGCGGGCCGATCGCCGTCTCGACTATGGCAAGGTCATGCGCGTCATGGGCGAACTCAATCACGCCGGTCTCAACCGTGTTGCCCTGGTCACGGTGGGCGATGATGGCAAATGACGTGCAGACCATGATCTGATGGATCGGGCGGAGAAAGTCGGACTGGGCATTGCAATCGCCGGGCATGTGCTGCTGTTCGGCGCGCTGTCGCTCGGCTTGCTGTCGCGCACGACGCCCTCGCCGCCACCGCCCCCCGCGATCGATGTCTCGCTAGTCGACAAGGTCGCGCTGGATGCGACCGCGCCGCAATCGGTGACCCCGCCGGCGCAGAGCAAGGCGCCCGAACTCGGCACGCCCGAGGATGCCCCTGCCAAGCCGGCCGAGGCGAGCGAGCCCGACCCGGTACCGCCCGCGCCGCAACCCAAGGCCGCGCCGCCGCCCAAGCCGGCCCCGGCCCCGCCCAGGCCGCCGGAAAAGCCCGCGGTGAAGAAGCCCGACGTCGCCAGGGCGCCGCCGACGCGCGAAGCGAGCACCGCCGCCAAGGCAGCCAGAGCCGAGGCGCAGGCTGCAGGTGCCGGCACAAAACCGGGCAAGCGCCCGCGCGGCGGCGATCTCGGCGCGGTGATGGCGGGGATCGGCGCGCAGCCGAGCAAGTCCAACTCACAGGTGCCACAGGCAGCGACGATGAGCGCCGAGGCGGCGATGGATATCGGTTCGAAGATCCAGCAGCAGGTCCAGCCTTGCGCGAGCCGTCAGCGATTGCTGGCGCCCGGCGTACAGCGCATCGTGGTATCGATCAGATTGTCGATCAACCGCGATGGTTCTCTCTCTGCGGACCCGCAAGTTACCGGGCATGCAGGCCTGGATGATGATAACCGGCGCTATGTCGAGCAGGTGGACGAGCGCGCTATAGCGGCGTTCAAATGCGCCGCCCCGCTACGCGGCCTGCCGCAAGAACTTTATGATGTCCCCAGAGGCTGGCGCACTTTTACGCTTCGCTTCCACCTTCCGTAAAGGGCGATGACGATGTTTCGACCGATCACGATCCTGGCTGCACTCAGCCTTGCATCTGCCGCAACGGCGCAGCAGACCACGCCGCCTGCACCGACGCCGGCGCCCACGCCTGCGTCACAGCAACCGACCCAGCCGGGCACGCCGGCCAATCAGCAGGGCGGCGAACTGGTTGTCGATGTGACGGGCGGTACCGCCGCTCCGGCGCAGATCGCCATTCCGCCGATGCCGACCGCCGCCGTGCAATCGACCGCCGCTGGTTCGACCGATGTGCTGGGCCGCGAGCTTGCCGTGATCGTCACCAACGACCTGAAGAATTCGGGGCTGTTCAACCCCGTCAGCGGCGAGACGCTGCACAATATCAGCTATCCCGAAGTGACCAATCCGGGGTTCGAATATTGGGCCAGCGCGGGCGTGCAGGCGCTGGTGCAGGGCTTCATCAAAGCCAATGGCGACGGCACGCTGACCGTCGGCTGCTATCTCTACGACACCTATTCGCGCCGTGAACTGACCCGCCAGGGTTTCGTCGTGCCGCCATCGGACTGGCGCCGCGCCGGGCATAAATGCGCCGACATGGTTTATACGCGGCTGACCGGCGAAGGCCCCTATTTCGACAGCCGCGTGGTCTATGTTTCCGAGACCGGGCCCAAGGCGCACCGCATCAAGCGGCTCGCGATCATGGATCAGGACGGGGCGAATCACCGCTTCCTGACCAACGGCCAGTCGATCGTGCTGACCCCGCGCCTGTCGCCGGACCAGCGGTCGATCGTCTATATGAGCTATCTCGGCGATCGCCCGTCCATCTATGTGTACGATATTGGGACAGGTCGGCAGCGACTGCTGGTGGCCGACACCAACCTCAACTTCGCGCCGCGCGTCTCCCCAGACAGCCGCTGGGTGCTGTTCTCGATGGCGATCAGCGGTAATACCGACATCTACCGCGTGCCATTGTCCGGCGGCACGCCGCAGCGGCTGACCGATGCGCCTGGGATCGACACCGGCGGCAGCTATTCGCCCGATGGCGGACGCATCGTGTTCGAGAGCGATCGTTCGGGCAAGCAGCAGCTCTATGTGATGAACGCCGACGGCACGCAGCAGCAACGTATCAGTTTCGGTGGAGGCAGTTACGCGACGCCGGTGTGGAGCCCGCGTGGCGACCTGATCGCCTATACCCATGTGCAGGGCAATTTCCGCATCGGCGTGATGAGCCCGGTCGGGGCCGGGGAGCGCAACCTGACCGACGACTGGCAGGATGAAGGTCCGAGCTGGTCGCCCAATGGCCGGGTGCTGATGTTCTTCCGCTCGACACAGGGCGGCAGCGGCGTGGCGGATCTGTGGTCGGTCGACCTGACCGGGGTTGCCCTCCGGCGTATTCCGACGCCGCTCGACGGATCCGATCCAAGCTGGGGGCCGTTACGGCCCTGAGCGGACCCCCGACCACCAACGTTGACTCTCGTTAACCAAGTCGCGACGGTGCCCGGGAGTTTGTGGCGCAGCGTCCCGACGAGATCGAAGGAGAAGCCTTATGGCCAGACTGACGAACATGCTGCTGGTAACCGTTGCCCTGGCAGCGGCGACGACCGGCTGTGCGAAGAAGCATCCCGCCGAACTGCCGCCCGTCGCCGGGCCGGCACCACAGGACCAGACGGGCACGAGCATCCGCCCGGGTTCGCGCGCCGACTTCGAGCGCTCGGTGCTCAGCAACACGATCCACTTCGCGCTCGACCGCTACGACATCGATCCGCAGTCGCAGCGCATCCTCGACAGCCAGGTGCAGTGGCTGCGGCAATGGCCCAATGTGCCGATCAGCCTGGAAGGGCATTGCGACGAGCGCGGCACGCGCGAGTACAACCTCGCGCTGGGCGACCGCCGCGCCAATGCGGCGAAGAACTATCTCGTCGCGCGCGGTGTGAATCCGGGCCGCATCTCGACGATCAGCTATGGCAAGGAACGCCCGCTCGCGCTGGGTTCGGACGAGGCCAGCTGGGCGCAGAACCGCCGTGCGGTGACGATCGTCCTGAACTGATCTTCCTGTCCCTCGGGGCAGGCAATGGGGCGGCGTGTGGTGCCACACGCTGCCCTTTTTGCGTTCGGATTTTCCCCTGCTGGGATCGCTGCGGGTTTCATTCATCGTCACCCTGAACTCATTTCAGGGTCCATGCGCGGTCGGCTTGCACAAGGGCGTCGCTCATGGTTCCGATGACCGCGCATGGATGCTGAAACAAGTTCAGCATGACGAGATATTTGTAAACACTGGCGGGCCTCCCTCGAGCGGCGCATCCGATTCCGCTTGCGACTCACCAAAACTCGATATAAATGTGATATCACATTAACGGGAAGGGTTCGTCATGGCGAGCAATGTTGGGGATCAGGTATCGCGGAGCAATGCGCTGACGTTGTCGCGCGAACGGCCGGCGGCGACGATGAGCGGTTACATCATGCTGCTGGTGCTGTTGGTGGCGATCGCCGCCGGGGTGCTGGGCGCGTCGTGGATGCAGAACGACCCTGCGCTGGGCGGGATATTGATGACCGGGGCGGTACTCGTGTTCGCCTTCGTGCTGGTCGGCTTCTACATGCTGCAGCCCAATCAGGCGGTGGCGATCACGTTGTTCGGGTCCTACAAGGGCACCGACCGCAACACCGGGCTGCGCTGGGTGTTGCCCTGGCATGGCCGGCGCAAGATTTCGCTGCGCGCCAACAACATGATTTCCGAGCGGCTGAAGGTGAACGACCTGCGCGGCAATCCGATCGAGATCGCCGCGCAGGTGGTGTGGCGGGTCACCGATACCGCGCAAGCGCTGTTCGACATCGACGACTACAAGGCGTTCGTCATCGTCCAGATCGAGGCGGCGGTGCGCACGATCGGCGCGCGCTACCCCTATGACGATTTCGAGCATCAGGAAGTGACCCTGCGCGGCAACCACGACCAGGTCGGCAGCGAGCTGCGCACCGAGCTGATCGCGCGGCTGGTGACGGCGGGCGTGACGGTCGACGAATGCGGCTTCACGCATCTCGCTTACGCGCAGGAGATCGCCGGGGCGATGCTGCGCCGGCAGCAGGCCCAAGCGGTGGTCGCGGCGCGCAAGACTTTGGTCGAGGGCGCGGTCGGCATGGTCGAGATGGCGCTCGAGATGTTGAGCGAGAAGAATGTCGTCGAACTGGACGACGAGCGCCGCGCGGCGATGGTATCGAACCTGATGGTGGTGCTGTGCGGCGAGCGCGACACGCAGCCTGTCGTCAACACCGGCTCGCTCTACCAGTAGGCGGCCAGTGTCAGGTCCGGCCAAGAAGGCGTTTCCGCTACGTCTCGATCCCGCGCTCTACGCGGCGGTCGAGCGCGCGGCGGCGGCCGACCTGCGCAGTGTCAACGCCCAGCTCGAATGCCTGCTGCGCGAGGCGCTGGCGCGGCGTGGCGTGAAACTGTCGGCACCCGTCGCGGCGAAACGCGGACGGCCGCCGAAAAGCGATAAGGAGTAAGGTCATGATCGGACTGATCACCAGCAGGGCGCGGCTGCCCTATTTGTTCGCGCTGTCGCTGGCGGCGCTGTGCCTCGGCCTGGCGGTGCTGCTGTGACGGGTGTGCGCGAAGGCTATTGGTTCGCGCCCAAGCGTTTCGGCTTCGGTGCGGTGCCGGTGACCTGGCAGGGCTGGGCGGTGATGCTCGGCTTTGCGGGCACGCTGCTGCTGGCGGTTCGGCTGCTGCCGATGGTGAGCGAAAAGATCATTGCCGGGCTCGCGCTGATCGCGGCGATGGTGGCGATCGTCGTGGCCAAGACCGATGGCGAGTGGCGCTGGCGGAGTGGACGGCGATGAGCGGCCTCTTTGCTCTGGCGGCGGCCATGATCGCCGCGCCGACGCCGGCCAGCCTCCCCGCCCCGATCGAGGTCACCGCGCCCGGACCGGAAGGTGCGCTGGCGGGCACGCTGCTCGACCCCGACGCCAGGGCGCCGCTGGTGCTGATCATTCCCGGCTCGGGCCCGACCGATCGTGACGGCAACAATCCGATGGGCGTCGCAGGCGGGCCCTATCGCCAGCTCGCCGAGGCGTTGGCCGTGCAGGGCGTGGCCAGCGTGCGGGTCGACAAGCGCGGCATGTTCGGCAGCAAGGCGGCACTGGCCGATGCCAATAACGCGACCACCGCAGGTTATGCCGATGACGTTCATGCCTGGATCGCGACGATCCGCCAGCGCACCGGGCGGAAATGCGTGTGGGTGCTGGGCCATAGCGAGGGTGCGCTGGTCGCTTTGCAGGCGGCACAGGCGCCGGCCGGGATGTGTGGTGTGATCCTGCTATCGGGCGGTGGGCGGCCGATCGGCGCGGTGCTGCGCGACCAGCTGCGCGCCAACCCCGCCAATGCGCCGATCCTCGATGCCGCGCTGGCGGCGGTGGATGCGCTGGAGGCGGGGCACCGCGTACCGGAGGCGACGTTGCCGGCCCCGATTCAGCCGCTGTTCGCCGACCGGCTGCAATCCTATTGGATCGACCTGTTGTCGCACGATCCTGCGAAGCTGATCGCCGCGGTCAAGCTGCCGGTGCTGATCGTGCAGGGCGAGCGCGACCTGCAGGTCAGCGTCAAGGATGCGCAACTGCTCAAGGCTGCGCAGCCGTCGGCGACGTTGCTGCTGGTGCCGGGGGTCAACCATGTGCTGCGCCAGGTGGCGAGCGACGATCGGGCGGCGAACATGGCGACCTACAGGGATGCGACGCTGGCGATCGACCCGGCGGTACCGGCGGCGGTGGCGGGGTTCGTGAAGCGGTGACTTCTTGTTCCTCCCCGTGCCGGGGAGGTATTTTAAGTGAACGCCTTGTCGAGCAGCTTGGCCAGCCTCAGGCCGCCGCGTTCGAGTTGCAGGCGGGCCGCCGGGACGAGGCTGTCGATCGTCGCGTCGTCGAGCGTGACGTGCGCCGGGTTGGGCGCGCAGGGATCGCCCTTGAGCGCGCTGGTGTAGACCACGTCATGGGCGAGCTGCCAGCTTTCACGGCTCCAGTCGGTCACGGTGCCGGCGGCCACCTTCGCGCGCACCGTAGCGGGATAGCGATGGACCAGTGACCCGCCGGTGGTCGCAGCGCGTTCGGCGAGCGGGCCGTCCCAGATCGAGTGGAGGTTGAAGCGCGGCGGCGAATAGATGCCGTAGGTGGCGAGCACGTCATTGCCGCCCTTGTCGTTCTTCTCGCCGGCATGGAGCGGCTGGTGCAGGTCGCCGACGAAGTGGATCAGGAAGACCAGTGCCTGGACCTTGTCCTTTTGCGGGGCGTGGCGGTCGCGCAGGGTGGCGACATCGCGTTCGATCTGCGCCGAGACGCAATTGCCGTCCTTGCACGGTTCGGTCAGCGAGAAGGGCTGGCAGATGTTCACGTCCTGGAAGTGCCAGCCATAGGCATAGCCGAAGCGTGGCTTGCCGTCGGGGTTCTTGAGTTTCTTGATGCAATCGGCCCAGGTGCTGGCGCCCTCCACCGTGGTGGCCGGGCATTCCGGCGTGTCGAGCATCGCCGTCTTCGCCAGCAGCCGCCTGACCGCAATGCGCGTCGCCGGTTTGACGTTGGCCATGGCGATCTCGCCGACCGTTTCGTGGCCATATTCCCAATAAGCCGAGGCCGGGGCGGACAGGCCGATCGCGGCCACACAGGCGCCGATCGTGGCGGCGGTTACAATACGACTCATGGGCACGCGCTATAGAGCGCCGGCAGGGCTTAGGCTACGGCGCGGAGTGCGACCTTGGCGCGCTGCACCACCGGGCGGAATACCACCGAGAGCAGCAGCGGCTCGGGCTGGCTCATCGCCGGCGGGGGCACGAACAACAGGCTGGTGTCGCAGCATTGCCACAGGCCATCGGCGAGGCACGTCATCGCATCATGCACCGGGATGGCGGCGATGGCGCGGGCGCGCGCGCGAGTGTCACGGTAGAAATCGGCGACGCGGTAAAAGGCGATTTCGTCGAACTGGACGATGTCGGCGATCATGCCGAACTGCACGCCGACGCCGAACTGCGCGTCGCCGATCGGAATGGTCAGCGCGTGATAGCCGTCATGCGTGGCAAAAGCGTCGAAGTCGCCGACCGTCTGCCGCGTCGCGTCGGCGAGCAGCACCGGCACCCGCAAGGGTGCGACCTGGAAATCGCCGGCGCGCAGGTCGAGCTCGAGGCAATTGGCCGCGAACAGCGACAGGTTGAGCGACAGGCCGTGGCGCTGCAGCTCGCCGGGCAGGAACATCCGTTCGACCGAGCGCAGATAGGGCAGGCCGCGGCGGCGCAGGCCGATGCCCGCGCTATCGCCATCGACCAGCCCGACCAGGTCGTCGGTGCCGAGGTTGATGTCATGCTCGAAGGTGCCGAACAGCGCGACCTCCTCGGCCTGGGGCAGGAACAGCAATCGGGCGAGGATTGCCGCCGCCATGCGACGGCGCGCTTCGCCATCGTCGGACAAGGGTGCGCGGTGCACCGCGGCCGGCGCGGTGCGCACAAAGTCGAGCACGCCGGCCTGGATCGCGCTGCGCGCCTCGGCTTGGGCCGGCGACACGCGGTTGGGACGATATAGAGCGCGGCCATTGTCGGCATAATCGGTCACCGATCCGGTGCCCGAGGTAGCGACCTGTTCGAGGATCGCGATCTGGCGGCTCAGCGCGCCGAGCGTGCGATTGTCATAGTGGCGCGGATCGAACAGCCCGCGCTTGGCGCGTGCCGAGGCGCCGCCGTCACGCAGCAGCAGATAGCGGCCTTCGACGGTGACACCGAGCGCCGCTTCGAGCGCCGGGGTGATGAGGCGCTGCACCGTGCCGTGATAACCGAGATCGACCAGCATCACGACATCGCCGCGTTCGATCCGCCCGTCGCGCACGACATGGGCGATGAGGCGCTTGGCGAAGGCGTTGGCGCGTGAGACGATGCGCCTGGCCGCATCGGGCTTGACGACGTTGCGGCGGAACTCGGCCGAGGTCGCGCCGATCTTGCGCGCCTCGCTTTCGGACAGACCCAGTTGCGAGGCGAGTACGTCGAGCCGTTCAGTGGGTTCAGCTTCGAGATAATCGTGGATCGCCGCGACATCGACGAAGCTGGCGCAGCGCGCAGTGAAGCGGCTGATCGCGATCGCCGCATCGGCGTCGCCGAGTATCTCGCTGACGCGTTGCGGCAGGAAGCCGTCACGGAGCAGGAACAAGAGTTTGACCGGGCGGCCGGTGTCGCGGGCGAGCACAGCCGCCTCGTCGCCGACCCAGCGCGCAAAGGCGTCGAACACGGGGCCGAACACGTCATGGCCAATGCACCAGGCAATGTCGCCCTCGTCGCGGAGCGCAAGCGCGGCGCGGTGTGGCTGGATTGCCGGCTTCGAGACTCGGGTTGAGGGATCGATCATCACCGAGGCGGCGGCCTCCAGCCGCAGGCGCTTCTGGGTCGCTTCGTCGAACTGGCGGATATGCACGGCATTGAGGCCAGCGGCATGGGCGGCGTCGCCATCGGCGCACGGATTGTCGCCGACATGGAGGATCGCCGAGGGCGGCACGCCGAGCGCGGCGAGCACGGGGGCGAACAGGCCGGCGCTCTTCGACAGGCCATATTCGGACGAGCAGAAGATGCGGTCGATCTGCGCGGCGACGTCGGCGCCGGCCGCTGCGGCGATCAGCGCGCGGAGCTGCGGTTCGGAGAGATAGGTGTCGCTGACCACGATCACGCCGAGTCCAGCGGCCTTTGCGGCGGCGATCAGCGCGATGGTGGGGGCGAAGGCGTAGCAATGCTGCGCTTCGAGTTCGAGTTCGCGCGCCACGCCGGCCGGGTCGGGCTGGCCGGCACGTTCGGCATGGATGTCCTCGATAGTCGCCTCGCTGCGGCCGTCGGCGCGGGCGCGGCGATAGCGCGCGGCCTTTTCGGCGGCGACGCGCGGCTCGATCCCGCCGCCGGCATCGCCGAATCCGGCGAACACGTCCTGCGGCATGTGCGTTGCGCGCCACAGCAGGGTGTCGAAACAGTCGAGCGAGAGCAGGCGGATGCCGGCCGGCGCGCGATCGAGCAGGGTCGCGATCTCGTGCGGGCGGATGGTCGTGATCATGGCAGGTCCCCGTCGCCGGACGCGCGGCCGGCCTCAGACCGTATCGGAGAAAAGCGTTGCCGAACTGTTAACCATGTCCTCGAGCGCCCTCTTCAGGGGGCAGCGCTTGCGGCTCACTCGTCGCCGTAGATCGCCACCTGTCTCGTGCCGTCCGAACCGGTGCGGGCACGATGCATACCGGGGGTGGTGAAACGCCAGGCGGGCGTGCCGTCGGCGCCGACGACGATGACGCCGCCGGTGCCGCCCAGCGCGACGACTTCGGCCATCACCGCGTCGGCTGCCGCCTGGACGCCTTCGTGGGCGAGGCGGACGCGCGCGGCGATCTCATGGGCGACGCCGAGGCGGATGAAATATTCGCCGGCGCCGGTGCACGACACGGCGCAGGCGCGGTCGTCGGCATAGGTGCCGGCGCCGATCAGGGGCGAATCGCCGATCCGCCCCCAGCGCTTGCCTGTCACGCCGCCGGTCGAGGTGGCGGCGGCGACATGGCCATGGCTGTCGCGGGCGACCGCGCCGACAGTGCCGTATTTCATGTCGACGTCGAACTTGCCGCCGCCGGCGATGAGTTCGTCCAGTTGGCGACGGCGCTCGGGGATGACGAACCAGTCGGGCCCGGCCTGGTCGAGGTCGTGCGTGACCGAGAAGGCATCGGCACCCTCGCGGCCGAGCAGGACGTGCGCGCTTTGCTCCATCACCGCGCGGGCCAGCGTGACCGGATTGCGCGTGGTGGTGACGCCCGCGACCGAGCCGGCGGCGCGATTCGACCCGTCCATGATCGCGGCGTCGAGTTCGGCGGCGCCGTCGATGGTCAGCGCCGAGCCGCGGCCGGCGTTGAAATGCGGATCGTCCTCCAGCACGCGGACCGCCGCCTCGACCGCATCGAGCGCGGAACCATCGCTCGCGAGGATCGCGCTGCCCGCATCGAGGGCGCGATTCAGTGCGGCGCGGACGCCGGCATCGGTGTCAGGTGAGGTCCGCTCGCGCAGGATCATGCCCGCGCCACCGTGGATCACCAGCGTCCAGTTTGCCGTGTCGGTCATGGCCTGGGGCCGTAGACGTGTGATCGGCGCGCTTCAACCCGATCAGCGGGCGCAGCCAGTCGATGCGGCGGCCGACCAGGTAGAAGGCCCAGCAGCCAGAGATCGTCGCGGGCACGAGGATGGCGAACTCGGCGAGCGGCGTGAGGTGCAGCGGGAGCAGCCAATATTCGACCAGCACGATGATCGTCTGATGGATGATGTAGAAGGGGAACACCGCCTCGGCGAGCGTGGTGCGCCAGGCGCTGTCGCGGTTGAGGAAGCGCTCGGCGAGGCCGATTAGCGCCGCGATCGCGGCCCACACGTCGATCACCCGGGCGATGCGCGACAGGCGGGTCAGATTATCCCAGGACAGGCCGATCGGCTGCGCGGCGATCGCTGCCCAGGTCAACACGGCGAGCGTGACGTAGCTGATCACGGCGATCGCCGCAGACAGTCTCCAGTGGCGAGCGAGGCCGCGCATCACCGCGGGCGACCCGGCCAGGCCGAAACCGAACAGGAAGGCGGGGAAATATTGCAGATGGGCGAGCGGATCGTCGATCAGATCCTGGGTGTCGGCGACGCGCTGGAATAGCAGATATTGCGTGACGAAAAGGAAGGCGAGCGGCAAAAGCAGTGCACGGCGGCTGCGGAACAGGCGGTCGAACGGGACCTGCAGGCGGCTTGTGTCGGGTATCAGCATCAGCGCGGCGAGGCCGAGCGTATAGGCCCAGAGGTAGCCGACGAACCACAGATGGTTCCAGTCGGGCATCGGTACGCCGTCGACCCGCGTGAAGCTGAAATAATCGTGCAGCCAGAACCAGCCGAAGCCCGCAGTATAGCCGTGCTGGGTGGTCAGCTCGACCCAGGTCTGCGGCGGCACGATCACCGTCACGCCGAACGCCAGCGGGACCAGCAGGCGCATGTTGCGGTTGGCAAGGAAACCCCGCACGCCCGCCGACTTGGCGAACAGCGCGCGGCTGGCATAGCCGGAGACGACGAACAACAAGGTCAGGCGCCACGGGTTGGTGAGCAGCAGCGGCAGCTCGACCCAGGCATTGGGATCGGCAGTCTTCACATGGAAGTCCCACGGCACGAACACCATGCCGATATGGTAGAGGATCAGCAGCGCGAAGGCGCCGATCCGGAGCCAGTCCATGCCGTAATGCCGCGCCATCATCGGACGCGAACGATCGCCGGTGCCGCCGTTCAGCGAAGCTGAACCAACGGCAGCATCAGGCGAGATCCGGCTGCGCGCGATCGCTCTGACGCCACGGCGGATCGCCAGCGTCGAGACTGGTCTTTCGATCATTGCGGCGGGCGGTAGCCGGTGAGGTGCCGCGCTTCAACCCGATCAGCGGGCGCAAGCGATCGATCCTGCGGCCGATGAGATAGAAGGCCCAGCAGCCGGCGATCGTCGCGGGTAAGAGCACGGCGAATTCGGCCAGCGCGCCGATGTGCAGCGGCAGCAGCCAGTATTCGACCAGGACGATGATCGTCTGGTGGATGATGTAGAAGGGGAAGGTCGCCTCGGCGAGCGTGGCGCGCCAGCGATGATCGCGGTCGAGGAAGCGCTCGGCCAGCCCGATCAACGCCGCAATCGCCGCCCAGGTGTCGATCTGTCGAGCGAGGCGGAAGACGGTGGCGACATCGTGCGTCGGAAAGCTGAAGTCGGGATAGATTACCAGCAGTCCGGCGATGATCGCGTAACTCGCCACAGCGATGGCCGCCGACAGCTTCCAGCAGCGCGCCAGGCCCGTCATCACCGTGCGCGAGCCGGCCAGGCCGAAGCCGAACAGCAA
This sequence comes from Pseudomonadota bacterium, assembly GCA_040390605.1. Taxonomy (GTDB): domain Bacteria; phylum Pseudomonadota; class Alphaproteobacteria; order Sphingomonadales; family Sphingomonadaceae; genus Sphingomonas. Next base: position 79,248 of record JAZJXZ010000048.1, read on the forward strand.
GGCCGGGAAATATTGCAGATGGGCGAGCGCGTCGCCGAAAAGGTCGTGGGTGTCGTCCTCGCGGTGGAACAACCAGAATTGCGTGACGAGCAGGAACACCAGTGGCAGCCACAGGCCGCGTGCGCCGCCGAACAGCCGGTCGAACACGGGCTGGAGCCGATTGGTACCGGGGATCAGCGCCAGCAGGCACAAGGCGAGCGTGTAGACCCACAGATAGACGACGAACCACAGATGGTTCCAGGTCGGCATGACGATGCCGAACAGCGTGCCGAAACGGAAATAATCGTGCAGCCAGAACCAGGTGAAGCCGTGGTCATAGCCATGTTTGCCGACCAGCTCGACCCAGGTCTGGGGCGGGACGATCACCACCATGCCGAAGGCGAGCGGGATCAGCAGCCGCGCGCTGCGGCTCTTGAGGAAACCGCCCAGCCCCGGTGTCTTCGACAACAACGCGCGACTGGCATAGCCCGACACGACGAACAACAAGGTCAGCCGCCACGGGTTGGTGAGCAGCATCGGGATCTCGACCCAGGCCTCCGGCTGCGCGGTCTTCACGTGAAAGCCCCATGGCACGAAGACCATGCCGATATGATAGAAGATCAGCAGCGCGAAGGCGCCGATCCTGAGCCAGTCCATGCCGTAATGCCGTCGCATCGTTACCTCCGTGTTCGCATGACGATGGCTAGCGGGCGGGGTCGTGGCCCGGTATCGGAGAGGGGCGAGCAGCGGTTTCGGCGGGACGATGGCGACGGGCACAGGGACGAGCGGCGGGTGGCGCGGGATGAACGGGGCGCAACGGCGGCTCGCGTTGCTGTTCGGCGTTGGCTTCATGGTGATTCTCGGCGTGATCATGATCGCCAATGCCACCTCGATGATCAGCGATTTCGCCGCCGCGCATGTGCCGGTCACCACGGCGCATGTGTGGCTGTGGGAAGTCAGCAGCATCATCGCCTGGCTGAGCGAGGTGCCGGTGATCTGGTGGATGGTGATGCGACTGCGGCGCGCGACCTTGCCGTGGTGGGGCGTGGCGCTGATCATCGCGGGCGCGAGCGTGCCGGCGTCGCTATGGCATATCGGGCTGATGGTTGCGATGCGCGTCGCGGTCTATTGGGGGCAGGGCGAGCACTACCAGTTCATGGTCGGGATCAGTAACCCGCTGCTCTACGAATATCGCAAGGATGTCGGCACCTTCCTGCAATTCTCGGCGATCGCGCTGGTCGCGCAGTGGTTGATCGCGCGCGCCGCGACGACGCCTGCTGAGGCGCCGCGCCGGCTGGCGGTGAACGACGGCGCGGTGACGCATCATGTGCCGGTCGACGAGATCGAGCGCGTCTCTGCGGCAGGCAATTATGTCGAGATCGGGTGGGGGCCGCGCACGCTGCTGCATCGCGCGACGCTGAGCGCGGTCGAGGTCGAACTGGGCGCCACATTCGCGCGGATTCACCGCAGCCACCTTATACGGCGCGACGCGATCCGGCGGATCGAGACCGACCGTAGCGGTGATTTTACGGTGCAGATGGCGAGCGGAACCGAACTGCGTGGTAGCCGGCGCTATCGCGACGGGGTCGAGGCGCGCTATAAGGGTGACGAAGCCTAGGGAATCTCACCGCATGTCCGTTCGTCCGTGGCGCGATATCACGCGCCGTACCAGCCGCCAGATCATGGTCGGCAACGTGCCCGTCGGCGGCGACGCGCCGGTCACCGTGCAGACCATGACCAACACGCCGACTTCCGATCCCAAGGCGACGATCGACCAGATCCGCCGCTGCGAGGATGCCGGCGTCGACATCATCCGTGTGTCGTGCCCCGATGTGGAAAGCACCGCGGCGCTCAAGCAGATCGTCCGCGCCAGCCGCGTGCCGATCGTCGCCGACATCCACTTCCACTATAAGCGCGCGCTCGAGGCGGCGGATGCGGGCGCTGCGTGCCTGCGCATCAACCCGGGCAATATCGGCTCGGAAGCGCGGGTGAAGGAAGTGATCAACGCGGCCAAGGCCAATGGCTGCTCGATCCGCATCGGCGTCAATGCCGGCAGCCTGGAAAAGGACCTGCTGGAAAAATACGGCGAGCCCTGCCCCGAGGCGCTGGTCGAGAGCGCGCTCGACCATATCAAGATCCTGCAGGACCATGATTTCCACGAATACAAGGTCGCGGTGAAGGCATCCGACCTGTTCCTCGCCGTGGCGGCCTATCAGCAGCTCGCCGAAGTGGTCGATTGCCCGCTGCATCTCGGCATCACCGAAGCCGGCGGGTTCGTCGGTGGCACGGTGAAGAGTGCGATCGGGATCGGCTCGCTGCTGTGGTACGGCATCGGCGACACGATCCGCGTCTCGCTCTCGGCCGAACCCGAGGAAGAGGTTCGCGTCGGCTTCGAAATCCTCAAGGCGCTGGGCATCCGCAATCGCGGTGTGCGCGTGGTGTCGTGCCCGAGCTGCGCGCGCCAGGGCTTCGACGTGATCCGCACCGTCCAGGCATTGGAGGAACGGTTGCAGCATATCCGCACGCCGATGTCGCTGTCGGTGCTCGGCTGCGTCGTCAACGGCCCCGGCGAGGCGCGCGAGACCGATATCGGGCTGACCGGCGGCGGCAACGGCAAGCACATGGTCTATCTGTCGGGCGTCACCGACCATCATGTGCAGAGCGCCGACATGATCGAGCACATCGTCAAGCTGGTCGAAGCCAAGGCGGCGGAGATCGAGGCGGCGGACGCGGCGCGCGAGGCGGTCGCGGCGGCGTAAAGGTCGGCTTTAACCACGTCGCTTAGCCGTCGTGCAGCATTTTCCACTTTAAAGACAGCGGCATGAAAGTCGCTCTCCTTGCCGTGGTGATCGTCGGTATTGCCGCCGGGCTGGCGATTCCGACGGCCCGTCCCGTCGCCGTGGCGCCAGCTTCCGCGGCAGCGGTCGATACGCCGGTCGAGACCGTGATCGATCGCGCGGCGAGCGGCCATTTCCTCACCGTCGCCGACGTCAACGAGGAACCGATCCGCTTCGTCGTCGATACCGGCGCCGATATCGTCGCGCTGACGCAGGAGGACGCGCAGCGCGCGCATGTCGCGTTCGATCCGGCTGCGTTCGAGGTGATCGGCTCGGGTGCCAGCGGCGAAGTGCGCGGGCAGGAAGTGCGGATCGATTCGATCGTGCTCGACGGCAAGCGCGCCAGCAATGTGCATGGCGTCGTGCTGGAGGGAGGCAAGGTCTCGCTGCTCGGGCAGACGTATCTGCGGCACATTGCCAATGTGCAGATCAAGGGCGACACCATGACGCTGCGCTGAGGCGCGTGACGTAAGCGCGACGCGTGGCTATGCGCGAGGCATGTCGCTCAGCCGCACCCATCTGGCCTTCCCCGTCGCTGTGTTCGGTATAGCCATCTTCTCGTCGATGGACGCGGTGATGAAGGGGCTGGTCATTGCGCTGGGCGCCTATGACACGCTGTTGTGGCGGACGCTCGCCGGGGCGATCCTGACCGGGCTGATCTACCTGCCGCGGCGGCAGGTCTGGCCGTCGCGCGCGACGATGCGTGTTCACCTGATCCGCGGCACGGTTTCGTCGGTGATGGCGGTGACCTTCTTCTGGGGGCTGGCGCGGGTGCCGATGGCGCAGGCGATCGCCCTGACCTTCATTGCACCACTGCTCGCCCTGTTCGGTGCCGCCCTCCTGCTCAAGGAGGCGATCTCCCGCCGCGCGATCATCGCCTCGCTGATCGCCTTTGGCGGCGTCGGTGTGATCATGCTCGGCCAGGCGGCGTCGGCCCCGTCGCCGGACCGGTTTCGCGGCACGGTCGCGGTGCTCGTCTCGGCCGTCTGCTATGCCTATAATATCGTGCTGATGCGCCAGCAGGCGCTGGTCGCGGGGCCGAGCGAAGTGGCGTTCTTCCAGAGCGTGATCGTCGGCGCGATCCTCGCGCTAGCCGCGCCGTTCCTGTTGCACGTGCCCGATGCGCGACATGCGCCGATGATCCTGCTCGCGGCAGCGCTGGCGACCGTCTCCCTGTTGCTGCTCGCCTGGGCCTATGCGCGCGGCGAGGCCAATTATCTCGCGCCGACCGAATATACCGGCTTTATCTGGGCAGCCTTGTGGGGCTGGGTGGTTTTCCACGAACCCGTCGCGCCCTACACGCTGGCCGGGGCGGCGCTGATCATCACGGGCTGCCTGATCGCGGCGCGGCGGCGCGGGATCGAGAATGTGGAGGCGGCGATATGAGTGTGACGATAAGGGAAGCGGCGCCGGCCGATGTGGCGACGATCCTGCGCTTCATCCGCGAACTGGCCGAGTTCGAGCGCGAGGCCGACAAGGTCGTCGCGACCGAGGCCCTGTTGCATGAAGCCATGTTCGGCACGCATCCGGTGGCGGAGGCGGTGATCGCCGAGCGCGATGGCGCGGCGCTCGGCATGGCGTTGTTCTTCCACAACTTCTCGACCTGGACAGGGTGGAAGGGTCTGTATCTCGAGGATCTCTATGTCACGCCCGAGGCGCGCGGGTCCGGGGTAGGCGCGGCACTGCTGAGGCATCTCGCCGGCATTGCGCTCGATCGCGGTTGCACGCGCTTCGAATGGTCGGTGCTCGACTGGAACGAGCGCGCGATCGAATTCTACCGCGCGATGGGGGCCGAGGCGATGACGGAATGGACCGTCAACCGCGTCTCCGGCGACGCGCTGACCAAGCTTGCGGGGCGCAGCTGATGGCGTGGGTCTGGCTGGTGATCGGCGGGCTGTTCGAGGTGGGGTTCACCACTTGCCTCAGACATGTCGACGGCTTTCGCAATGTGCCCTGGACGCTCGGCTTTCTTGCGTCGGTGGCGCTGTCGATGGGGCTGCTCGAACTCGCCTCGCGCTCGATTCCGATGGGCACGGCCTATGCGGTATGGGGTGGGATCGGCGCGCTCGGCACGGTGATTGTCGGCATCGCCTGGTACCATGAGCCGGCGAGTTTGCCGCGGCTGCTACTGATCCTCGGCGTGGTGGCGTGCATCGCCGGGCTCAAGCTGACGGGGGCACGCTGATGGCGTTCGACGAGGGGCTGGTCGACTGGGTCGAGGAGGCGATGGCGCCGCTCGGCACCGTGACGATGCGCAAGATGATGGGCGGCGCGACGCTTTATCTCGACGGCACGATCTTCGCGATCGTCGCATCGGAAGGCCTTCTGTGGATCAAGGCCGACATCGAGAGCGACGAGATATGGGATGCGGCGGATTGCCCGCGCTTCACCATGACGTTCAAGGACGGCAAGGTCGATTCGATGAACTATCGACGTGCACCCGACGATGTCTATGACGACGCCGATGCGTTGCGGGAGTGGGCGTCGCTCGGCGTGGCCGCCGGGCTCAGGGCGCCCGTGAAAAAGCGCGCGGCCAAAAAGAGCCGATAAGCGCAGCGACGAGCAGCGCGGTCCAGCTCCAGCGATAGCCTTGCATCAGCGCGGGGGCGTGCATGTTCGTCGCGATCAGCACGCCCGAAAACAGGCTGCCGCCGATCACCGGCAGGGCGACGACCACGCCCGGCCGGCGATCGCGCACCATCAGCCAGCCGATCAGCAACGCACCGAGCGCGAGCAGGACGAATTTGGCGCGAACCTCGGCATAGAGCAGCGCGATCAGCGTCGGGCTGCCGGGCAGATCGCGCAGGATGACGTAGAGCAGGCCGCCCTCGATCTCGTCGAGCAGGCAGGCGGCGAGGATGATGAGGATCGCGGCCCGGGCGAGACGCGGCGCCTGCTGGCGCAAGGCGATCGCGGCAAGAACGAGGAAGGCGGTGTAGGTCGGGATGAAGGCGAGGCCGTCGAGCCACAGGCCCTTGATCTGCGCCGCGATCAGGGTCTCGCGACAGGCGCCCGTGCCGAAGATCGCAGCGATCTCGGCCGGGCTGCGGGCCAGTTCGAAGGCCATGATCGAGCCAAGGCCGCCGGTCGGACCGCAGGGCGCGAGCCCCGCGATCCAGCCGAACGCGGTCGAGGCGACGGTCGTCGCGATGCCGGCCAGCGCGCACCAGCGCCAGGCGGCACGCGGGTTCAGGGCTTGGCTGCCCTGGCGGCTTCGATCGCCTCGACGACGATGCGGCGCGCTTCCTCGGCGTCGCCCCAGCTGCCGATCCGCACCCACTTCTCGGGCTCGAGATCCTTGTAGTGGGTGAAGAAATGCTCGATCTGGGCGAGCACGATCGAGGGCAGGTCCTGCCGCTCGCCGACATCCGAATAATAAGGGAAGGTGGTGTCGACCGGCACGGTGATCAGCTTCTCGTCGCCGCCGGCTTCGTCTTCCAGCTTGAGCACGCCGATCGGCCGTACGCGCACGACGCAGCCCGGAATGAACGGCGAGCGTGCGATGACCAGGGCGTCGAGCGGGTCGCCGTCGGGCGACAGGGTGTGCGGGATGAAGCCGTAATTGGCCGGGTAGCGCATCGGCGTGTGCAGGATGCGGTCGACGAACAAGGCTCCCGACTTCTTGTCGAACTCATATTTCACCGGCTCGCCGCCGACCGGCACCTCGATGATGACGTTGAGGCTCTCGGGCGGATTGTCGCCGACGGGAATCAGATCGATGTTCATGACTGTGGCTCTGGTCTGCCGAGCCCCCGGCCTGTCACGGCCGGGGGCTGCGAGCAGGTCGGGATGCGCGGTGGTGGGTGGCCCCTCTCACTTCGCCGCCAGCAATCGGTCGAGACCCGTCTCGCCGGTGCCGATCTTTTCGAGGTGCGGATAGCGCGGCCCGCCGTGATAGTCGATGGCGATATCGCGCAGCCGGTCGCCGGACTTGACCAGCAGGCGGATCGGTTCGCGACCGTCCTTGGCCTGAACGATCGCCGCCTTCATGCGCTCGTCCGAATAGGTCATGCCGTTTACCCCGACGATGGTGTCGCCGACCGCCAGGCCCTGTTTGAAGGCCGGCCCGTCCCACAGCACGCTGCTCAATTCGCCGGTCGGCGAGCTGACAACGAAGCCGACCGAATAGGTGAGATCCGCGATCTTGCGGGTCTTCTCGCCCTGCTTGAAGGTCGGTGCGGGGGTGTCGGCATAGACCAGGCGGTAGCCGTTGCGCGTCAGGCCGGAGAGGGGGGCGCCTGCGGCATGTTCGGTGAGGCGAGTGGTGAGCAGCTTCTTCCAGTCATAGGGCACGATGCCGTTGAGCGTCGCGGCCACGTCGTCGAGCGTGTAGGTCACCTCGCCCCAGTCGCCATCATTGATGCCGAAAAAAGCGCGGGCGAAGTCGTCGATCGATTTGGCGCCGCCCGATTTCTCGCGCAGCAGCGAATCGACCTCGAGCCAGACGAGCTGGCCTTCGGAATAATAATCCTCGGCGCGCTGCCAGCTGGTCCAGCCCTTGGGCCGGCGTGACGAGATGATCGGATCGTTCGTCGTGTCGACCAGGTCGCGCCAGTGGCGCGCCGGGTTGGTGTCGTAGAAGGCCGCAGTCGCGGCGATCTGGTCGAGCGTATCCTGTTTGGACACGAGGCCCGAGCGCGCCTGGAGGACGTAACCCCAGAACTGCGTCTGGCCTTCATAGACCCACAGCAGCGAGTCGCGCATCGGCACGTTGAAGGTCGGCGTCCACAGGTCCGCGCCGCGGCGGAACTTGCCGTCCCAGCTATGGGTGAATTCGTGCGGCAGCAGGTTGCGCGACGCCGTGCTGGTGTCCCACTCGGTGAAATAGCCGGGGCGCGTGCCGTCTTCCGAGCTGCGATGATGTTCGAGGCCGATGCCGCCGAGCTGGTCACTGATCGAGAAGAGGAAATGGTAATGGTCGTAATGCTGCGCGCCGAACGCCTTGACGGCCTGTTCGACCAGGCGGGTATGGGCGGCGAGCTGCTCGGGCTTGGCGGCGAGCTGGTCGGGCGTGTCGGCGCAGGTGTCGAGCGTGACGCGCGGCGTCAGCTCGAATGCCTTGCAATAACGGCCGGCAAGGATCGGCGAATCGACCAGCACTTCGTAGTTGGTCGTCTCATAGACATAGGTCGAACCCGTCGCCTTTGACGGCAGGCCGCTCGCCGCGGTGAAGCCCTCGGGATATTTCACCGTCATCTTCACCGGGATCTGGCGGGTGAAATAACCGGCCGGATAAAGGCTCATCGAATTGGGCTGGAGGCGCAGCATCGCCGGGCTGGTGACGATCGAGCCCTGGTCGGCCTTGGTCGCCGAGATGAACTGCAGGTCGATGTCGAGCTGACGCGTGCCGGCGGGCACCTCGATATGATAGGAATAGACCTCGACCGGATCACGCGTCCAGGCGAGCTCCTTGCCGCCGGCGCGGATGTGCAGCCCGGCCAGCTTGTCGAGTTCGCCGCGCGGCGAATGCGCGCCCGGCAACCACTTGGTGAACTGGAGGACCACGTGGCCGCCGCCCTTCACGGGCAGCGTCTCATGCGTGGTGAAGATGCCGCGCTCGACATCGGTCGCGTCGATGTCGAGCGTCATCGTGCCGGGATAGGGGATGTCGCGCGGCGCCGGGATGGTGTCGAGATAGGGCAAAGGCTGGGGCTTCGAGTTCTCGGCCAGCACCGGGGTGACCACGGCTGCGGAGGACAGCAGCAGGGCGGCAAACAGCTTTACGTTCATCGAAGACCCCTTTTTTTGAATAAAGCCGGAGTGGTTTAGGCGCGCATTACACGCGCGTCCACACGTCCGCTTCGGTCTTTTTCGTTCAGCCCGGTGCCGCCTGTTTCAGCTTCGCTGAAACCAAAAAAAAGCCTCAACCACCGCCGCCGAGCGTGTTGATGGTGAAGGCCAGCACGCCGAGGTTGAAGACGAACGCCGCGAGGCACTGACCGAGCGACACCAGGCGCATCGTCCGCGACGAGATCTCCACGTCACTGGTCTGGAAAGTCATGCCGAGCGTAAAGCTGAAATAGATGAAGTCCCAATAATCCGGCTCGGCGCATTTGGGGAATTCCAGGCCGCCGCGGTCGTTTCCGTCGCCATCGCAGTCGGAATAGAAGAGATGCGCGTAATGCAGTGCGTAGATGATGTTGGAGAACAGCCAGGACAGTATCAGGGTGGCGATAACCAGTGCGACGACCCGGGGGTCGCTCTTCTCCTGCAGCTCCTTTGCCACGGCGACGAGGATGACAATCATCGTCACGCCGGTGATGCCGAGCAGCACGGTGCGGTTGGCGTCGTTGGCCTCGGCGGCCTTGCGCATCTGGTCGGCGGTACCCTTTTTATGCAGCGGCCAAATCGCGATGAGAAACAAGGCTGCGGCGACATCGAACGCGGCCATCACGCCGCGCCCCCAACCGAGCGGTGGTATCGCGATGAACAGGCCGATGATGAAAACGACGACGAACAGCACGAAGCGTGGCGGCGCGATCTTCTTGCCGAGATTCATGGGCATTTATCGATTTCCCCGCCGCGCTCTTCTTCGCACCGCTGACAGAGGGCCAGCGAATTCAGTGAGGGTGCTAGCGCTTGGCCGCGCGCTCTACTAGAGACCCCCGCCAATATGGCGCGTATAGAGACACCCCGCCGCATCCGCGGCACCCAGGACATTTTCGGTGAGGAGCAACGGCGCTTCGCGCGGGTGCTGGAGGCGTTCGAGCGTGTCCGGCGGCTCTATGCCTTTCAGCGCGTCGACATTCCCGTGTTCGAGGATACCCAGGTGTTCGCGCGCTCGATCGGCGAGACCACCGATGTGGTGTCGAAGGAGATGTACACCTTCCCCGATCGCGGCGGCGATTCGCTGACGCTGCGGCCGGAATTCACCGCCGGTATCTGCCGGGCCTATCTGACCGAGGGCTGGCAGCAATATGCGCCCTTGAAGCTGGCGACCGCAGGGCCGGTGTTCCGGTACGAGCGCCCGCAAAAGGGCCGCTTCCGACAGTTCCACCAGATCGACGCGGAGATCATCGGCGCGGCTGAGCCGGCAGCGGATGTCGAGCTGCTGGTGCTGGCAGATCAGCTGCTGCGCGAGCTCGGCATTTCCGAGGGCGTGACCTTGCAGCTCAACACGCTCGGCGATGCCGAAACGCGTGACGCATGGCGTGCCGCGCTGGTCGCGCATTTCGAAGCGCATCGCAGCGCGCTGTCGGAAGACAGCGTGACAAGGCTCGACAAGAACCCGCTGCGCATCCTCGACAGCAAGGATCCGCGCGATCGGCCGATCGCCGACAGCGCGCCCGATATCGACGCCTATCTGACGGCGGAGGCGCGAGCGTTCTTCGACGTGGTAACCGCCGGCCTCGATGCGGCCGGTGTCGCATGGACGCGCAATGCACGGCTGGTGCGCGGGCTGGATTATTATCGTCACACCGCGTTCGAGTTCGTCACCGATCGTCTTGGGTCGCAGGGCACCGTGCTGGCCGGCGGACGCTATGATGGATTGATCGGTTCGCTCGGTGGGAACGAGACGCCGGGCGTGGGCTGGGCGGCCGGGGTCGAACGGCTGGCGATGCTGATCGACGAACCGCCGGGCGAAACGATCGACGCGGTGATCGTGCCGATGGGCGATTCCGCCGCGGCGCGCGCGCTGGGCGTGCTGGCCGATCTGCGTCGCGCCGGCTTGGCGGTCGATATGGCGTTCAAGGGCAACATGAAGCGCCGCCTCGCCAAGGCCGATGCGCAGGGCGCGCGCTTTGCGGTGATCATCGGCGACGATGAACTGGCCAAAGGCGCAGCTGCGGTGAAGTCACTGGACGATGGCTCGCAGCAGGACGTCGCATTCGATGCACTGGCCAAGGCACTGACCGCCGCATGACGCGTATTTCCGCTGACCGGATCGCGCAGATCGAGGCGCGGCGCGACGAGTTGCAGGCGCTGATGGCTACCGGGGAACTCGCGTCCGACCGTTTCGTCGCGGTGTCCAAGGAATATGCCGAGCTCGAGCCGGTGGCGCGCGCCGCGGGCGAGGTGAGGCGATTGCGCGCCGAGGCCGAAAGCCTCGTACACATGACGCATGACGCGGATGACGAACTGCGTCACATGGCGGAAGAAGAACTGCACGCAAACCGTGCCGCGCTGGAGAGCGCCGATCGTGCGCTGGCGCTGGCGCTGCTGCCGCGCGACGCCGCCGACGAGCGCGCCGCGATGCTCGAAATCCGTGCCGGCACCGGTGGCGACGAGGCGGCGTTGTTCGCCGGCGACCTGCTGCGCATGTACCAGCGCTACGCCGACAATCAGGGCTGGCGGGTCGAACTGATCTCGGCCAGCCCGGCGGAGATGGGCGGATACAAGGAAGTCGTCGCCTCGGTCGAAGGCAAGGGCGTGTTCGCCAAGTTGAAGTTCGAGAGCGGCGTTCATCGCGTGCAGCGCGTGCCGGTGACCGAGAGCGGCGGGCGCATCCATACTTCGGCGGCGACCGTCGCGGTGCTGCCCGAGGCTGAGGATGTCGACGTGCAGATCGACGAGGCGCGGGACCTGCGCATCGATATCTTTCGTTCGTCGGGCCCCGGCGGACAGTCGGTCAACACGACCGATTCGGCGGTGCGCATCGTCCATATTCCGTCAGGACTGGTGGTGATCCAGCAGGACGAGAAATCGCAGCACAAGAACAAGGCCAAGGCGCTGAAGGTGCTGCGCACGCGACTCTACGAAGCGGAACGCGAGCGACTCCACGCCGAGCGGGCAGGCGCGCGCAAGTCGATGGTCGGGTCGGGTGATCGTTCGGAGCGCATCCGGACCTATAATTTCCCGCAAGGTCGCGTGACGGATCATCGCATCAACCTGACGCTGCACCGGCTGCCCGAAATTCTCGAGGGCGAGATGGACGAGTTGCTCGGTGCGCTGATCTCGGAGGATGAGGCCGAGCGGCTGGCGAGCCTGGATGCTTAGCTTCTCCCCCTCCCGCAAGCGGGAGGGGGCCGGGGGGTGGGCGCCCGGCCGGCCTCAAGCAGAGCATGCGCGGTGAGCGGGAGCCCACCCCCTAGCCTCCTCCTGCTTGCGGGAGGGGGGATAAGAAGGGCGATCAGCGAAGCGGCCGCGCGCTTCGCCTTCTCCGAAACCGCGCGCCTCGACGCCGAACTGCTGATGGCCCATGCCCTCGGCATCACCCGCGAGGCTTTGCTGCTGCGTCACCTCGACGATCCGGAACCCGCCGCCTTCGCCGCCCTGGTCGAACGCCGCGCGGCGCACGAGCCGATCGCCTATATCACCGGCATCCGCGCTTTCTGGACGATCGATATCGCGGTAGGCCCGGGTGTGCTGATCCCGCGCGCCGACAGCGAGACGCTGATCGAGGCGGCGATCGAATATTTCCGCGATCGGACGCCCGCCCGCATCCTTGATCTCGGCACCGGCCCGGGCACGCTGCTGCTCGCTGCCCTCGATCAATGGTCAGAGGCGAGCGGGCTGGGCGTGGATGAGTCCGACGCCGCACTGGTCCTGGCGCGCGAGAACGCCGCGCGGCTCGGCATGGCGTCGCGGGCAGCCTTCGCGTCGGGGAATTGGGCTGCCGGTGTCGCCGGGCGCTTCGACCTGATCCTTGCCAACCCGCCTTATATCGGCGCCGGCGAGTCGCTGCCCGACGAGGTGCGCGGCTACGAGCCTGCCGCCGCGCTGTTCGCTGGACCCGATGGCCTGGACGACTACCGCATCATCGCGCCGCAGCTCCCCGCGCTGCTCGCGCCCGGCGGGGCCGCGATTCTCGAAATCGGGTCGACACAGGCCGACGCTGTAACCGCGCTGCTCGTCGCCCAGCGTCTGACGGTAACGCCACGAAACGACCTTGGCGGGCGACCGCGCGCGCTGGTCGCGACTTGAACTGACCCGTATCGGGCACAATATTCTTCTTGGCGAATGGCGCGCCACCGGCTATGAGCCGGACAGGGGCACGCGATATCAACGCAAATAGTTGAAATCGGGCGGTTGCCCATCTCCTCGGTCATGACGTCGCTGCATCCCGGCGACCGTGGCAGGATCGCTCGGCCGATGGTCGGTGGGCGTTCCCCGGGGAGCACGCCTCCTATTTTTCGGAGCATGAGACCGCGTTGGTTTTAAGGGACGAGGACAGCAACAGTTGATCAACAATCGTCAAGCCGGCCGCCGTCGCGGCCGTGGCGGGCAGCAGCAGCGCTCGCAGGGTGGTAACCCGGGTCGTCAGGATAACGGCAACCGCATCGACAGTCGTGCACGTGGCAATGCCGCGCAGCTGCTCGAGAAATACAAGAATCTCGCCCGCGATTCGCAGATGCAGGGCGATCGGGTAAACACCGAATATTATCTCCAGTTCGCGGATCACTATTTTCGCGTGCTCGCCGAGACGCGCTCGCGCTTCGAGGAGACGCGCCGCCAGACCGGCCAGTCGTTCGACGAGGACGAGCAGGATTATGACGATGACGGCGAGCCCGTCGCCCGCGTCGAGCGCCAGGGCCAGGGTATTCCCTATCAGGGCAACCAGGGCGGCAATTACCAGGGCAATCGCGACGACCAGCAGGACGACGATCGCCCGCGCCAGTATAGTGGCAATGGCAACGGCGATGGCGGCAACAACGGCAATGGCGGTTACGATCGTCAGGAACGCCAGGGCCAGGATCGTCAGGACCGTGGGCAGCGCCAGGATCGCCCGGAGCGTCAGGGGCAGGATCGCCAGGATCGCAACGAACAGCGTCCCGATCGTCAGGCGCGCCCCGAGCGTGCCGAACGACAGGATCGTCCGGAGCGCAGCGGCAACAACAATGGCGGCAATAACGCCCGTTACGAGCAGGATCGTCCCGAGCCGCGCGTCAATCGCACCGAGCGCTTTGAGGCGGCACCCGCATCGGCGCCCGCCGCAGAGGCCGAAGCCCAGGCCGAGCAGCCGCGTCGCCGCGGTCGCCCGCGTCGTGAGGATAGCGAGGCCCCGGCTGCGTTTGATGCCAATTTGCTGCCCCCGGCCTTGACCGTCGCCGCCAATGACGGTGGTGACGAGCCGGCCGAGGAAGCGCCGCGCCGCCGCGGCCGCCCGCGCCTCAAGCCGGCGGAAACGCCGGCGGGCTGAGCTGATCGGTGAAATTTGAAAAAGGGGTCGATCCAGCGTGGATCGGCCCCTTTTTCGTTGCGCTATCGATGCCTGGCCTTAGCATCCGGCCTGGTAGCGGGAGAGGGACGATGCGCGGACGGATTATGCTGGTGGCGCTCGCCTGGCCGGCGCTGGCATCGGCGCAGACGACGCCCGTCGCGCCGCCATCGGCGCAAGGCGATGTTGCGGTCACGATCTATAATAATGATCTCGCGCTGATCCAGGACAAGCGCGTGTTGACGCTGCCCGCCGGGCGCAGTCGGCAGGAATTCGCCGATGTCTCGGCGGCGATCAGGCCCGAGACGGTGACGCTTGGCGCGCCGGGCACGTCCGTGGTCGAGCAGAATTTCGATTACGATCTGCTGACACCGGAAAAACTGATGGACAAGGCGGTCGGCCAGACGGTGACGCTGGTGCGCACCAACGGTGCCACGGGCGTGGAGACGCGCGACAGCGCGCGCATCCTGGCCAATAACGGCGGCACGGTGGTGCAGATCGGCGATCGTATCGAGGTGCTGGGCCAATATGGCGCGCGCGTTATCTTCCCGTCCTTGCCGCCCAATCTGCGGGCGCGGCCGACGCTCTCGATCACGCTTGACAGCGCGAATGCCGGGCCGCGTCCGGTCACGCTCAATTACCTGTCCAAGGGTTTCGGCTGGAAGGCCGATTATGTCGCGCTGTTCGACGAAGGCGCCGGCAAGCTCGATGTCCAGGGCTGGATCACGCTGACCAACAGTAGCGGCACCTCGTTCGTCAATGCCAACACCTTGCTCGTCGCCGGCGCCGTGGGTGCCGACAATGACAATAATCAGCCGCGCTATAATGACAGTCCGTCGCGGCCGCGCGGCAACCAGGCCGGTACGGAATCGGCGGGGCGCGAGCGGCTCGGCGATTTCTATGTCTATCCGCTGGCCGGTCGCACGACGATCGCCAATGCCCAGACCAAGCAGGTCAGCTTTCTCGACGTCGGGGGCGTGCCGGCGTCAAAGGGCTATTTCTTCCGCAATGAATGGCTCGGCAAGCTCGACGAGGCGAAGAGCGTCGACACCGTGCTGCACTTCTCGTCGTCGCGCGATGGCGGGCTGGGCGATGCGCTGCCGGCCGGAACGGTGCGCGTCTATATGCGCGACACGCGCGGCGCGCCGCAGTTCATCGGCGAAAGCGCCATCCCGCACACGCCGATGGGCTCGCGCCTGGCGCTGAAGACCGGGGAGGCGTTCGATGTGAAGATCTTGCCCAGCGTGCTGAAGCGCGAGGTGATCGACAGCCACGAATATGAGCGCAGCTTCAGCTACCGGGTGACCGACTCGCGCTACGGCACGCGCGAGGTGAAGATCGATTATTCGCTGAGCTTCTGGCGCACGACGATGAGTTATCGCTTCACCAATGCCCGGCCGACGCCGGTGACGGTGGAGTTCGTCCAGGACGGGCTGGACGCTGGCTGGTATTGGTGGCTGCCGACCCATGTCTCCAGCGAAAGCCTGCCGGGGAAGTGGGACTCGGCCGACTCGCGCGTGTGGCAGGTAACCGTGCCGGCCAATGGTGAGACGGTGCTGACCGTCGCTTTCGATTCGCGCTACTGACGCGCATGCGCGGGCTGATCGCCCTGATCGCGGCGCTGCCCGGCCTCGCCCTGGCGGGCGCGGTGTCGGCGCAGGTGACATCGCCGGCGCCCGACCGGGTCGCGGTGACGATCTATCGTGCGCCCAACCGCGGCGCGGACAGCGAACTCGATCACGCCTGGCTGCAAGGTTATGCGCTGGTCACGGAGACGCGCACCATCACCATTCCGGCGGGGCGGGCGACGATCCGGCTCGAAGGCGTCGCGGCCGGGATCCTGCCGGAAAGCGCGATCGTCACCGGCTTGCCGCACGGCGTGCGCGAGAAGAATCTCGACGCCGAGCTGCTGTCGCCGCGCAACCTCTATGCGCGCAGCTTCGGCCGGCCGGTGACGATCCGCCGGACCATCGCCGGCAAGACGGTGGAGGAGCGGGCGATCATCCGCTCCGGCCCGGACGGCGCCGCCATCCTCCAGACCAGGGAAGGGTTCGTCGCCGCCGACTGCGGGACCGGGGACGAGGAGCTGGTTTATAGCGGCGTGCCGCATGGCCTGTCGGCGCGGCCGACCCTGTCGATCGAAACCGACGCGCCGCGCGCGAGGCGGGTGACGATCACCTTGTCCTATCTCGCCTGGGGGTTCGACTGGCAGGCCAATTACGTCGCGACGATGCGGCCCGACGGGCGCAGCGCCGACCTGTTCGCCTGGGTGACGCTGGCGAGCAGCGATACGACCAGCTTCGCCAATGCCGAGACGATGGTGGTGGCGGGGCGCGTCGCGCGTGAGGATTCTGCACCCGATCCCGATGACCGTGAGACGCCAGACGCGTTCGAATTTCGCTGCTTCACCCACCCGGCGCCGATGGTCATGGGCGTGCCTGTCGCCGCGCCGATGATGTACCGCGCAGGCGACGGCGGTGCCGACGAAAGCCTGGGCGACATCGTCGTTACCGGCTCCAGGGTCCGGCGGGAGAATCTAGGCGACCTCAAGCTTTACCGCGTACCCTACCGCACCACCGTGGCGGCGATGGCGATGAAGCAGGTGGCGATGCTCGAGCGGCGGGCCGTGCCGGTGGCGATCGTCTATGTTGCGCGTCTTGCCGGGGATGATTCGATCGACACGCCCTGGGTCGCGTTGCGCGCGGTGAACCGGAAGGAGCGGGGCCTGGGCCTGCCGCTGCCGGCGGGGCCTGTCGCCGTGTTCGAGCCGCACGGTGGCGCGAGACTCCTTGTCGGAGAGGGCAGCGTCGGCGACAAGGCGGAGGGCGAGGATGTCGAGGTGCGGATCGCCGAGGCGACGCAGGTTACCGCCTCGGTCGACGATGATGGAAGCGGCGACGGCTGGGAAGGCCATGTGCTGACCGTGCGCAATGCCAACCCCTATCCGATCCAGTTCGAGGCGACGGTCGATCTGGAAGAAGGCGATAGCCGGCTGCAGCGGATGTCGGCGACCTTGTCGCGCAAGGACGGCAAGCGGATCTGGGCGGTTGAGGTGCCGGCCAACGGTACGCGCCAGCTGCGTTACAGGCTGAAGGACCGGGATTAGCGAGGGTCGTCTTACCGCCCGTCGACCTGATCGTCGTGCCCGGTACCCGAGCTGAGGAACACCAGGCCCATCAGCGCGGAGGCCATTAGCACCGAGCCGCCGATCCCGCCGAGCGCGGCCAGTATCGCTACCCAGGTCAGCGGCCCGTAGAAATATTCGAGCCCGATCACAGAGGCGATCGCGGTGAGCAGGGCGGCAAGCCCCATCCACGTCATCAGGCGGCGATAACGTGACCAGGCGAGCGCAGCCTGCTCGGGATCGTCGAGGCCGGTGGGCATGTTGTCCATGCTTCCCCTTGCGCTCAAAACGTGGGATCATCAATCGCCTCACGAGCGGAGAGTTCCGCCACCGTTAGGAGGCAGTCATGACGATCGCGACGATCCTGGTTGGCAAGGGGCATGAGGTGATTTCGGTCACTGCCCGGCAGAGCGTGAGCGAGGCGGTGGGCGTGCTCGCCGAGCGGCGCGTTGGTGCGCTGCCGGTGATGGATGGCGATGAGGTCGCGGGGATCTTTTCGGAACGCGACGTGATCCACGCGATCCATACGCATGGCGCGGCGGCGCTCGATCGCACCGTTGGCGAGGTGATGACCGCCCCGGCGATTACGGTCGGCCCCGACGAGCCGGCGATCGGCGCGCTCTCGCTGATGACGCGGCGCCGCGTGCGCCATCTCCCGGTAATAGAGAATGGCTGCGTGATCGGCCTGGTGTCGATCGGCGACCTGGTCAAATATCGCATCGACCGCATCGAAGCCGATGCCGAGGCGATGCGCACCTATATACAGTCTGCGTGAGTCGGGCCGGGCAGGGTGAAGGGCAGGTGACGCGATGATCGCTGGAATCGGCCCGATTCACGGGCTTACCCGCGTGAATCGGACGACTCAGCGGCCCGATTCGGAGGCTCAGACGGTGATTCGTAGCCGGTGTCCAGACATCACCCCTGCAAACGGTGACTAAAAACATCGTAATATCAGTAAGTTAAGGAGGTAGTGAAACAAAATTGCAAAAAGGGTTTGACGGGTCCGGACCTCCTACATATATGCCCTCTCACCGCAGCGACGGGCCACACGGTTCGCTTCTACGGTCACCAGAAACCAGGCGCCGCACCGCCCCACTAAAAAGGGGTTCGGGATGGCGTCGGGCTTTTGCGCTCTTTGACATTGTCGGTTTAGATGAAGGGACATGTGGGCGGCGGCTCCGGGTCCAACGTTTTCAAGGCGTTGGTAACTCGGTTAAAGCTAAGTCGCTCTACAATGTCCTTCACGTATCCATACGTAAGAATTATTGTGCAGAGCGGCTCCTTGAAATGAGCGGCCTGATCGTGGAATTCCACTGCGATCTTGTCGTACATAAACTTGAGAGTTTGATCATGGCTCAGAATGAACGCTGGCGGCATGCCTA
>JAZJXZ010000049.1:0-51067 GCA_040390605.1 Pseudomonadota bacterium
GAACACCTGGATGATCACCGACAGCGCCTCGATCACGAACAGGCCGCCGATGATGCCGAGGACGATTTCGTGATGCGCCGTGACGGCGATCGCGCCCAGCGCGCCGCCCAATGCGAGGCTGCCGGTATCGCCCATGAACACCGCCGCGGGGGGCGCATTGAACCACAGAAAGGCAAGGCCCGCGCCGATCATCGCGCCGCAGAATATTGCCAGCTCGCCCGCGCCGGGCACGTGGGGAATGCCGAGATAGGTGGCAAACTTGGCGTTGCCGACGAGGTAGACGATGATCATGAACGCCACCGATGCGATGATCACCGGCATCGTCGCGAGGCCATCGAGCCCGTCGGTCAGGTTCACCGCATTGCCGAACGCCACGATCGTGAAGGCGGCGAAGGCGATGTACAGCGCGCCGTGCCAGCCGCTCAGATCGACATAATAGCCGCTCACGAACGGCAGATAAAGGTGCGCGCCATTCTCGCTACTGATGATCCACGCCGCGATGCCGGCGATGAGGAACTCGCCAAGCAGCCGGGTGCGCCCCGACACGCCCTTGGTGCTCGCCTTGCGCACCTTGTCATAGTCATCGAGGAAGCCGATCGCGCCGAACCCCAGGGTGACGAACATGCACGCCCAGACGAACGGGTTGTCGAGGTTCATCCAGAGCAGGATCGCCAGCGTCAGGCTGGTCAGGATCATCAGGCCGCCCATGGTCGGCGTGCCGCGCTTGGCGAGATGCGATTGCGGGCCGTCGTCGCGGATCGGCTGGCCCTTGCCCTGGCGGATGCGCAGCCAGCCGATGAAGCGCGGGCCGATGATCAGGCCGATGAACAACGCCGTCGCGATCGCGCCGCCGATGCGGAACGACTGATAGCGGAACAGGTTGAGCAGGCCGTGAAAGCCGAGCCACTGGGCGATGAAATACAGCATTATGGCTTCCCGCCTTGCAGCCCCGCGACGACCGCCGCAAGCCCGACTCCGTTCGAACCCTTGATGAGGACCGCATCTCCCGGCGCCAGCGTCGCGCGCAGCGACGCGAGCGCACTCGCGGCATCGGGCACATGGACGAATTCGAGGGCCCCCTCAAGCGCCGAGGCGAGCGGTGCCATCGCTTCACCGACGAGAATGACCCGTTCGGCGCCCGAGGCGAGGATCGGCGCGGCCAGCGCGGCGTGAAAGGCCGGACCGGCGGCGCCGAGCTCACGCATTTCACCGAGCACGGCGAGCTTGCGACCGGCGGTCTCGGCGGCGAGCACGGCAAGCGTCGCGCGCATCGACGACGGGTTGGCGTTGTAGCTTTCGTCGATCACCAGCGCCGTACCGCCGGCGACCGGCACGGAGAGACGCGCGCCGCGGCCGGCCAGACCACCCAGCTCGGCCAGGCCGAGGCCGGCGAGCGCGAGATCGCCGCCGACGACATCGACCGCGGCGAGCACCGCGAGCGCGTTCGATACCCAATGTGCACCCGGCTGGCTGATCGTAAAGCTCAGTTCCTTCTGGCCGACCCGTGCGGTGACGAAGGTGCCGCCGGCCGGCTGGCGCATCGACTCGATCGCACGGACATCGGCGCCTGCGTCGAGCCCGAAGGTGACGATGCGCGCGGCATGCGGCGTGGCGGTAGCGATCAGGCGATCGCGGTGCGGGCTGTCGAACGGCACGATCGCAACGCCGCCCGGCTCCAGCCCGGCGAAGATCTCCCCCTTGGCATCGGCGATGGCGCTCTCGTCGCGGAAGAACTGGGTGTGCGCCGGGGCGATCGCGGTGACGATCGCAACGTGCGGCCGCACCAGCGTGGTCAGGTGGGCGAGCTCGCCGGCATGGTTCATGCCCATCTCGAAAATGCCGAAACGACTCTCTGCCGGCATGCGCGCGAGGCTCAAGGGCACGCCGGTATGGTTGTTGTAGCTCTTGACCGAACGATGCGTCGCACCCGGCGCGCTGCGATCGAGCGCAGCGAACAGCGCCTCCTTGGTCCCGGTCTTGCCGACCGATCCGGTGACGCCGATGATCTTCGCGGAGGTGCGGGCGCGAGCGGCGCGCGCAAGGTCTTCCAACGCGGCCATGGTGTCGGGGACCAGCACATGCGGGTGCGGCGTCGGGCTGCTGACCAGCGCACCCGCAGCGCCGCGATCGAAGGCGCCGTCGAGGAAACGGTGGCCGTCGGTCGCCTCGCCCTTCAGCGCGACGAAAAGGTCGCCGGGGCCGACTTCACGGGAGTCGAAGGTGACGCCGGTGGCGGTGAAGGCGGTGGAGGCCGCACCCTGCGTCGCGTTGGCAACCTCAGCAGCGGTCCAGAGCGCCATCATGCTCCCCCTCCCGCTTGCGGGAGGGGGCTGGGGGGTGGGCTCCCGCCCTCCCCATAGCGCAGCGACAGTTTAGGCCGGGCACCCACCCCCGACCCCTCCCGCAAGCGGGAGGGGAGTGAAGAAGAAGTGTCGGCCTTCACGCCGCCATCTCCCGCGCGACGCTGACATCATCGAACGGCAGCACCAGATCGCCGACGATCTGGCCCTGCTCGTGGCCCTTGCCCGCGATCAGCACGATATCTTCCGGCCCCGCTTCGGCGATCGCCGCGCCGATCGCGTCGCGGCGGCTGCCGATCTCGGTCGCGCCCGGCGCGCCCTTGAGGACCATAGCGCGGATCGTCGCGGCATCCTCGGTGCGCGGATTATCGTCGGTGACGATCGTCATGTCCGCCATCGCCGCGGCCACCCTGCCCATTTCCTCGCGTTTGCCCTGGTCGCGGTCGCCGCCGGCGCCGAACACCACGATCAGTCGCCCGCCGGCATGCGGCTTGAGCGCGGAAATCGCCGCCTCCAGCGCGTCGGGGGTATGGGCGTAATCGACATAGACGGGGGCGCCGCTCTTCGCGATCACCGCGCGTTCGAGCCGGCCGCGCACTGGTTGAAGCCGCGACAAGGCCGCGATCGTCGTCGTCACGTCACCGCCGGTGGCGATGACCAGCCCGGCGGCGGTCAGCGCATTGGCGGCCTGATAGGCGCCGATCAGCGGCAGGTTGACCTTGTGTGTCCTGCCCTCCGCCTCGATCACCAACCCCTGCCCGAGCAGGGTCGGGTCACGCGACACGAGGCGCAGCGTGTCGCCATGCTCGCCCACGGTGATCAGCTTGTTGCCGCGCTCACGCGCCAGGTCGATGACCCGGGCAGCCTGCTGGTCGTCGGCCCACACCACGGCCGTGCCGTCGGGTGCGAGCACTTCGGAGAACAGGCGCAGCTTGGCGGTGAAATAGGCCGCCATGTCGCCATGATAATCGAGATGGTCGCGGCTGAGATTGGTGAAGGCTGCGGCCGAAACCCGCAGCCCTTCGGTGCGATATTGCGACAGGCCGTGGCTCGACGCCTCGAACGCGACATGGGTGACGCCCTCGCGCGCCAGGCCGGCGACGTTGGACAGGAAGGTCACCACGTCTGGCGTGGTCAGGCCGGTGGTGACGCGGTCGTCGCCGGTGGTCACGCCCAGCGTGCCGATCGAGGCGGCATGGAAACCCGCCATACGCCACAACTGCCGCGTCATTTCGACCGTCGAGGTCTTGCCGTTGGTACCGGTGACGGCGACGGCGGTCGACGGGAACGGCGCGAAGAAGGCGGCTGCGGCGTGCGCGAAGCGTTCGCGGGGATGCGCATCGGCAATATGCACGGCGCCGACGACCTTCGCCTCGGGCCGCGCGATCACGGCAATGGCGCCGGCCGCGACCGCCGCAGCGATGAAATCCTCGCCGTTGACGCGCGTACCCTCGAAAGCGCCGAACACGGTGCCCGGCGCGACCTTGCGGTGGTCGATCGCGAAGCCGGTGATGGTCGCGCCCTCTGACCCGCCAGTCAACGCGGAGAGTTTCATTCGACGGTGGCCAGTTTCTTTTCGCCCGGCGCCGACCACAGGAGCGGCAACAGGTCGGAGACATCGACGTCGCGCTTGTCGTCGGGCAGCACGCCGAGCATCGCGCCGGTCCGCGCGATCACGCGGTTGACGACCGGTGCCGCAGTCCATGCCGCGGTGGTCAGGCCGAAGGACTCGGCATTGCCGACAGGCGAATCGAGCATTGCGACGACAACGTAGCGCGGATGATCCATCGGGAAAGCGCCGGCGAAGGTCGAGACGTTGGCTTTCTTCGAATAGCCGCCGGCGCCGGCGACCTCTGCCGTGCCGGTCTTGCCGCCGACGCGGTAGCCCGGAACGTCCGCCTTGCGGCCGGTGCCCTTCATCACGACGAGGCGCAGCAGCTGGCGCATGCGCGCGCTGGTCGCTTCGCTGATCACACGGCGGCCGGCCGGTGCCGTGCCGGGTGCGATCTTGAGCAGCGTGGTCGGGCGCCAGATTCCGCCATTGACCAGGGTCGCATAGGCATTGGCGAGCTGTAGCGGCGTCACCGCGATGCCGTGGCCATAGGCCGTGGTCATCACGGTCGTACGCGCCCAGAAAGCCGGCCAGAGCGGCCGTGCCTTTTCCTTCAGCTCGATTGCCGGCTTCGTATCGAAGCCGAGCGCGCGGAACATGCTCGACAGGCGCTCCTGTCCCAGCTCGTCGGCGATACGGGCGGTGGCGATGTTCGACGAGTAGATCAGTGTCTCGGGGATGTTGAGCCAGCGGCGCTGTTCGTCGCCGCGATCGTCATGGATGGTGAAGCGGCCGACCTGGATTGGCGCCGTCGCATCGAAGCGGCGCGCCATCGAGGTGACGACGCCATCATTGATCGCCGCCGCCATGGTGATCGGCTTGAAGGTCGAGCCGAGCTCATAGACCGACTGGGTGACGTTGTTGCGCAGCGCCTCGGGGCTGGTGCCCTTCAGCTTGTTGGGATTGTAGACCGGCAGCGAAACCATCGCGATGACCTCGCCGGTGTCGACATCGAGCACGAGACCGGTCGCCGCTTTGGCCTTGAAATCGACCATCGCACGGCCGAGCTCGCTTTCCATCGCCGCCTGCACCCGGCTGTCGACCGACAGCGCAAGCGGGGCGCCGCGCACCGAATTGCTGAGCTGCGCCTCGAACGCGCGTTCCATGCCCGCGCGGCCGATGACGTGCGGATCCTCGTCGGTCGGCGCGACATAGCCGAGCACGTGCGCGGCGAGCGTCGACTGCGGATAGAGCCGCTCGGCCTCCTGCGCGAAGACGATCGCCGGTTCGCCGATGACGTGCACGCGGTTGACTGTGGCCGGCGAAGCGTGGCGATCGAGATAGGTGAACGGCACGTCGCGGGTCAGCTGGGTGTAATAATAATCCTCGCTCTGGCCGGGCATGGCGGCGGCGAGCTGGCGGGCGATCTCATGGCGGTCGCCGATCACCTCGCGCGGATGGATGCCGATCGTCCAGGCGGCGATGGTCCGCGCCAGCGGCGCGCCATTGCGGTCGATGATATCGGCCCGCTGCATCAGGCCGCCGGTCAAGGCGGCGGCATTGGCGGGCGAGCCGAGCAGGCCGAGCATCGCGATGCGCGCCATGACCAGCAGGAACCCGGCGCCGATCATCAGCATCAGCATCATCAGCCGCACGTGCGCCGTCGCGACCAGCGCCTGGCGCTGGCCGTTCATGCGCCGTTGCGGCTGCGGCTGCGCGATCATCGCGGTCACCGGCCGGCGCCTCCGGTCTCGGCACGGGCGCTGCTCATCAGATCACCGATGGTCGAATCGCTGAGCAACTTGCGATCGAGCGAAGCGACCGCCTGCGACTTGATGCGCTCCACCGCCGCGGTGCGCACCTCGGCGACCGCGCCGGCAAGGCTGGGCTCCGCGCTCTGCACGCGCATGGCGGTCGCCGGCAGGATGCGGATCGCCGGCGTCGTCGCCTGGACGGTGGCAAGCCCGGTCGGACGTGACGGCACGACCAGCGAAGCCATTTGCGGGCCGGCTTCGCCCGGCTCGGCATGACGCAGATCGAGACTGGCCAGCGCCGCCTCGTCGGTCAGATACTGGCCCGCGACGGGCGCGGTGAGGCGCAGCGTGTCGCCGTTCCACTGTTCGAGCTGGGCGAGATTGGCGCGGGTGTCGAATTCCGTCTCAAGCGCGCGGATGTCGCGATGCGCCGCGGCGATCTGCGCCGTGGTCTTGTCGAGCTTCTTGCGCTCGGCCGCGACCTGCAGCGGCACCAACAGGAAACCGAGCGCCACCGCGACAATCGCGGTGAACCAGCCGAGACTCTTCCACGCATAAGCAAGCATCACACCGCTCCCTCAAAAGCCCAGGCCGGCGCAGACGTGCGCCGGGCCACCCGTAACGTCGCCGAGCGGGCGCGCGGGTTGCGCGCCACCTCGGCATCTCCGGCACGCACTGCCTTGCCGACCTGCTCGAAACTCGGCGCGGCCACGGCCGCGACTTCGGGCAGGTGCCGTGAACCGGCCGGTGTCCCGCCGCTGCGCTCGCGCAGGAAGCGTTTGACCAGCCGGTCTTCCAGCGAATGGAATGTGACAACCGCGAGGCGACCACCCGGCGCGAGCACGCGCTCGGCCGCCGCCAGACCGTCGGCCAGCTCACCGAGTTCGCGGTTCACATGGATACGGATCGCCTGAAAGACGCGGGTCGCCGGGTCCTTCTTGTCATGCGGCTTGTGGCCAAGGGCCTTGCGCACGATGTGTGCCAGTTCGCCGGTGCGGGTGATCGGCCGCGCCGCGACGATCGCGCGCGCCACACGGCGCGAACGGTGCTCCTCGCCATATTCGTACAGCACGTCAGCGATGACTTCCTCGTCGGCGTGGTTGACGAAGTCGGCCGCGCTCTCGCCTTCCTGGCTCATGCGCATGTCGAGCGGTCCGTCCGACTGGAACGAGAAACCGCGCTCGGCCTGGTCGAGTTGCATCGAGGACACGCCGATATCCATCGTCACACCCTCGACGGGCAGGGCATCGCGCGCGGCGAGTTCGCTTTCCATGGCCGAGAAGGGCGCCGGGACGAGCGTCAGCTTGCCGCCGCTCGCCTGTTCCAGCGCCTCCCCGGCCGCGATCGCGTCAGGGTCGCGATCGAACGCGAATACGCGGGCGCCAAGGGAGAGCAACGCCCGCGTATAGCCCCCGGCGCCGAAGGTCGCATCGACATGGCGCTCGCCAGGGCAGGCAGCGAGCGCGTCGATGACTTCATCGAGCAATACGGGGATATGGCGAATGGGGGCGGGATCGCTCACAGCACGATCCCCTTCTCTTCGAGCAGATATTCGAGGTTGTCGCGCATCGTTCCCGACGCCTGCTTGGCCAGCAGCGTCGCCGGGTCCCAGATTTCGAAATGGTCCCACTGGCCATAGAAGAAGGCGAGCTTACCGATCCTGGCTTTCTTCTTGTGGAAGCCGTGCATGATGAAGCGACCGCTGGGGTCGAAGGGCAGATCCTCACCATTGGCAACGCGGCGTTTGTAGTCGTAATCGATCTCGCCATTGGCATCGGCGTGCAGCGCATCGCGCGCATTGGCCCGCTCGTTGAGCGTGAGGCCCCAGGGAAGATCGTAACCGACCAGGCAATCACCCTGCGGATGCACAGCGATGGTGACGCGCATGTCGCCTTCGGGCGAATTGGCGATGATGGTGTTGCGGAGCGAGGCAGGGATGGCGACGCGGAGCTTGTCATCGACAAGCTGCAACGCCGCTCCCTTGTAAATGCCCCTCGTCACTACGCCTACCCCGTCGATCCCGGACAGACGTCATCCGCCCCGAAAGCGGCCTTCACCGCCTTCGAGCGCTGCTTTGTGCAGGCGCATTGAGTCTGCCCCTCAATATCTCCGGGCGTAGCGCGGGAGGATCGGGGTTACAAGGGGATTAACCGGGATTTTCGGGGATAGAAGCCTATTTGCTTCGTTTTTCGCCGCTTTTTTTCGTCCGCATTTCAGCCTGTTCCTCGTCTGTTCGATAATGCTCGGCGTAAATCCCTTGGAATCCCGGCCGACTCGCCGCCTGCCCCGCGATTTCCCCGAAAATCCCCGCCGCCGATTCTCCCCGGCGCGGGCGCGTGTCAGCGCGGCGCGTGTGCCGGCTTTGCGGCATTGCCGTTCGGATCGTTCACCGCACTGGGGGTGAGGCCGAGATCGGCGAGCGGTTCGCTGGTGGCGCTGGCGCCAGGCGCGCTCTGATTGCCGGAGACGAGATTGGCGACGACATCGGGGCGCACCCCGCCGGCTGCCGCTATCGGACGCTCGCGGCTGGCGAAGCTGAGCATCGCAGCCGCAAAGCCAACCAGCAACAGCACCGCCGCGAGGCCGATCATGCCGACCCTCACGCGCTGCGACGTCTGTGCTTGATCCTGTCTGATCATCATCGTCACTGTGGCAGAAATGTAACGAATGCCAACCGTCTTGTCGATGGCACGCCCTACCGGGCTCTAATCCCGCATCAGCCAGGGCGGTACGGTGAGTCCTTTCTGGACCAGCCAGGCGCGATTGTAGAGCGTCGAGAGGTAGCGAAAGCCGGTATCACAGAGGATCGTCGCGACGCGCGAACCGGGCCCGAGTTGTCGCGCCAGCAGGATCGCGCCGGCGACGTTGATGCCCGAGGACAGGCCGAGGCACAGGCCCTCCTCGGCGAGCAGCCGGCGCACCCATTCGAGCCCCTCCTCGTCCGAGATGCGGAACTGGGTGTCGATCGGCGCGCCTTCAAGATTGGCGGTGATGCGTCCCTGCCCGATCCCCTCGGCCACCGAGCTGCCTTCGCCCTTGAGCTCGCCACAGGCGTAATAACCGTACAAGGCCGCGCCGTACGGATCGCTAAGTGCGATGGTGACCTTCTCGTCCTTGGCTTTTAGCCCCAGACCGACCCCCGCCAGCGTCCCGCCCGTCCCGACGGCGCAGGTAAAGCCATCGATCCTGCCATCCATCTGCGACCAGATCTCCTCGGCGGTGCCGACGATATGGGCACGGCGATTGGCGACATTGTCGAACTGGTTGGCCCAGATCGCGCCCGGCGTCTCCTCGGCGATGCGGCGCGAGGTGTGGACGAAATGCGCGCAATTGGCATAGGGCGCGGCCGGCACCAGCACCAGTTCGGCACCCAGCGCGCGCAGCGTGTCCATCTTCTCGCGACTCTGCGTCTCGGGCATGACGATGATCGTCTTGTAGCCCTTGGCATTGCCGACCAGCGCCAGCCCGATGCCGGTGTTGCCGGCTGTCCCCTCGACGATCGTCCCGCCCGGCGCGAGCAGCCCGCGCGCCTCGGCATCCTCGACGATGAACAAGGCAGCGCGGTCCTTGACCGAGGCCCCGGGATTGGCGAACTCGCACTTGCCGTAGATTTCGGCACCCGCCGCCTCGCTCGGGCCCTTGAGCCGAACCAGAGGCGTGTTGCCGATCAACGCGAGCGTATCGGGAATTGTCGTCATCACCCCTAGATGGCCCGCGCCGCGCGGCGGAGCAAGCAACCGCTGCTGCTCCGCACCCAAGCCATCATTGCCACCCGCTCAATCCTGCGATTGCAGGTTGGACACCATGTTGGACAGATCGCTCCCGGCTTCGAGTTCGGCGGCATTGCCGGGCTCGGGCGTCGCGGTCGCGGCCGGGGTCGGAATCGCCGCGACGATGTTGGCCATGGCAGTGGTGCGGATCGACTCGGCGCTGTTCTCGCTCGCCGTCTGGGGTTTCGAACAGGCCGTCGTCGCAAGCAGGATGCCGAGGCCGAGCCACAAACGCTTCATGTCATTCTCCCCCTGGATTCGATTACGCCGGTCACAGCCACCGCGGATTCTCGGCCGCGGCAGGCGAGTACATATTGATATATTGCGCCATACGCGGGCGCGTGTTGCGATTGGGGCTTGGCCCATGCGGGAGGTCCTGGCGCCAGATCACCAGGTCGCCGGCGCGCGCCGGCACCGTGATCGCCTCGCCGCTCAGGTCCACCTGGCGCGGATCGGCGTCGCCCAGGCTCTCCAGCCACGATGGGGCGCGATGCTGGAAGCCCGGCACCAGTTCGAGCGCGCCCTGATCGGCGGCGGTGTCGGTCATATAGAGAATGCCTTGCGTGCCGAACGGGATCGGCTGGGCAAGACTGACGTCCCAGTGGAGACGCGGCCCCGGCAAACGATAGCCGGGCGTTTCCGGCGGATTGAAGCTCATCCGGTCGGTCGTCGCCCATAAATCGCTCGTTTCCCAAAGCTGGGCGAAAGCCTTGTGGACCCGCGGCGAACGACGAACCGCATCCTGCGCGGGATGCTGGAAGTGCTGGATCATGATGCCGTTGGTGCGCGGGCCGTACCAGCTGTCGCGTTGGTCGGGGCGGGCGTCGATCACCCGCCACAGCAGGGCTTCCAGATCAGCCGCTTCGTCCCGGCCGATCGCCTCCGGCAGCACGACATAGCCATGCAAGTCCCAATGCCGCAGATCGTCCGCATCGAGCACCGGCGGCATCGCGTCGATCGCGGCAAGGCGGCGATGCGTGACCTCCGGCATCGGCAGGCCGTCGTACCAGGCGTTGTAGCGTTCGATCTTGTCCGCATCGAGCGCGCCCGCCGTCTCCAGCACCCACGCCTCGAAGGCCGGGAAGTCCGGCCGCTCGCGCAACAGCGGGAGCAACGTCTGTTCGATGCCGAGGCCGAGCGCATCGAGCAGGATCCGGTCGGCCATGTCGTCGACGCGGCGCGGCTCGACCCGCCCGGTGCGCCGCAACCAATAATCCTCGATGCCGCGAACATGCGCGAGCGATGGCGCGGGCGTCTGGAAAGCGAGAGTAGCCACGCGCCCTTGTCGAACGGAAGGCGACCACGCGTCAACTGCCTAGGATGGCAAGCACGTTCATGCTATGTTCCAAACATGGCCGACTCGCCGCTCTTCCCGCCGCGTCCGCTGCGCTGGCTGTTCCTCGACCTGAACAGCTATTTCGCCAGTGTCGAGCAGCAGCTCGACCCGTCACTGCGCGGCAAGCCGGTGATCGTCGCGCCAGTCGGCAGCGATACCACCGTCGCCATCGCCGCCTCGGTCGAAGCCAAACGCTACGGCATCGGCACCGGCACCCCCGTCTGGGAAGCCAGGCGGCTGTGTCGCGAACTGATCGTGACGCCGGCACGGCACGAGAAATATGTCGAATTCCATGATGCGATCGTCGCCGAAATATGGAAGCACATTCCCGTGACCAGGGTGTGTTCGATCGACGAGGTCGCCTGTCAGCTGCTCGACAATGAGAATTCGGTCGAGATGGCGACCGCGCTGGCGCGGCGGATCAAGGCAGGCATCTGCGCGACGGTCGGAGAATGCCTCACATCATCGGTCGGCATCGCTCCCAACCGGCTGCTCGCCAAGCTCGCCTCCGACATGCAGAAGCCCGACGGGCTTGTCGTGCTCCATGCCGAGCAATTGCCCGGGCGACTGTTCGATCTCAAATTGCGCGACATCGCGGGCATCGGTGCCAAAATGGAGCGACGGCTGGCGCGCGACGGGGTCAACGACATCCGCCAGCTGTGCGAGCGGCGGCCGCGCGATGCCGGCACGGCCTGGGGCGGCACCAATGGCGATCGGCTATGGTATCTGCTGCACGGCGTCGACCTGCCCGAAAAGCCGACCCAGAGCCGCACCATCGGCCACAGCCATGTACTGTCGCCGGGCAAGCGCGGGGTGGAGCCGGTGCGGCTGACCGCGCGCCGGCTGGCACTGAAAGCGGCGAGCCGGCTACGGCGCAAATCCTATCGCTGCCGCCTGCTGATCCTCCATGCCCGTTTCGAGGACGACAAATCGAACTGGCGCGCCTCGGTGCGCTTGCCGGCGACGCAAGACAGCTTCGTGGTGCTGGCTGCGCTCGAAAAGCTCTTCCCGCGTCTCATAGCGGTAGGCCGTGCGCGGCCGGGCGATTTCCAGATCCGCATGATCGGCGTCACGCTGGCGGAGATCGAACCCGTCGCCGGCGAGCAGGATTCGCTGTTCGCGCTGCTCGATCCCGACGACCCGCTCGCGCGCGAGACTCGCACCCTTGCGCTGAGTCGCGCGATGGACCGCATCAACCGCAAGTTCGGACGCCACGCCGTCAGCCTCGGTCCGCTCCATGGCGGGCGGATCGATCGCATCGGCAGCAAGATCGCGTTCGGGCGCATTCCGGAACTCGACGAATTCCACGAATGATGAGGGCGCGATGACGCTTTTGTTGCAATGCAACGCATTCTGCATGCCTTGATACGCTACACTATTGACTGGTCGTGCTGCGTGCGCAAAGCAAAACCCCGCTATGATGAATCGCTTCTTACCCGCCGCCGCCGTCGCGTTGATCGCGCTCTCGGCCTGTCAGCAAAAAGCCGAGACGGTGACGTCCACCGCGCCGGACCCCCAGGCGGAGGCGCTGGCCAACCGCGCGCCGGTCGAATTGCCGCCGGCGATTACCGCGACCAAGATTTTCCGCTGCAAGGACCAGAGCCTCGCGACGGTCAATTTCTTTGCCGGCGACAAGCAAGTGACGGTCAAGGTCGCCGACGCGACGACCCCGGTGCTGCTCAAGGCCGAGAAGGCGGGCGACCCGTACAAGGCCGACGGTTATACGATGACCGGCACGCCTGCCGGCATCACATTGACCTCGCCGGGCAAGCCGGAACAGGCCTGCAAGGCCTGAGCTTCACCTCATCCGGTCGGTGCGCGGAGAACGGCATCGACGATATTTTCGAAAGGGCCGGCGGTGCGATCCGCCGGCCCTTTTCGCATGGCGTGCTTGCCTCGTCACCGCGGCTTCGGCACGATGCCGCGCTCCTCGATCACGGAGCCGCGCCTTGTCGACCATCGCGATCTACAGCCTGAAGGGCGGCGTCGGGAAGACGACCCTCGCCGTCAACCTCGCCTGGGCCTCGGCGACGCTGTCGGCGCGGCGGACCTTGTTGTGGGATCTCGACCCGCAGGCGGCGAGCACGTTCCTGCTGTCCGATGGCCGATCGAAAGAGCAGGCCCAGGCGATCTTCTCCAGGGATGTCGAACCGACCAGGCTGATTCGCCCCACCGGGATCGATCGCCTCGACCTGATCGGCGCCGACATGTCGCTTCGCGGGCTCGACCTGCTGTTCCACGAACTCGACAAGAAAAAGCGCCTGCAGAAACTGATCGAGACGATCCACAAGAAATATGATCGCGTGCTGCTCGATTGTCCGCCCGGCCTGACCGAGACCAGCGACCAGGTGATGCGCGCGGCCGATCTCGTCGTGGTGCCGGTGATCCCCTCTCCCTTGAGCGAGCGCGCCTTTGCCGAGGTCGCGAAGCATCTCGGCAAGAAACAACTGCTGCCGGTCCATTCGATGGTCGATCGCCGGCGCAAGCTTCACGCCGAGGCGCTGGCGCGCCACCCGGACTGGCCCGTCATCCCGATGGCCAGCGTGGTCGAGACGATGGCGGCGCGGCGCGCGCCGGTCGGCACCTTTGCCGGCAGGTCGGCCGGCGGTCAGGCCTTCGCCCAGCTGTGGCAGGTGATCGAAAAACGCCTGGCACAATGACCGCCGCCCCGCAGGACCGTCCGATCGTCACGCCGCTGGATCCAGGACTGGTAGTGGGCGCCTATGCCGTCGGCGTATTTCCCATGGCCGACGGACGCGATGCCGACAGCGTTTATTGGGTCGAGCCAAAAACACGTGCGATCCTGCCGCTCGATGGTTTTCATTTGTCGCGCTCGCTACGCAAGACGCTCGTCGTCGATCGCTACCGCGTCACCGCCGACACCGCGTTCGAGCGCATCGTCGCACTGTGCGCCGAGCCGGCCGAGGGGCGGCCCGACACCTGGATCAACCCACAGATCGAGCGCGTCTTCGCCACGCTGCACCACCGTGGCTTCGCGCATTCCATCGAGGTGTGGGACGGCGAACGGCTCGTCGGCGGGCTTTACGGCCTGGCGCTGGGCCGGGCGTTCTTCGGCGAGAGCATGGTCAGCCGATCACGCGACGCTTCGAAGGTGGCAATCGCCTGGCTCGTCGCGCGGCTCAAGGTCGGCGGCTTCAGCTTGCTCGATTGCCAGTTCATGACCGAGCATCTCGCCTCGTTGGGCGCGGTCGAAATTCCGCGCGCCGATTATCTCGGGTTGCTGTCGGGCGCACTCGACGGCGTGGTCGGGGCAGCCGGCGGCGGCGCTGCGGCCGGTGCCGTCGGCACCGCCGGCGCCGGCGATTTCCGCGCGCTAGACCGCGGCGTGCCGTTCCCCCCGGACTCGGATGCGCCGGCACTGACGGAGCCAGGCCCGCCTTCCGGGAAGGTCATCGCGCAGCTCTTGGTCCAGACGTCGTAGATCGGGTGCTGCACGATGTTGAGCGCCGGGCGTTCCTTGTACAGCCAGCCGGAGAAGACGCGGTGCCAGCTCTTGTCGAGCTGCTGCACGTCCAGCTGCACGAACGCCCCGGTATAATGCTCCTGCTCCCACGGCGCGGTCTGCTCGCAGGCGCTGAGGCGGATGATCACATCGCCGATCCGCGTCGCCTCGCCGGGCTTGAGCGTCACCTCGCGCGCGATGCCGTTGCGCTTGTTGAGCAGCCCGATCACCGCGACGCGCTTGGCCATCGGCGTGGCACCGTAAGAGGGGTCGGCACCTTGCGGCAGGTCGACCGTCGTCACATCGGCCGGCCCACTATCGTCGTCGAGCGCGGTGTGCGGCGTCGCCTTGGCATCTGGTTCTACCGTCGGCGTCTTCTTGCCGCAGCCCGTGGTGGCGAGCAACGCGAGCGCCGCCGCCGCCAGCATCCAGCGGCGCGGGTCGGTCACGCGTCGGGCGTCCACGCTTCGTAGTCGCCGGTCGCGGCGGCGCGTCGGCCGCCCTTTTCGAGCGCGCCGGGCGGGCGATAGGCGAGGTTGGTGCCGGTCAGGTTGGGCACTGCCGGCTTCTGCCACGCGCGCGGCGCGGGCAACGAGCGATCGGGAAGATCGTCGACCTGATGGTGCAGCCAGCTGAACCATTCCGGTGCGACCCGGCTGGCATCATTGGCGCCGCTGTAGATTACCCAGCGGCGCGGATTGCCGTTGGTGTCGCGCCCGCCCTGATAATAGACGTTGCCGAGCGCATCCTCGCCGACGCGGGTCTTGCCGGCCAGGCCGATCATGGTCCCGAGGCTGGCGCCATTCCACCAGGTGAACGGATTGAGATTGATACCCATGAAGCGCGCTTAGCTTGCCACCCGTTTTGCATCAACCGCCATCATGACTTGCACGCCGACAGGGCATTGGCCTCGTCGGACGCGACATGGGTTTCGCTCGCTCTGACCTGATAGAGCTGCGGCCATCTCTTGCCCGTGACGAACAGCCGCTTCTGCCCCGCATCATAGGCGATTCCATTGGCGACGTCGTCGGCGCCGCGCGGCTTGGGGCCGAGGCTGCTGATATCGAGAAAGCTGGTCACGGCGCCGGTCTTGGGATCGATCCGGGCGATCAGATTGGTCTGCCAGATATTGGCGTAGATCTGTCCATCGACCCATTCCAGCTCGTTGAGCTTCGCCACCGGGCAACCGCCGGCGGTAACCTTGAGCGTCGACACGGTTTGCAACGAATCGGGATCGAGAAAGCGCAGCGTCGAGGTGCCGTCGCTCATGATGATCGCGCGATCATTGTGTGTCGCCCCCCACCCCTCGCCGGTATAGGAAAAATCGCCCACCGCAGTGAAGTCCTTCAGGCCATAGATGAAGCCCTTCTGGTCCTTCCAGGTCAGCTGATAGAGCCGGTCCTTCCATGGCACGATGCCCTCGCCGAAATAGGGCGCCGGCAGGTCGTAGCTCCTGATGACGCGGCCGGTGGCGATGTCGGCCTGGCGGAAACCGGACTCGCCGACCTCGCCGGTGCTCTCGTAGAGCGAGCCGTCCTGGAAGAACAAACCCTCGGTAAAGGCCGCCGCATCATGCGGGTAGGTAGCTGCGACGGTGACGCCATAAACGGGAATGCTACCGTCGGCCGACGGCTTCGCCAGCCACCAATATCCCGCCGCCGCGAGCAGCGCGATCACCACCACGGCCCCGATAAGTCGCTTCATGCCGGCATTCCCTCGATGGCGCCCGGCGCGCGCGCCCGGGTCTTTCATCCTGTTATCGCTGTTGAAAAGCCGCTTGCCCGACGAAGCGGGTCATGCGCAAGGCTCGACCAGCACGGCCAGCGGCCCCTTGCGTCCCTCGACGATCCGCGCCTGCAATGGCTGATCCGGCTCGACCTCGCCCAGCCCGCCGCGGCGCAACGTTTCCATGTGCACGAAGATGTCGGCCGAATCCGCGTCGCGCACCAGAAAGCCGTAACCTTTCAGGCGATTGAACCACTTTACCGTCACCGGCTCGAACGGCCCGGCCGACTCGATCAGGCTGGCCGGATCGATCCGGTCGCCGTTCCGCGCCCGCACAGGCGGCTCGACGACATTGCCGAGATCGATCGACAGTATCGCGCTCGCCTGCAAGCCGCGATCGCGCCGCACCGCGCGGCACTCGACACGCGCACCCTCGGGCAGGCTGCGCCGGCCATGCTCCTGCAACACCGAGAAATGGATCAGGATATCGCCGATTCCGGCCTGGTCGGCGACGAGAAAGCCGAAGCCGCGCGTGACGTCGAACCATTTGAGCGTGCCCGACACGAACAGCCCGGCCTCACCGGCCGGCGCGTCGACTTCTACCTCGCTCCATTCCAATCCCGCCACCGGCGCGATTTGCGGTTCGTTACGCATACGACTAGCCCCCGAGCCGCCGTGTAACACGGAAAATGTCGCCAGCGAAAGCGGCTGTCGTCACGCCTCGTCGAGTACCGAAACGTCATCGTCGGGCGCCATTGCAACGATGCGACGGGCGAGCGCGAAATCGTGCCCGGCGCGGATCATCGCCCCCAGCTGCTTCTCGCGCACCGGGCGGTCGGCGCGTTCGACGGCAAAGGGGCCGATGCGCTTCTTTCGTGCGAAGGTCAGCGCCGCGGCGATGGCCTGATCGGCGATCGCCGGGGCCAGTGCGGCGGCATCGCTTTCCTCGACCCCTGCCTGGCGCAGCGCGCCGTCGACGCGCCGCTTGCCGAGCCCGCGCCGCCCCATCGACCGCGCCCGCGC
This sequence comes from Pseudomonadota bacterium, assembly GCA_040390605.1. Classification (GTDB taxonomy): domain Bacteria; phylum Pseudomonadota; class Alphaproteobacteria; order Sphingomonadales; family Sphingomonadaceae; genus Sphingomonas. The sequence goes on from JAZJXZ010000049.1 coordinate 16,924, forward strand.
CTCGCCGAAGGCGCGATCGTCGATATAGCCGAGTTCTGCGAGATGCGCGGCGATCGCCGCCGGCTCGGCAACGGGTCCGTCCCAGCCGCGCTCGCGGATTTTGCGCCGAAGATAGTCGGTCAATCTGGCCCGGGTGGTGGAGAATCGTTCGACATAACGCAGCGCCAGCCGCTCCAGCGCGACCGAGTCCAGCGGCGGTATCGGCCGGCGGGCGCGTTCAGCGCGACGAGAACGCACAGCATCCAGCGACATAGCGCCATCATTGTGCCACAGTCGGAACCGATTTTGAACGCTTGACGGCGTCAGGGGTGCACGCTTCACAACAAGCGGCCCCTGCGGGGAGCTGCAGGCAAGGGCGCAAGAATATTATGGCGATCGACGTAGCGGATTCCGGAGAAAAGCTGGCTGAAAAGCCGGTCCTTCTCCCGACGCCGACCGAAGACGCGTTGCCGCGCCGTCTGGCCGACTTCGCGACACTCGGTGAGGCGCTGGATTATGCCGCTCAAGGCGTGCGTGGGCTCAATTTCCACGATGCGCGCGGCAGGCTGATCCGGCCTTACCCTTATGCCGAGCTGCGCGACGACGCTTTGGCCATGGCGCGCCGCCTGATCGCGGCCGGCGTCAAGCCCGAGGACCGCATCGCGCTCATCGCCGAGACCAGCCCGGATTTCGCCGCGCTGTTCTTCGGCGTGATCTATGCCGGCGGCTGGCCGGTGCCGCTGCCGCTGCCGACCTCGTTCGGCGGGCGCGATTCCTATATCGAGCAGCTCCGCGTGCAGCTCAGCAGCTGCGACCCGACGATGCTTATCTATCCGCCGGAGCTGGCCCAGATGGCCGGCGAGGCCGCGCGGCTGGTCGGCGCCGAGGGCATCGACTGGGCCGAATTCGCCGGCCGCGCCGCACCCGAGGCGACTCTGCCCGAGGCCGACGGCTCGGCGATCGCCTATCTGCAATATTCCAGCGGTTCGACGCGCTTCCCGCACGGCGTCGCCATCACGCACCACGCGCTGCTCAACAATCTCGCCGCGCACAGCCACAACATGATCCTGGAAAACAGCGATCGCTGCGTGTCGTGGCTGCCCTGGTATCACGACATGGGGCTGGTCGGCTGCTTCCTGTCGCCGGTCGCCAACCAGGTCTCGGCCGATTACCTCAAGACCGAGGATTTCGCGCGCCGCCCGCTGGCATGGCTCGATCTGATCAGCCGCAACAAGGGCACCACCCTCTCCTACTCGCCGACCTTCGGTTACGATATCTGCTCACGCCGCATCGGCACGCTGAGCCATGTCGCCGACCGCTTCGACCTGTCGCGCTGGCGCATTGCCGGCAATGGCGCCGACATGATCCGCCCAGACGTGATGCAGGCCTTTGTCGACGCCTTCGCCGATGCCGGTTTCAAGGCGTCGTCCTTCCTGCCGAGCTACGGCCTCGCCGAGGCGACGCTGGCGGTGTCGATCATGCCGCCGGGCGAAGGCATCCGGGTCGAGCTGGTCGAGGAGACGCAGTTGTCGGGCGTGGCGCACGGCCAGGACCGGCCGCAGCGTTTCCGCGCCATCGTCAATTGCGGCAAGCCGGCGCGCGACATGCGCATCGAGGTACGCGAGGAAGACGGCACGCCGCTGCCCGAGCGTGCGATCGGCAAGATCTGGTGCACCGGCCCGTCGCTGATGGTCGGCTATTTCCGCGACCCCGAGGCGACCGCGGCGTGCATGTCCGACGGTTGGCTCGACACCGGCGACATGGGGTATCTCAGCGACGGCTATGTCTATATCGTCGGCCGCGCCAAGGACATGATCATCATCAACGGCCGCAACCACTGGCCGCAGGACATCGAATGGGCGGTCGAGCAGCTGCCCGGCTTCAAGGCCGGCGACATCGCCGCCTTCGCCATCACCACGCCCGGCGGCGAGGAGACGCCGGCGGTGCTGGTGCAGTGCCGCAGCTCGGACGAAGCCGAGCGCCTGCGCCTGCGCGACGAGATCCGCGAGCGTGTCCGTTCGGTCACCGGCATGAACTGCGTCGTCGAGCTGATCCCGCCGCGCACGCTGCCGCGCACCAGTTCGGGCAAGCTCAGCCGCGCCAAGGCGCGCAACCTGTATCTCAGCGGCGACATCAAGCCCTACGATCTGGCGGCCTGAGGCAACTTCTCTTCTGCTTACCACCCCGGCGAAGGCCGGGGCCCAGTTGGGAAGGCTGATGTAATTGCACGCAGCGCGACCCCATGATTGTCACGCAACTGGGCCTCGGCCTTCGCCGGGGTGGCAGGTAGAGGTGGCTCTTGTCACAAGGCCCTATGCGCCCTCCCCGCGCGCCCCTATAGCCCGCGCCCATGGAGCGGCTTGACGGCGGCTCGACGCTGCCCCCGCATCTCGTCGGCGGCATCGTCGCGCTGGGGAATTTCGACGGGTTTCACCTCGGCCATCAGGCCGTGGTCGGCCGTGCCATCGCCGCGGCGCGCGCCGCCGGCCGGCCGGCGATCGTCGCGACCTTCGATCCGCATCCCGTGCGGTTATTCCGCCCGGACGCGCCGCCCTTTCGCCTGACGACACTCGACCAGCGCGAGCGGCTGTTCGGCGCGGCGGGCGCGGATGCGATGCTGGTGTTCCATTTCGACGCCGCACTCGCCGCGCTGACCGCGGAGGAATTCGTCGCGCAACGCCTCGTCGCGATGGCACAGATCGGCGGCGTCGTGACGGGGGAGGACTTCACCTTCGGCAAGGCCAAGGGCGGCAACGTCGCGATCCTCGGCGCGCTTGGCCACCGCCACGGCTTCACCGTCGAGACGGTCGGCCCCGTCTCGCTCGACGGCCGCACCGTCTCGTCGAGCCGCATCCGCGACATGCTCGTCTCGGGCCAGCCACGCGAGGCGGCGCGGCTGCTGACGCGGCCCTGGGCGATCGAGGGTGTGGTGACGCATGGCGACAAGCTCGGCCGGACGATCGGCTTTCCCACCGCCAATATCGATCTCGGCAACTATCTGCGCCCGGCCTATGGCATCTACGCCGTACGCGGGCGGTTGCCCGATGGCCGGCTGCTCGATGGCGCCGCCAATCTCGGCATCCGCCCGAGCTTCACGCCGCCCAGGGAGCTGCTGGAACCCTATTTCTTCGATTTTTCGGGCGACCTGTACGGCCAGTGCATCGAGGTCGAACTGATCGACTATCTCCGCCCGGAGGCGAAGTTCGACACGCTCGAGGCGCTGACGACGCAGATGGATGCGGATTGCGCGCTCGCCCGTGAGATGCTCGCGCAGCGCTGAACCAGGGCCAAAAACGAAAATGGGGGCCGGCATTGCTGCCGACCCCCTGTCGCCGGACTTCGACCCGCTCATCCGACTTTCCGAAGAAAGCGAACCGCGCCGTCTGGTTTCGGCGGCCCACTCCACCTCGCGCCGCGAACGGCGCTAAGGCTTTGTGTTTCGGTCATCGGGGCCGGGCACGATACTCTTGCGAGCCTCAGCACCACGGCCTCGATGGCCAGCTCGGCGTTCCGGACCGAAATCCTTTCCGCTTCGCCTCGGCCACTACATGTCGAACCGCCTTCCGCCCGGTGATGAGCGTCGCGCATCCGGCCATCACGGCCAACACCCTTTCTCGATCGCGGGGACGTGAAAGGATGCCTCGGTCCGCCATTCCTGCTTCCGTGACGCCGACGCTTGCGCGTCCGCACATCCCGGCCATCAGCAACCTGCGGCCTTGTCTTCCGAAGCGCGCCGGGTCTTGCGACCCTCGTCTCTTCCTGGACATAAGCTTCTGATCTCTCTGCGGTTTCCCGCTTCGTCGTCGTCCGCTTACAGTCATGAAGGTGTCATCGAATCCGAGTCGTGCCAATGGTCAAAACGCGGCTGCAGCCTGTGGATAATGTGGATATCGTGGAGCGAATTGTGCGTTGCGGCGAGGCCCGCAGCAAACCAAGACGTGACATGAACGAAACGTTTTTTCATGTTCATGCAACGAACCCACGCCATGCCGCGTTCTGCATGTCACCGGTTCAAGGACAAGGGAGTTTTTACATGCGTAAATTGATCATGGCGCTCAGCGCCGTTTCGCTGGCCATTCCGGCCATGACCGTTTCGACCAGCGCCGACGCGAAGAAGCATTATTACAGCGGGCGCAACTATCACCGCACCAAGGTTTGCCGTCACTCGAGCGGCACTGCCGGCCTGGTAGCCGGTGGCGTCGGTGGCGCGCTGGTGGGCAATTCGATCCTCGGCCATGGCGCGCTGGGCACGATCGCCGGCGGCGTCGGCGGTGCCTTTGCCGGCCGCGCGATCGATCGCACGATGACCGCGAAGCGGCGTTGCTACTACCGCTAGGCCGGTAGACGATGTGACGAGAGAGGGCGCGGTTCACCCCGCGCCCTTTCGCTATGAGGAGCGAACGACATGACCACACGCAGCGGATCGGCCCGTTACGACGGGTTCGGCAAGGACGGGCAGGGCCAGGTTTCGACCCAGTCGGGCGTGCTGGCCAACCAGCGTTACGGCTTTGGCAGCCGTTTCGAGGACGGGCCCGGCACCAACCCGGAGGAATTGATCGCGGCCGCGCATGCCAGTTGCTTCACCATGGCGCTGAGCTTCGCACTGGCCAGGGCGGGATTCAGCGACGGCTCGCTGGAGACCATGGCGAAAGTAACGCTCGACAAGGATGGCGACGGCTTCACCATCACCCGCTCGGATCTTGATCTGACCGCAACGGTCGACGGCATCGATCCGGACGAATTCGCTCGCATCGCCGCCGATGCCAAGGCCAATTGCCCGGTATCGAAACTGCTCAAGGCGGAAATCACGCTGACTCACCGCCTCAACGGCTGAGCCCGCGCCCCTCGGCGCGGAAAAATCAGATCAGGCCGTGACCGATGATCAGCCGGATCGTGCAGAACGCGACCAGCAGCAGGTTGAGGTTGCGGCCGGATTTGTGCGACGACAGCGCGCCGATCGCGGCGCCGACCAGCGCCATCGGGATGAGCAGCCAGTTGAGCGCGCCGAGCAACGGGATGAACCCGATGAGCGCGAACAGCAGGACGATGACGCCGACGATGATCGAGATGATGTTCATGCTTAATTACATGGCCCGAATGACGCTTTTGCGCAAGGGTGTTTTGCAAACATAACACACGGCCAACGCTTCCTTAACCGCCTGCGGTGCATGATACGCGCACGTATCTGGAGCGTTTTGAATGGTTCGCACGCGATTCCCGGGCTTTTTGGCCCTCGCTTTGCCGCTGGCGCTGGTCGCCTGTGGCCAGCGCGACAAGGACGATCGCAACCTCGACTCGCTCGACAACGAGCTGATCGAGGCGGGCAATGCCAACACCCACGATCCGGCGATGATGAGTGCGCTGCAGGACCAGATCATGGTCGACCCCTCGCTCGCCCGCAAAGCCAACAACGACGCGGTGCGTCCGCCGGCCCAGCCGCTGTCCGGCGCCGTGCCGCCCGACGGCATTGCCGCGGCGCCCACGGGTACCGCCGCGACGACCGGCCAGGTGACCAGCCAGGCACTCAAGTCCACCCCGGCGCCGCGCGCCGGCGGCTGCCCGCAATGCGACGCCGCCAAGGCTTCGCTGACCCTCGGCGCCCTCGCCTCGCGCCAGCGCGACCGCCGCACCGCCTCTTGCGCCGGCACGATGCGTTACTCTGCCGGTTGGGCCGATCGACTGCCGGCCGACTTGCCGCTCTATCCAGACGCGCGCGTATCGGAAGCGGCCGGCTCGCAAGGCGGCGCCTGCGCCCTCCGCGCCGTAAGCTTCTCGACTGCGGCGTCGCTGCAGCAGGTGATGGACTGGTATTACACTCGCGCCACCAATGCCGGCTATTCGGCCGAGCAACAGGCGGATGGCGGCGAGCATGTGCTCGGCGGCACGCGCAACCAGGATGGCGGCGCCTTCGCGCTGTTCCTGACCAGCCGTAGCGATGGCGGCACCGACGTCGACCTGATCGCCAATAACGGGCGCTAGGATGCGGGGTCGCGGCCGTGCTTGATCGCCATGTGGCGATTCCAGCGCCCTCGCAACTCACCGGGCCGACAACCGTGGCGCTCCTCCAGGAACTCGGCGGCGGCCACCCGGTCCGTACGGAAGCTGCGAAAATCCTGCCGTAGCTCGCACCACGCGGCGAGCATGCGCACGGCGTCGAAATAGCCGACCACCACCGGCCAGATGACGCGCTCGCTCACCTCGCCCCGCTCGTCACGATAATTGATGCGGATCTTGCGCCCGGTGTGAATCCAGGATCGCGTCTGCGCGATGTCGATGCCGTCCGCCGCGATGTTGCCGGGCCGCGTGCCGGTCGCCGGTTGGGCGAAGAAGGGCCGGAGGCGCTCGGGCACCACATTGGTGATCTTGGCAATCAGGTCGCGCGCGGCGCTCGCCAGCACCGGGTCGCCCCGCCCGGCGACCCATTGCGCGCCGAGCACCGCCGCCTCGATCTCGTCGGCGGTGAGCATCAGCGGCGGCATGTCGAAATGCCCGTCCAGCACGTAACCCAGCCCGGCCTCGCCGCGGATCGGCACGCGCTGGCCGATCAGATCGGCGATATCGCGATAGACCGTACGCTTCGACACCTCGAGTTCGAGCGCCACCGCCTCCGCGGTGATCGGCCGCGACGAGCGTCGCAATATCTGGATGATCTGAAAAAGTCGGTCGGCCCGGCGCATGATGTCCTCGCTGCTGACATCATGCTGTCAGCAGCCCTTCGCTACAAGCCGGTTTGTCGCATGGCGCCGCGCTGGCGTTATCGCCGTCACAGGAGATTTTCGATGATCACATTGTACCACGCACCGCAGTCGCGCTCCTCGCGGATGATCTGGCTGCTCGAGGAAATCGGCGCGCCCTACCGCATCGAGCAGGTATCGATCTTCCGCCCCATGACCGGCACCGGCGCTCCGGATCCCGTAAATCCGCATCCCGACAAGCAGGTCCCCGCCATCGTGCACGGCGACGATCTCGTCGCGGAATCGATCGGCATCGTGCTCTATCTGGTCGATGCCTTTCCCGAAGCCGGCCTCGGCCCCGTCGCCGGCCAGCCCGGTCGCGGCGACTATCTCACCTGGGTGTCCTGGTATGCCGCGAGCATGGAGCCGGCGATGTTCGCCGCCATGGGCGATGAACTTGGCACCTCGCCGCTCAAGCAGCGCGGCTATGACGCGGTTGTCCGTCGTCTCGAAGGCGCTCTCTCCCGCGGCCCCTATATGATGGGCGAGACTTTCTCCGCGGTCGACTTGCTGGTCGCCAGCGCGATCAACTTCGCGCGGCGCGTCTTCCCCGAAAGCGCGGCGCTCGACGCCTATGTCGCACGCTGCACGGCCCGTCCGGCGGCGGTGCGCGCCGCCGGGCTCGATGACGCGACCGGACTTCAGCAGGCGGCATAATCGGCGGCATGCTGCCCCTTCCCCGGTGATCGTCCGGGGAAGGGAATTTGCCATGGGGTGACGCGCGGAGGCTTCCGCGCTAACGAGGGCTATGTCCTCCCTGTTTCTCGTCATGCTCGGCGGTGCCTTCGGCTCCGGCGCGCGATACCTGACCGGTATCGCGATGCTCAGGCTGTTCGGCCCGAACTATCCCGTCGGCACGCTGACGGTGAATCTCGTCGGGGGCCTGCTGATGGGCCTGCTGGTCGGCGTGCTCGCCCGCCTCTCGGTACCTGGCGAGAATTGGCGCCTGCTGACCGCGGTCGGCGTACTCGGCGGCTACACGACCTTTTCCAGCTTCTCGCTGGATGTCGCCAATATGCTCCAGCGCGGCGACCTCACCACCGCGATGGGGTACATCCTGATCTCGGTCATCGGCTCGATCGCAGCGCTGTTTGCCGGCCTCACTGTGATGAGGATCGCGGCATGAGCGACAAAGCGAGCGACAGCGACGTGCGCCAGTTCAATGTCGGCTACGACGATGAGGGCATCAGGCTCGACCGCTGGTTCAAGCGGCATTTGCCCGACACCAGCTTCACCACCGTCGCCAAATGGGCGCGCACCGGCCAGCTGCGCGTCGATGGCGCGCGTGCCACGCCGGGCGACCGCATCGCCGCCGGCCAGATCATCCGCGTCCCCCCGGCCGAGCCGGTGCGCGTCGATGAGGTGACGGGGGCCCCGACGGGGCCGAAGAAGCGCGAGCGCGACCCGCTCAGCGCCGAGCAGATCGAGTTCATTCGCGATCTCGTCATCCACAAGGATCGCCAGGCGATCGTCATCAACAAGCCACCCGGTCTCGCGACGCAGGGCGGCACCAAGACCACCGAGCACGTCGATGGCCTGCTCGACGGCCTGACCTTCGACGGCGAGAGCCGGCCCAAGCTCGTCCACCGTCTCGACAAGGACACGTCGGGCGTGCTGCTCGTCGCCCGCACCGCGCGCGCCGCGGGCTATTTCGCCAAGGCCTTTTCGTCGCGCAGTGCCGAGAAGGTCTATTGGGCGCTGATCGTCGGCGTGCCGTCGATCGAGGACGGCATGGTCGAACTGCCGATCGCCAAGCAGCCCGGCAGCGGCGGCGAGAAGATGCATGTCGACGAGAAGGAGGGCAGCCCTGCCCGCTCGCGCTACCGCGTGATCGAGCGCGCCGGCAACAGCACCGCCTGGGTCGAACTGATCCCCTATACCGGGCGCACCCATCAGCTCCGCGTGCACATGGCGGCGATCGGGCATCCAATCGTCGGCGACGGCAAATATGGCGGCCAGGCGGCGTTCCTGACCGGCGGGATCAGCCGCAAGATGCACCTCCATGCGCGGCGACTGCGCATCGATCATCCCGATGACGGGCCGATCGACGTCACTGCCGAACTGCCGACGCACTTCGCCGACAGTCTCAGGCAGCTCGGTTTCGAGGAAATGCTCGGCAACAACATGCCGCTCGACAAGCCGCCGCCGCCGAGCCGCGAGGTCAAGAAGCAGCAGGCCCGGCAGCACGCCAAGGGCGTGCGCAAGGCGCGGCGCGGCGAACGGCGCGGACGCGGCGAACGCGAAGCCGCTCCGAAAACCAAGCGGTAGCGCAATGCACCCCAATCGCGCCTTCCGGTTCGACAGCGATGCCGCGATCCTCGACTGGGCGGTCGCGCGCGGCTTCGCGCATATCTTCGCCGATACGCCCGAGGGGATGATGGTGGTGCACGCGCCGATCGTCGCCGCCGGCGCCGACGCGGTGCGTTTCCACGTCTCGCGCAACAACCGCATGACACCGCACCTCGACGGCGCGCATGTGCTGCTGAGCATCGCCGGGCCCGACGGCTACATCACGCCCAACTGGTATCTCGAACCGGCGGGCAGCGTACCGACCTGGAATTATGTCAGTGCCGAAATCGACGGCACCGCCCGCCTGTTGGACGAAGAGAGCCTGATAAATCAACTGGATATCCTGGCATCGCTCCACGAACCGCGCGTCGCGCCCGACAGGCCGTGGACACGTGACAAAATGCCCGAAGAGCGCTTCCGCGCGATGCTCAAGGCGATCACCGGTTTCGAGGTGACGATCGAGGCGATCCGCGGCACGACCAAGCTCAGCCAGAACAAGAATGACGCCGAAGTCGCCGGCGTGATCGCCGGGCTGCGCGCCACCGGCAACCCCGACCTTGCCGCCGCGACCGAGGCGACGCGGTGAATCGGCTCGCGCTGTTCGACTGCGATGGCACGCTGGTCGACAGCCAGGCCAATATCTGCGTCGCGATGGAGGAGACCTTTGCCGATGTCAGCCTGCCCGCTCCGTCGCGCGAGGCGATCCGCCGCATCGTCGGGCTAAGCCTGGTCGAGGTGATGCGTGCGCTGCTGCCGGATGCCGAGGACTCGTTCCACCGTCACATGGCCGATGGCTACAAGGCAGCCTTCTTCCGCCTGCGCGGGTCGGGGGCGATGGCCGAAGAGCCGCTGTTCGAAGGCATGATCCCCGCGCTCGATGCGCTGGCCGAAGCCGGCTGGGTGTTCGGCGTCGCCACCGGCAAGTCCGATCGCGGCCTCGCGCACGTCCTCGCGCATCACGGCATCACCCCACGCTTCGTCACGCTGCAGACCGCCGACCGCCACCCGTCCAAACCCGACCCGTCGATGATCATCACCGCGATGGCCGAGGCTGGCGCGGCACCCGAAACGACGGTGATGATCGGCGACACCAGCTACGACATGATGATGGCGCGCGCCGCGGGCACCGCCGCGCTGGGCGTCGCCTGGGGCTATCACCCGACAGACGAACTGACCGCCGCCGGCGCGCATGCCATCGCCGCAACGGTCGCGGACCTGCCCCGGCACATGGAGACGTTATGACCAGTCCGGACGGCACCGCCCGCTACCGCTATCTGACCATCGCGGCGACCCGCATCGTCGGCTCGCTCGGCGCGATCCTCGGCATCATCCTGCTCGCGCGAGCCCATGACTGGCCGACCAAGGGGCTCGGCATCGCGATCGTGCTCGCCGCCTTGTACATGGTCGCAACCGTGCCGGCCGCGCTAGCGCTTCGCTGGCGGACGCCGCCGGAACAGTGAAGCGATTCTGGAAAGACGTGGCGATCACCGCCGATCGCGGCATTGCGCTCGACGGTCGCCCGGTGCGCACGCCGGGGCGGCTGCCGCTGATCCTGCCGACCGACGCGCTGGCGGAAGCCGTTGCCGACGAATGGCGCTCAGTCGAAGGCGAGATCGACCCACGCGCGATGCCGATGACCGGCCTCGCCAACACGGCGATCGAGCGCATCGCGCCCGACCCGGCGACCTTCGCCGCCGGCCTCGCCGCATGGGGCGAGAGCGACATGCTCTGCTACCGCGCCGAATCGCCCGAGCCGCTGGTCGAACGTCAGGCCGCCGCCTGGGATCCGCTGCTCGATTGGGCGCGCACGCGCTACGACGTGCATTTCGTGGTCACCGCCGGCATCATGCACCGCCCGCAACCGTCCGCGACGCTAACGCGACTGGGTGAGGCCGTGGCCGCGAGATCGGCCTTCGAATTGGCCCCGCTGGCACCGATCGTGACGATCAGCGGGACTTTGGTCGGCGCGCTGGCGCTGATCGAAGGCGCCACCGACGCCGCGACATTATGGACGGCGGCGCATATCGACGAGGACTGGCAGGCGGAATTGTGGGGCCGCGACCCGCTCGCCCTCGCCGCGCACGAGGAGCGCCAGCGCGACTTCAATGCCGCCGTGCACTTCCTGACTCTCATCCGATAACCTGCAACGCCCGCCTCACAAAGCGCTTGACTGGCCCAGCCTCATTATTTAACCAATTGGCTAGTAAACCGATAGGTTAAATAATGGCATCTCAGCTCGACCCGATCAGTAGCACCTTCGCAGCGCTCGCAGACCCCACACGCCGTGCCATCCTCGCCCGGCTGGCCTTGGGCGAGGCGCCGGTCGGCGAACTCGCCGCGCCCTTCGCGATGAGCGGCCCCGCTATCTCGAAACATCTCAAGGTGCTCGAACGCGCCGGACTCATTTCGCGTGGCCGCACCGCCCAACAACGCCCGGCGCGGATCGAAGCCCAGGCGCTGAAAGCAGCGAGCGACTGGCTCGCGGACTATCGCCGGCTGTGGGACGCGAAGCTCGACAGCCTCGACGACTATCTCAGCGAACTTCAATCCAAGGGAGACAGGAAGTGACCGAGCAATTTTTCCCCGGCTATCAGATGACTTTGGTGCGGAGCTTCGATGCACCGCGCCAACTGGTCTTCGACTGCTTCACCCAGGTCGAGCATATGGCGCGCTGGTGGGGCCCGCGCGGCTTTACCGCGCCAGTCTGCGAACTCGACGCGCGCCCGGGCGGGGAGATCATGATCCATATGGGGGGTCCGGAGCCCTATGGCGTCAACCCGATGGGCGGTGAGTTCATCGAGGTATCACCGCCCGACCGGCTCGTCTTCGTGTCCAAGGCTTATCAGAGCGCGGACGGCGAGTGGGGGATCGACAATCTCAACGAACTGAGCTTCGCCGAACAGGATGGCAAGACCGTGATGACCCTGGCCGTCACGGTCCGCAAGGTCAGCGCCGAGACGCTGCCGGCATTGGGCGGCATGAAGGAAGGCTGGAGCCAGAGCCTCGACAAGCTAGGCGAGCTATTGGCCGATCTGACCTGACGCCGCGCGCTGCGGTGGCGGGTCGCTACCGCAGCAGCTTGCGGATGAACCCGATGATCCCGGTCTGACGCGACCGCTTGAGGCGCTCCGCCGCGAGGATCGTCTTCACGCACTGGAAGCATTGTTCGACATCGTCGTTGACCAGCACATAATCATAGCCGTCCCAATGGCTGACCTCGTTGGAAGCGCGTGACATCCGGGCGTCGATCACCTCCTGGCTGTCGGTCGCGCGACGCTCGAGCCTGATGCGCAGCTCCTCCATCGACGGCGGCAGGATGAACACACGGACCACATCGCCACCGGCCAGCTGGTGGAGCTGCTGTGCACCCTGCCAGTCGATGTCGAACAAGATGTCGCGGCCCTCGCCCAACGTGTGAAACACATCGGCCTTGGGCGTGCCGTAGCGGTGCCCGAAGACGTGCGCCCATTCGAGGAACTCGTGGTTCGCCACCATCGCGCGGAAGGTTTCGAGATCGACGAAGTGGTAATCGACTCCGTCCTTCTCGCCCGGGCGGATCGGGCGTGTGGTGTAGGACACCGACATGCCGAGCTCGGCCTCGTCGGCGAGCAATTTGCGGGCGATGGTCGATTTTCCTGCCCCCGAGGGCGACGACAGCACGAAAAGCACGCCACGGCGCTTGAAACCATGGGGATCGGCGGTGATGCTGTCGGCCATGCGCGCCATTGGCGTGCCGAACCGGGGGGCGTCAAGGCATGGCAGCGATGGAACGAGTGAAAAGCTGGTGGTGGGCCATCGGCGCGGTGGTGCTGATCGCCGGCATCTTCGAGCTGAGCATGGGCCGCTCGCCGATCTGCCCGTGCGGCCACGTCTCCTTATGGGCGGGCAAGGCTTTATCGCCCGAAAACAGCCAGCAATTGAGCGATTGGTACAGCTTCAGCCACATCATCCACGGCTTCCTGTTCTACGCCGCCGGTTGGCTGGTGTTGCGCAACCGGCCGGTCGGCATGCGCCTGCTCGGCGCGACGATCATCGAGGCAGGCTGGGAGATGCTGGAGAATTCACCGATCATCATCGACCGTTACCGCGCCGCAACGATCGCGGTCGGTTATACTGGCGACTCGGTGCTCAACTCGCTGAGCGACGTGTGTTGCATGATTCTCGGCTTCGCCATCGCGCGGCGCTTGCCGGTCTGGGCAACGGTCACGCTGGCGGTGAGCTTCGAGCTGTTCACGCTGCTGATGATTCGCGACAATCTGACGCTCAACGTGCTGATGCTGGTGGCGCCGAGCGATGCGATCAGGGCGTGGCAGGCTGGAGGATGAAGCGCGTCCGCCTGAATTCTCCCGTCACCCCGGGCTTGTCCCGAGGTCCAAGGTTCCGCACAGGCACCAGCCGCTCCTTTCGCGGCACGTTGGACCCCGGGAAAAGCCCGGGTGACGAAGGGGGTCAGGCGGCAGCCTTGCCGCCACCGAATACCCGCTCCTTCAACTCGGCCACACCGCGCAACACCGCCCAGCCGACCGCATAGGTCACTCCCAGCGGCAGCACGATCTTGAGCACATTGGCGGTCACGGCACCGACGAACGCGCCATCGGCCGCGCTATCGTCACCCGACAGGGCATCCACCGCGCCGCCGATCAGCGCACCAACACTCGTTACACCCATGAAATATCTCCTCACTCGCAGACGAAGCGCGTGAGGGCGCAAACGGTTCCGGGCCTATTTGCCGACCATGGTCTCAGGTCGCACCAGCCGGTCGAAGGTCGCCGCGTCGACCAGCCCCAGCGCCAGGCCGGCCTCGCGTAAGGTCAGCCCCTCGGCATGGGCGTGCTTGGCGATCTTCGCGGCATTGTCGTAACCGATCTCGGGCGCCAGCGCGGTGACCAGCATCAGCGAGCGTTCGACCAACTCCTCGATGCGTGCGCGATTCGGCTCGATCCCCGCGACGCAGCGCTCGGCGAAACTGTCCATCGCCACCGCCAGCAGGTCGATCGAGCGCAGCACATTGGCGCCGATCAACGGCTTGAACACGTTGAGCTCGAGATGCCCCTGCATCCCGCCGACGGTGATCGCCATATGATTGCCGATCACCTGCCCGGCGACCATCGTCAGCATCTCGCACTGGGTCGGGTTGACCTTGCCCGGCATGATCGAGCTGCCCGGCTCATTGGCCGGCAAATCGAGCTCGCCCAGCCCCGAACGCGGCCCGCTGCCGAGCAGGCGGATGTCGTTGGCGATCTTGGTCAACGCCACTGCCAGCGTGTTGAGCGTGCCTGACAGGTGCACGAGCGGGTCGTTCGACGCGAGCGCCTCAAAGCTGTTCTCGGCCGGGATAAAGGGCATTCCCGTGATGTCGCGCAGCGCGGCGCAGAAGTCGCCGGCGAAGCCAGGCGGCGCGTTCAATCCCGTGCCGACGGCGGTGCCGCCCTGCGCCAGCCGATTGGTGCCGTGCTCGACCGCCGGCTCGATTCGCCGCCGGCAGCGATAGATCTGGTTCGCATAGCCCGAAAATTCCTGGCCCAGCGTCAGCGGCGTCGCATCCTGCAGATGGGTGCGGCCGATCTTGACGATGTCGTCCCACGCCTTCGCCTTGGCATCGAGCGACGCGTGAAGCCGGCCCAGCGCCGGAAAAAGCCGCTGCATCACCGCGATCGATGCGGCAATATGGATCGCGGTGGGAAAGCTGTCGTTCGACGACTGGCTCATATTGACGTGATCGTTGGGATGCACCGGCGTCTTGCCGCCGCGCTTGCCGGTCAGCACTTCATTGGCGCGACCGGCGATCACCTCGTTGACGTTCATGTTGGACTGGGTGCCGCTGCCGGTCTGCCAGATGACCAAGGGAAACTCGTCATCGAGCTTACCCGCGACCACTTCGGCCGCCGCCGATTCGATCGCATCGGCGATCTTCGCGTCGAGGCCGTGCGCCCGGTTCACCCGCGCCGCCGCCTGCTTCACCAGCGCGAGCGCGTGGACGATGGCGATCGGCATGCGTTCGGTCAGCGGGAAGGGGAAATTCTCGATCGATCGCTGGGTCTGCGCACCCCAATAGGCACTGGCGGGAACCTCGATCGCGCCGATCGAATCGGTTTCGGTGCGGGTGTCGGTCATTTGCGAAGACTCCGTCCTGCCTAACCGTCATCCCAGCGAAAGCTGGGATCTCAGGCCGCAAGCGCGCCCTAGCGGCACGAGACCCCAGCTTTCGCTGGGGTGACGTAGGTTATTTCTTCCGCTTGAAATCCACCGAGACGACGTTCGATCCGTCCTCGACCGGCATCACCGTCGGGCCGTCATTCTCGGCCGATTCGTGCGGCTCGGGGCCGTCCGGGCCATCCTGTGCCTGGAAGCGCAGTTCGAAATGCACCGCCGGATCCTGGAAACCGGTGATCGCCGAATAGGGAATGATCAGTTTAGACGGCACCTGGTTGAAGCTCAGCCCGACCGAGAACTTCTCGTCGTCGACCGTGAGGTCCCAGAAACGGTTCTGCAGGACGATCGTCATCTCGTCCGGAAAGCGCTCGATCAGCCGCTTGGGGATGTCGACGCCCGGCGCTTCGGTCTTGAATGTAATATAGAAATGATGCTCGCCGGGCAGGCCGCCATTCTCGGCGACCGAGCCGAGCACGCGGCCGACCACGGCACGCAACGCCTCCTGGACGATCTCGTCATAGGGAATCAGACTGTCGGGCGTGTTGTCGCTCATAACGCCTCGGTAGCGCGGTCTCGCGTCCGGTCAAGATTGCGCGGACGGTATCAGGCGCTATGGAAGCCGCACGATGCGCACAGCAACCATCAGCCGCAAGACGAGCGAAACCTCGATCGACGTCACCGTCAACCTCGACGGCACGGGTGCCTATACCGTTTCGACCGGGATCGGCTTCTTCGATCACATGCTCGAACAGCTCTCGCGCCATGGCCTGATCGATCTCGACGTGAAGACGATCGGCGACCTGCACATCGACCAGCACCACACCGTCGAGGACACCGGCATCGCGATCGGCGAGGCCATCAAGCAGGCGCTCGGCGAGAAGCGTGGCATCCGCCGTTATGCCGAGGCGCTGTCGCCGATGGACGAGACGCTGACCCGCGTCGCGCTCGACATTTCCGGCCGGCCGTTCCTGGTGTGGAAGACCGAATTCTCGCAGAAGCGGCTCGGCGAGATGGACACCGAGATGTTCGAGCATTTCTTCCACAGCTTCGCCCAGGCCGCCGGCATCACCCTGCATGTCGAGACGCTGTACGGCCAGAACAACCATCACATCGCCGAAAGCGCGTTCAAGGGGCTCGCCCGCGCGCTGCGCACCGCGGTCGAGATCGACCCGCGCAAGGCCGACGCGATTCCCTCGACCAAGGGCACGCTGTGAGCGCCGGCAAGTTCCCCGCGAGCGGCGCGTTGTGCCTGATCCTGCTCGACTATGTGAAACCGCTCGACGAGGTCGATGCGCAGATGGCGGCGCATGTCGCGTGGCTGGAGGCCGGATTCGCGCAGGGCGTGCTGATTCTTGCCGGCCGTCAGGATCCGCGCGTCGGCGGGGTGATCATCGCGCAAGGCGCTAAAGCAGAGATCGAGGCACTGGCGGCGACCGACCCGTTCGTCACCAGCGGCGTCGCGACCGCGCGCGTCATCGCCTTCAACCCGAGTTTCGCGGCGCCCGAGATCGCCGCCCTGCTGGCATGACGATCGCGCTGATCGATTATGGCGCCGGCAACCTCCACTCGGTCCACAATGCGCTGAAGGCGGCGGGTGCGACCGGCGTCGTCGTCACCGCCGATCCCGAGATCGTTTTGCGCGCCGACCGCGTCGTCCTGCCGGGCGTCGGCGCGTTCGGCGCTTGCGCTGCGGCACTCCGCGCGGTCGAAGGTATGGTCGACGCGCTCGACCGGCGCGTGCGCGGCGACGGCGTCCCGTTCCTCGGCATCTGTGTCGGCATGCAATTGATGGCCGATACGGGCGAGGAACTCGGCACGCATGCCGGCCTCGGCTGGGTGCCGGGCACCGTGCGCGCGCTCGTCCCCGACAAGCCTGAGACCAAGGTTCCCCATATGGGCTGGAACGATGTCGTCCCCGTCACGCCGCACCCGCTGATCGTGCCGGGCGAGGCCTATTTCCTGCACAGCTTCGCCTTCGACGGCGAGGCGGTGATCGCGACCACCGACCATGGCGGTCCGGTGACGGCCGCGATCGGCCGCGACAATCTTGTCGGCGTGCAGTTCCACCCCGAAAAGAGCCAGCGTTACGGCTTGCAGTTGCTGGAAAGGTTCCTCCAATGGCGGCCGTAGCTCATTCCTCCCCGGGACGGGGTGGGGGACCAGCCGCAGGCTGGTGGAGGGGGCGTGCCTCATGCGCTCCGTTCTCGGCAGCCCCCCTCCACCGCTTCGCGGTCCCCCTCCCCGTCCCGGGGAGGATTTTATGACCCTCATCGTCTTCCCCGCGATCGACCTCAAGGGTGGCCAGGTCGTCCGCCTCGCCGAGGGCGATATGGATCGCGCCACCGTTTATGGCGACCATCCGGCGCACCAGGCGACCTTGTTCGCCGAACAGGGCGCCGAGTTTCTTCATGTCGTCGATCTCGACGGCGCCTTTGCCGGCAGTTCGGTCAATGGCGATGCAGTGCGCGCCATTCTGGAAGCCTTTCCCGGTCATGTTCAGTTGGGCGGCGGCATTCGCACGCGCGAATCGGTCGAGCGCTGGTTCGACTTGGGCGTGTCGCGCGTGGTGATCGGCAGCGCGGCGCTCGACGACCCCGATTTCGTGCGCGGCGTGGCGAAGGATTTCCCGGGCGGCATCGTCGTCGCCGTCGATGCGCGTGACGGCATGGTCGCCACGCACGGCTGGGCCACCGTGTCCGATGTCGAGGTGATCGACCTGGCGCGCCGCTTCGAGGATGCCGGCGTGGCGTCGCTGCTGTTCACCGATGTCGGCCGCGACGGCATGCTAAAGGGCTGCAATATCGAGGCGACGGTCGATCTCGCCCGGGCGGTCGATATCCCCGTCATCGCCTCGGGCGGTGTCGCCAGCATCAGCGAGATTCACGTGCTCGCACTCCACGCCCGCGACGGCGTCGAGGGCGTCATCACCGGCCGCGCGCTGTATGACGGGCGCCTCGACCTCGCCGCCGCGCTCGCGGTCGCCGCCGCGGCATGACCGTCCGCGCCCGCGTCATTCCCTGCCTCGACGTGGCCAATGGCCGCGTGGTCAAGGGCGTGAACTTCGTCGATCTCAAGGACGCCGGCGACCCGGTCGAACAGGCCCGCGCCTATGACGCGGCCGGCGCCGACGAACTGTGCTTCCTCGACATCACCGCCAGCCACGAGGCGCGCGGCACGATCCTCGACGTGGTGCGCCGCACCGCCGAGGTGTGTTTCATGCCGCTGACCGTCGGCGGCGGGGTGCGCTCGGTCGAGGATGCGCGCGCGTTGCTGCTTGCCGGCGCCGACAAGGTCGCGGTCAATTCGGCCGCCGTCGCACGGCCCAAGCTGGTGGCAGAGCTGGCCGATCGCTTCGGCAGCCAGTGCGTCGTCGCCTCGGTCGACGCGCGCCGATCGGGCGGTGGCTGGGAGGTCTTCACCCATGGCGGCCGCCGCGCCACCGGCATCGACGCCGTCGCCCATGCCTTGCGCCTCGCCGAGCTCGGTGCGGGCGAACTGCTCGTCACCTCGATGGACCGCGACGGCACCCGCGACGGTTATGACCTGACGCTGATCCGCACCATCGCCGACCAGGTCAGCGTGCCGGTGGTCGCCTCGGGCGGCGTCGGCGGGCTTGACGATCTGGTCGCCGGTATCACCCAGGGCCATGCGAGCGCAGTGCTCGCCGCCTCGATCTTCCATTTCGGCGAGGCCAGCATCGCGGATGCGCATGCTGCGCTGGCGGCGGCGGGTGTGCCGGTACGGCGGCCGATCAGCGGCTGATCCTGCCCCCTTCTCACCACCCCGGCGGAGGCCGGGGCCCAGTTGGGAAGGCCTGGATAACGGATCGCAACGCCCGCCAATTGGCCTCCCGTAGCTGGGCCCCGGCCTTCGCCGGGGTGGATATTGTCGTGGCGAACGAAAATTTAGGCACTCTTCGCTACACCTTTGCCATGCGCTTCTTCCCTCTCGCCCTGCTGATCGCCACCCCGGCATGGGCCGTGACCCCGGCACACACCGGCGTCCCCAAGATCCGCACCGGCCCCGAATTGTCCGACATCGCGCTGTTCGTGATGGCCGCGCTCGGCGTGTGGCTGGTCCGTCGCGCCATGCGGGCAAGGTTCGCGAAGCGCCCGAAGGCCAACAACTCCAAGGATTGACCTTCGCGCCCGTCTGGGCCAGCCGCAGTGCATGGCCGAAGACACACTCGACCGCCTCGAGGCGACGATCCGCGCGCGACGCGCCGCCGACCCGTCCTCCTCCTATGTCGCCAAGCTGACCGCGAAGGGCCGCGCCAAGATCGCGCAGAAGCTCGGCGAGGAAGCGGTCGAGACGGTGATCGCCGCGACCAGCGGTGACGACGCGGCGATCGTGCCCGAGGCCGCGGACCTGATCTTTCATTTGCTGGTCCTGCTCGCCGACGCCGGGCTGAGCCTC
Organism: Pseudomonadota bacterium; assembly: GCA_040390605.1. Lineage (GTDB taxonomy): Bacteria > Pseudomonadota > Alphaproteobacteria > Sphingomonadales > Sphingomonadaceae > Sphingomonas. Next base: position 36,495 of record JAZJXZ010000049.1, read on the forward strand.
GACGATGTCCGCACCGAACTGGCGCGGCGCGAGGGCCTGTCGGGCATCGACGAAAAGGCCGCGCGAGGAGCCGAATAAATGCCGATCGACGCGACGCTGCCCTATGACGACCAGAATATCTTCGCCAGGATCCTGCGCGACGAAATCCCGTCGAAGCGCGTCTATGAGGATGAATGGGCGATCGCGTTTCACGACATCAACCCGCAGGCGCCGACCCACATCCTGGTCATCCCGCGCGGTCCTTACGTCAGCTGGGATGATTTCAGCGCGCGCGCGCCCGATACCGAGATCGCCGGCTTCGTCCGCGCCGTCGGCAAGGTCGCGCGCGACGCCGGGCTGGTCGCGCCGGGTTATCGCCTGCTCGCCAATACCGGCCAGCATTCGGGCCAGGAAGTGCCGCATCTCCATGTCCATCTGTTCGGCGGGCAATGGCTTGGGCCAATGCTCGCGCGATAAGGTATTGCGCGCGCTGGTTTAGCGGCTAGGCTCCGCGCCAATCGAAACCTGCGGCGCGCAAAGCGTACGCCTGTCATCCCCGGGGGGACGGATCTTCATGATATTTGGCCGTGTAAAATCACTCGATGCCATTCTCGCGACAGCCGAGAAGAAAGGCCTGCACCGATCGCTCGGTGCCTTCCAGCTCACCATGCTCGGCGTCGGCGCCGTGATCGGCACCGGTATCTTCGTGCTGACCTCGGAAGCCGCCCAGAAGGCGGGCCCGGGCATGATGATCAGCTTCATCATCGCCGGCTTCGTCTGCGCGGTCGCAGCGCTGTGCTATTCGGAACTGGCATCGATGGTCCCGGTTTCGGGTTCGGCCTACACCTACACTTATGCCGTCACGGGCGAGCTGCTCGCCTGGATGGTCGGCTGGGCGCTGATCCTCGAATATGCCGTCGGCGCCAGCGCCGTGGCGGTGGGCTGGTCGAACCATGCGGTCGGCCTGCTCAACGGGCTCGGTTTCCACATACCCGCCTTTCTCAGCAACGGTGACGCGCTGATCGCGCATGTCCAGATCGCGCTCGGCGCGACGGCCACGCCCGACCTGATCACCGCGACCCAGGTCGGCGGTTATTTCAACCTGCCCGCGGTGATCATCGCGGTGCTCGTCACGCTGCTGCTGATCCTCGGCACAACCGAGAGCGCCCGCGTCAACGCGGTGCTCGTCGCGATCAAGATCGCCGCGCTGACCGCTTTCGTCTTCCTCACCATCCCGGTGCTCAAGGCAACCAACTTCACGCCCTTCGCGCCGACCGGCGCGACCGGCATCTTCGGCGCCGCCGCGTCGATCTTCTTCGCCTATGTCGGCTTCGACGCGGTTTCGACCGCGGCCGAGGAAACCAAGAACCCGCAACGCAACGTGCCGATCGGCCTGATCGCCAGCCTCGGCATCTGCACCATCTTCTATCTGCTCGTCGCCGCCGGTGCGATCGGTGCGATCGGCGCCCAGCCAGTCACCTCGCTCAGCGGCGGCATCCTGCCTCCGGGCTCGGCCGAAATGGCCGGCCGCTGCGCCTCGATCGTCGGTGGCGGCGCGACCGAACCCCTGGTCTGCTCGAAGGAAGCGCTGGTCCATGTCCTCGACCTGATCGGCTGGCAGTCGATCGGTCGTCTCGTCGGCCTTGCCGCGGTGCTCGCTTTGCCATCGGTCGTGCTGATGATGATGTTCGGCCAGACCCGCGTGTTCTTCGTGATGGCGCGTGACGGCCTGCTGCCGGCCAAGCTCGCCAGCGTGCATCCGCGCTTCAAGACGCCGCACGTCGTGACCGCGGTCACCGGCGTGGTCGTCACCATCGCAGCCGCGATCCTGCCGGTCGGCAAGCTCGCCGACTATTCCAACTCCGGCACCCTGTTCGCCTTCATGATGGTGGCGATCTCGGTGCTGGTGCTTCGCCAGAAGGACCCGTCGCGCAAGCGCCCGTTCCGTACCCCGGCGGTGTGGATCATCGCGCCGCTGGCGATCGTCGGCTGCCTCGGCCTGTACTTCTCGCTGCCGCTGATCGCGATCCTCGTGCTGCCGATCTGGGGCGCGATCGGCCTGCTGGTCTACTTCTTCTACAGCCGCTCGCGCAGCCATGTCGGGCTCGGCCTCGACGAGGTGAACGAAACGGCGGTCGACGATCTCAAGCCGGGCGTCCCCGGCGTCTGATCCCAGGCAAAGCTGACAAAAAAGGGGCGCTGTCCAGACCGGACAGCGCCCCTTTTCCTTGTCGTGTGCTTCTGCTCAGCCCAGCTTTTCCGCCACCAGCGCCTGCATGTCGCACATCGGCCGCGCGCCGACATGCGAGATGATCTCCGCGGCGCAGATCGCGCCGAGCTTGAGCGACCGCTCCAGGTCCCAGCCCTGTGCCTGACCGCGCAGGAAGCCCGCGGCGAACAGATCGCCCGCGCCGGTGGTGTCGACCACCTTGTCGATCGGCTCGGCCGGGACCGCCACGGTGCGTCCCCCCGACAAGGCGATCGCGCCCTTCTCGCTGCGCGTGCACACCAGCAGCGGCACCTGCGCCGCCGCGCGTGCCACCGCCCCGTCGAAATCCTCGGTCTCCATCAGCGCCTTGATCTCGTTCTCGTTGGCGAACATGATGTCGATCAGGCCGTCCGCCATCAGCTTGCGGAAATCCGCGCCATGGCGCGAAATGCAGAACACGTCGCTGAGCGTGAAGGCGACCTCGCGGCCGGCACCCCGCGCAACCGCGATTGCCTCACGCATCGCCGCGCGCGGCTCCTCCGGATCCCATAGATAGCCCTCGAGATAGAGGATCGCGCCGCTCGCGATCATGTCGCGGTCGAGCGCGCTGGCGGGCAGGAACTGCGACGCGCCGAGAAAGGTGTTCATCGTGCGCTGACCATCGGGCGTCACGAAGATCAGGCAGCGCGCCGTGGTCGGCTCGCCGTCGCGCGCCGCAGTGGTGAAGCTGACCCCGGCGGCGCGGATATCGTGCGCGAACACATCGCCGAGCTGATCGTCGGCCACCTGGCCGATGAAGCCGCAACTGCCGCCCAGCGCCGCGATGCCGGCCACCGTGTTGGCCGCCGAGCCGCCGCTCGCCTCGATCCCCGGGCCCATCTTGGCGTACAGCGCGTCGGCGTCCTCGGGCGAGAACATCAGCTGCATCGATCCCTTGGCCATGCCCTCGGATTTGATGAACGCGTCGTCGGTCTGCGACAGGACATCGACGATGGCATTGCCGATCGCAACGACGTCATAGGTGGCTTCACTCAAGCTGGATCTCCGAAAACAGGCACTCAAGCGACCATCGCCTAATGACCGAGTCGGCGCCGCGCAACCGGGCGTTGACGGCGGCAGCGCTTGTCCCCACCCTGCCCCGATGATCCGCGCCTTCTTCCTGTCGCTTGGCCAGCTCGGCGATCCGCGCATCGCCGCGGTGTTCCTCAAGTCGCTGGCGCTGACGGCGTTGCTGCTCGTCGCGCTCGCCGCCGGCCTGTGGTTCGGTGCGGAAAGCCTGGCCGCGCGCTATGTCAGCGGCGACATGACCACGCTGGCCGGCGCGGCGGCGGTGCTGGTCGCACTGGCACTGGGATGGCTGCTGTTCCGCACCGTGGCGATCGCGGTGATGGATATCTTCGCCGACGACGTGGTCGTCGCGGTCGAGCGCAAGCATTACCCGCACGTGCTCGACACCGCGCGCAATATTCCGCTGGCGCGCTCGATCGGCATGGGGCTGGGCGCGGCGGGTCGGGCGATCCTCGTCAACCTGCTGATGTCGCCGATCTACCTCACCTTGCTGATCACCGGCGTGGGTACGCCGATCGCCTTCATCCTGGTCAATGGCTGGCTGCTCGGCCGCGACCTCGGCGACATGGTCGCGGCGCGGCATATGCCGCACGAGGCGATGCGTGGCTGGCGCACGACGACGCGCGCGTCACGCTTCGTGCTGGGGCTTGCCGTCGCGGTGCTGTTCGTGGTTCCGATCCTCAACCTGCTCGCGCCGATCCTCGGTGCGGCGATGGCGACGCACCTGTTTCACCAGAAAGGCCGGTCATGATCCGCGCGACGCTCATCCTGCTGCCCGCGCTGGCGCTGACGGCCTGTGCCGGTGGCGGGCCCGCGCCGCGCACCCGCATGCCCGCGCCCTATGTGCCCGTGCCGACCGCTGCCGTGGCGGGCCTCGACCGCGTCATCGGCCAGCCGGCCGGCGCCCTGGTCGGCCTGTTCGGCCAGCCCGCCGCCGATGTCCGCGAGGGCAACGCGCGGAAACTCCAGTTCGGCAACGCCACCTGCGTGCTCGACGCCTATCTCTACCCCAAGGGCTCGGGCGAGCCTCTCGTCACCTATGTCGACGCGCGGCGGACCGACGGCAGCCCGGTCGACCGGGCAAGCTGCGTCGGGGCGCTGCAGGTCGGGCGCGGCGCGCGGCGCTAAGCCTCTTCCACCGCTATGTCAGCGTAATTTCATCCCTAACGTCAGCGTAGGTGCCTTGTGCTACTGCACCACCTCCCGCTAAACGCGACCAGCGCGCTCGCCTGAGGAATTCCCGTTGCACGACAATCTGGCGATCAGCGCCACCGGGCTGGTCAAGAAATTCGGCGGGAGACGTGTGGTCGATGGCGTCGATATCGCCGTTCCCACCGGCATGATCTACGGCGTGCTCGGCCCCAACGGTGCCGGCAAGACGACGACGCTGCGCATGCTGCTCGGCATCATCGAGCCCGATGAGGGCCACCGCACCCTGCTCGGCACCGACCGGCCACGCTCGGTCAGCGACCGCGTCGGCTATCTGCCCGAGGAGCGCGGCCTCTATCCGGCGATGAAGGCGAAGGAGGCGATCGCGTTCATGGGCGCCTTGCGTGGCCTGCCGCTGCGCACCGGCCGCAAGCGAGCCGCCGAACTGCTCGAAACCGCCGGGCTCGGCTACGCCGCCGACGACAAGATCCGCAAATTGTCGAAAGGCATGGCGCAGCTCGTCCAGCTGCTCGGCTCGATCGTCCACCAGCCCGAACTGCTCGTGCTCGACGAGCCCTTTTCGGGGCTGGACCCGGTCAACCAGGAAAAGCTCGAAGCGCTGATCCTCGCCGAGCGCGACCGCGGCGCAACGATCGTGCTGTCGACCCATGTCATGGCCCATGCCGAGCGGTTGTGCGACCGGCTGGCGATCATCGCCAAGGGCCGCCGCCGTTTCGAGGGCACCGTCGCCGAGGCGCGCGGCCTGCTGCCGATGCAGGCGACCTATACCCCCCGCAATGACGACGCGCATATCGCCGACTACCTGCCCGAAGGCGCGCAGCATCGCGGCGATGGCTGGCGCTTCACCGTGCCACAGGCGGGCACCGAACAGGTGCTGAGCCGCCTGATCGGCGCGGGATACGGCATTTCCGGGCTGTCGATAGAGCGGCCCAGCCTGCACGACGCCTTCGTCAAGATCGTCGGTCGCGACGCGCTGGAGGATCAGGCATGAACCGGCTCGGCACCCTCGTCCGCCAGACGCTGACCATCGCGCGGCGCGATTTCGTCGCCACGGTGTTCACCCCCACTTTCCTGATCTTCCTGTTCGCGCCCGTGGTGATGGGCTCGTTCGGCGCGATCGGCGGCCTGGGCGCCAGCGCCGCGACACATGGCGGTGGCGACAAGTCGCGCATTGTCGTGCTGACGGCGGGCGACCAGGCGCGCGACATGATGGCGATCGACGCCCAGTTGCGGAAACTCTATCGCGACGAAAGCGACGCGCCGGTGACGCTGCGCACCGACGTGCCGCGCGAAGACGTCGCGGCGCAGGCGCATGCGCTGATCGAGGACAAGACGATCGACGTGCCCGCGGTGATGTACGGGCCACTCGACCATCCGCAGATCCTCTACACGCCGCGCGCGACGCGTTCGGCCGACTATCTCGCCGAGCTCGCCGAGCAGACATTGCGCGTCGGACGCAGCGGCACCGCGCCGCTCAGCGATGCGAGCCGCACCGAGATCAAGCGCAACGCCCCGCGCCTGCGCAGCGGGAAGGAATCGGGCTTTTTCGCAGTGTTCGCGATCTTCTTCCTCACGCTGCTGCTCGCCGGCCAGGTGGTCAGTGGCGTCGCCGAGGAGAAGGGCAACAAGGTGATCGAGATCCTCGCCGCTGCGGTGCCGCTCGAATCGGTGTTCTTCGGCAAGCTGCTCGGCACCTTCGGCGTGGCCATGCTGTTCCTGCTGTTCTGGGGTACGTTGGTCAGCCAGATCGGCACGCTGATGCCGGCAAACTTTTCCGCCGGCATCGCCGCACTGACCCCGGCGATGGGCATGCCGATGTTCACGCTGCTGTTCTTCGCCTATTTCACCATGGCGTACATGCTGCTCGGCGCGGTGTTTCTCGGGGTTGGCGCCCAGGCCACGAGCGTGCGCGAGATCCAGCTGCTGTCGCTGCCGATCACACTGGTGCAGGTGTCGATGTTCGGGCTCGGCGCGGTCGCGGTGTCCAAGCCGAACAGCTGGCTTGCCACCTTTGCCGAGGTCTTTCCGCTCAGCTCACCCTATCTGATGGCCGGCCGCGCGGCGCAATCGCCCGAATTGTGGCCGCATGCGGCGGCACTCGCCTGGCAGGCGGTGTGGGTCGCGATCTTCGTCTCGATCGGCGTGCGCGCCTTCCGTCGCGGTGTGCTGCAATCGGGCAGCGGCAAGTTTCGCTGGAAGGCCGTGCTCGGCCGCGCCTGACTTTCGGTCGCGCCTGGCGCACGATTTGTCGATCAGTTGCGAAACGATATTGACACGAATGTCAGTTAGCGCTTTTCTCGCGAGATAAAGGAGAGTGGGTAATGGCGACTCTGGCGGAACCAGCGGTGCATGGCGTGGCGATCGATCCGTTCGATGTCAGCCGGCCCGAGCTCTATGCCGAGGACCGCTGGCAGGAGCCGTTCCGCCAATTGCGCGAGACGTCGCCGGTGCACCATGTCGCCGAATCCGGCTTCGGTCCCTATTGGTCGGTATCGAGCTACAAGCCGATCATCGAAGTCGAATCGCTGCCCGATATCTATTCCTCCCAGGCCGGCGGCATCACCATCGCCGACTTCATCGAGAATTCGACCTCGGACGTACGCATGCCGATGTTCATCGCCATGGACCGGCCCAAGCACACCGGCCAGCGGCGCACCGTCGCCCCTGCCTTCACGCCGAGCGAGATGGTGCGGTTGAGCGACAATATCCGCACCCGCACCGCCGAGGTGCTCGACAGCCTCGCGTGGAACAAGGAATTCGACTGGGTCGATAAAGTGTCGATCGAGCTGACCACCCAGATGCTCGCCATCCTGTTCGATTTCCCCTGGGAGGATCGCCGCAAGCTGACCTTCTGGTCCGACTGGGCCGGCGATATCGAGCTGGTCAAGACCGAGGAACTGCGGCTCGAACGCCTCAAGCACATGTATGAGTGCGGCGCCTATTTCCAGGGCCTGTGGGACCAGAAGCTGGGCAAGCCGCCGACCCCGGACCTCATCTCGATGATGATGCATTCGGACGCGATGGCCGAGATGGACCAGATGGAGTTTCTCGGGAACCTCATCCTGCTGATCGTCGGCGGCAACGACACGACGCGCAACTCGATGACCGCCGCTGCTTACGGCCTCGACAAGTTCCCCGACCAGCGCGCCAAGCTGGAAAACGAGCCGTCGCTGATCCACAATGCCGTGCAGGAGATCATCCGCTGGCAGACCCCGCTCGCCCATATGCGCCGCACCGCGACGCAGGATACGGTGCTGGAAGGCCAGGAGATCAAGGCCGGGGAGAAGCTCGCTCTGTGGTATATCTCGGCCAATCGCGATGCGAGCGTGTTCGGCGACAATGCCGATGAGATCGTCGTCGACCGACCCAATGCAAGGCGTCACCTCGCCTTCGGCCACGGCATCCACCGTTGCGTCGGCGCACGCCTGGCGGAATTGCAGATCGCGACCTTGCTCGAGGAAATGGCCAAGCGCCGCATGCGCGTGAACGTGCTCGGCGAGCCCGAGCGCGTCGCCGCCTGTTTCGTCCATGGCTATCGCAAGCTGCCGGTGGAAATCAGTAAATATTGAAGGCCATCATTTTCGCGCGAACAGCGGCGCGAAGGGCTACGGCTTGCCGATATGCGCATCCTGATCTTGTAACCGATCGTTCCTATATAACGAACGAGGTTTCAAAGGACGCCTGTCATGTCTCCCAATCGTCGTAGTTTCCTGACCTTCGCCGCCACGGGCGGTGCTGCTTTCGCACTGTTCGGCTGCCGCGGCGCCAATGCCGGCGCGCCCGAGAAATTCGCCTATGTGCTGAGCGACGCGCAGTGGAAGCAGAAGCTCTCGCCGGCCGCCTATGAGGTGCTGCGCCACGAGAGCACCGAGCGCCCGGGCAGCAGCCCGCTCAACAACGAGCATCGTGCCGGCATCTTCTCCTGCGCCGGGTGCGGGCAGCGCGCCTATTCCTCGAAAACCAAGTTCGACAGCGGCACGGGCTGGCCGAGCTTCTGGAAGCCGCTGCCCGGTGCGGTACGCGAACGCAAGGATGGTTCGCTGGGCTTCACGCGGACGGAGGTGCATTGCAGCCGCTGCGGCGGGCATCTCGGCCACGTCTTCACCGACGGACCGCAGCCTACGGGTCTGCGCTACTGCATGAACGGCGTGGCGCTGAGCTTTGTGCCCGGCGCGGCCTGATCAGAAGGCAGCGGTATCGCCGTTCGAGGTGTCGGCGCTGGCCATCGTCATCGGCGCAAGCGGCGCCTGCTCGTCTTCGCTGCGATCGGCATAGATGAAGCCCTTGGCGGCATAGGCGCTGGTGCCGAGACCACCCACGGGTCCGTACCATACCTTGACCTGGCTCCAGTCGCCGGCTTCCGACACGTCGATCGCGCGGACATTGGTTTCGACGCCGCCGCGGCGCGACCAGTTGGCGTGGGTCAACAGCACTTCGCGATCGCTGACGACTTCGCTGACCATCGCGACATGGCCGAGCGGCATACGGCTGCTGGCGGCGAAAGCGAGCACCGCGCCGACGCGTGGCGTATGGCCACGACCATAGCGGCCGGCGGCCTGGCCCCACCAGGTGTTGGCGTTGCCGTGAATCTCGATACCGGAAATCTGGCGGGCATAGGGCGCGCACTGCCAGAACTGCGCGAAAGCGGGGGTGGCCGTCATCAGGCCGAGAGATAACACCAGCGCGAATCGCGCTGTGAGCGACTTGAAATTCATGCGACCCCCAAGGTCCCCGAACGTTTGTTGAGTTTGGGCTAGAGGGGGAATCGGGGGCTGGAAACCCCCTCGACGGGTCGTCGGGAACCTTATGGGACGAACCGTGTTTACGTACCGACCAACCGACCCAAGCCGCCGGGCGATGCCTGCTGCGTCGCAACAATAACTACGGAATCGCCCCTTCCATCGCCGAATCGATCCGGACGGCGGCCTGCCGCAACCGCGCATCATGTTCGGCGCGACCGAAGGGGAAGAAGGCGTAGAATATCGCCCCGCCGCCATAGAACAGCACCATCGCCGCGACGAACCACAGCGTCATGCGATCGATCGTTCCAACCGGCACGGCGCTCACCGCCTTTTGCGGGAAGGCCGCGACGTGCAGGATAAGGCCGGCGAAGAAGATGCCGAGACCACCGCACAGCTTCTGGACGAAGAAGCCACCGGCAAAGAACACGCCTTCGGAGCGCCTGCCGGTGCGTAGCTCGGATTCCTCGACCACATCCGCCAGCATCGCCGCGCCCAGAATGAACGCCGCGACACCACACGCCGTGTTGAGCATCCAGATGGACAGCAGCAGCGGCAGCGCCAGCGTCGATCCAGGCGGCGGGAACAAGCCCAGTAGCCGCAGCACATAGGGCGAGATCAACAGCAACACATTGGCCACCGACAGCCACGCCGCGGCGCCGGCCTTGTTGCCGCCCCGGGTCAGCAATGGCGCGATGAAAAAGGCGATGCCGGCGCCCGCCATCAGCGCGAGGGGCAGAATGCGAAAGGCATCGCGGTGCAGCTGCCAGACGAAGATATAGTTGTAGTTGGACAGCGCAAACGAGACCCCCTGGGCCGTGTACGCGCACAGCCCAGCGGCCATGAGCACGAGAAAGCCCTTGTTGGCGACGGTCCGGCCGAACAGCGCGAAATGCTCGCGCAACGTGCTGTGCTCACGTGGTGCTTGCGGCAACCGCCCGATCTCATGGTGAAGGCCGATCGACGAGGCGACGATCGACGCCGCCATCGCAACGGAGGCTAGCAGCGCCATCCAGCGATAGCCTTCGCGATTGTTGGCCAGCCCGATGGCATCGGCCGAGGCGGGCACGAGGAACACATTATAGGCGAGGAACAGCATCACCAGCCCCCCGCCCCAACCAAACAAATAGCGATAGGAGAAAAGCCGGGTCCGTTCGTCATAGTCCGAACTGAGTTCCGGCCCGAGCGCCGATGAAGGTATCTCGAACATCGACAAGGCGACGCGGACCATCAACGCGGTGGCGAAGACATAGATCAGCAGTGGCCCCCGTTCCCAGTCCGGCGGGTTCCACAATAACCACCAGCCCAGCGCCACGGGCAGTGCGGAGGCATACATCCACGGATGTCGTCGTCCCCATCGGCTGCGCGTCTGATCCGAGAGGTAGCCGACCAGCGGATCGACGAATGCCTCGACGATCAGCGCCGCGCCGACCGCGAGGCCGACCGCGCCCGAAGGCAACCCGACGACCTGGTTGTAGAACAGCAGCAAGAAGGTCGCGAAACCGCTGTCCTTGATCCCGTAGGCGATCGACCCGATCCCGAACGACCAGCGGCTGCGCGGCCCGAGCTTGCGCGCCGGCGGCACGGCGATGGCGGGAATCTCGCTCATCCGGCGATCGAGTCCAGCGCCGAGAACAGGCTTGGCTGGGTATCGTCCCAGCTGGCGCGTGTGCCGATCATCATTCCGCCATCGACCAGGATATGCGTGCCGGTAATGAAGGCGGCGTCCTCGCTGGCAAGGAAAGCCACCGCCGCCGCAATATCTTCGGGCCGCCCGGCGCGCTGCACCGGCTGCGACTTCGCCGCCACCCCGGCAATCGCCGCATCGGCCATCGCCTGCTTCTCGGCATCGAGATCGAACGATGCGGTGAAGATGCCCGTGGTGATGAAGCCCGGCACCACCGCGTTGACGCGGATATTGTGCCGCGCGAGATCGGCGGCCGCGACCCTGGTCAGGTGCAGCACGCCGGCCTTGGCCACCGAATAGGCGGTCGGCGCATAACCACTGCCAAGCGCCGATACGCTCGACGTGTTGACGATTGCACCGCCGCCATGCGCGGCCATCAACGGCGCGGCGTGGCGGATGCCCATCGCGACCGAACGCAACAGCAGCGCCTGGGTACGGTCCCAATCCTCAGCCGAGATCGCGTCGATCTTGTCGCGCGATCCGCCCGCGCCGGCATTGTTGAACAATATGTCGAGCCCGCCCGCCTCATCGGCCGCCGCAATCAACGCTGCGATATCCCCCGGCTCGCACACATCGGTGCGGCGAAAGCGAATCCGCCCGTTGGAGGTTTCGGCCACTGCCTGCCCGCCGTCCGAGTCGATATCACCGATCCACACCTCGGCGCCCTCTTCGGCCAGCCGCAGCGCCGTCGCCCGACCGATACCCGACGCGCCGCCGGTCACCACGGCACGCTTGCCCGCAAAACGCATCACTCTCTCCAATATCGTTTTGCCGACCATAGTATGGGGTTCAGCCCGGTCAATCGCACGATTTTCGAATTTCAGGTTTGTGACGACTTGCCCCGCGTCGCGGCACTGACTAACCGTCACCCGACGCCGCACAAGAGGACGCCATGGCACTCGACCCCGAAACCTTCGACGCGCTGATCGATATGGTGCGCCGCTTCGTCACGGAGCGCCTCCGCCCGCTCGAGGCGCAGGTCGAGGCCGATGACGCCGTGCCCGACGAGATCGTCGCCGAGATGCGCGACATGGGCCTGTTCGGCCTGTCGATCGCGGAAGAATATGGCGGCCTCGGCCTCACCATGTACGAGGAAGCCCGCATCGGCATCGAGATGGGCCGCACCACGCCCGCCTTCCGCTCGACCTTCGGCACCAATGTCGGCATCGGCAGCCAGGGCTTGGTGATGGCCGGCACACCCGAACAGAAGGCCCAGTGGCTGCCGCGCATTGCCAGCGGCGAGATCGTCACCAGCTTCGCGCTCACCGAACCCGATGTCGGCAGCGACTCGGGCGCGGTAAAGACGCGCGCGGTCAAGGATGGCGACGTCTATCGCCTCACCGGCACCAAACGCTTCATCACCAATGCCGACAAGGCCGACCTGTTCACCGTCATGGCCCGCACCGGCGAGGAAGGCGCGCGCGGCGTGTCGGCCTTCCTCGTCCCGCGCGACTTGCCCGGCCTGGTCGTAGGCGAGCCGGAAAAGAAGATGGGTCAGAAGGGCGCCAAGGTCGCGGACGTGATCTTCGACGACGTGCCCGTCCCCGCCGCCAACCGCCTCGGCGCCGAGGGCGAGGGTTTCCGCATCGCGATGCGCGTGCTCGATCGCGGCCGGCTGCACATCGCCTCGGTCTGCGTCGGCGTCGCCGAGCGACTGATCGTCGACTGCGTCGCCTACGCCACCGAGCGCAAGCAGTTCGGCAAGCCGATCGCCGAGCACCAGCTGATCCAGGGCATGATCGCCGATTCCAAGACCGAGGCCCTCGCGGCCCGCGCCCTTGTCCTCGAAACCGCCAACGCGAAAGACGCCGGCAAAGACGTCGTCATGGAATCCGCCGCGGCCAAATATTATGCCAGCGAAATGGTCGGCCGCGTCGCCGACCGCGCGGTGCAGATCTTCGGTGGCGCCGGCTATATCGCCGATTACGGCATCGAGCGGCTCTACCGCGACGTCCGCCTGTTCCGCATCTACGAAGGCACCAGTCAGATCCAGCAGATCATCATCGCCCGCGAGACGCTGAAAAGGGGCGGCTGAGAATAGCCCCCTCCCGCTTGCGGGAGGGGATTGGGGGTGGGCGCCCGCCCTCAACAATCGATGGCGTATGCGGAGAGCGGGAGCCCACCCCTGCCCCTCCCGCAAGCGGGAGGGGTGAAGAAAGAAGAGAAGACATGGATACCACCAACCTGTTCCGCCTCGACGGACGCGTCGCCTTGATCACCGGCGGCAGCCGCGGCATCGGCAAGATGATCGCCGCCGGCTTCATCGCCCAGGGCGCGAAGGTCTATATCTCCTCGCGCAAGGCCGCCGCCTGCGAAGAGACCGCCGCCGAGCTCGGCCCGAACTGCATCCCGCTACCCCAGGACGTGTCGACCGTCGCCGGCTGCCAGGCGCTGGCCGAGCAGTTCGCCCAGCATGAAAGCAAGCTCGACATATTGGTCAACAATGCCGGCGCCGCCTGGGGCGTGCCGTTCGAGGAATTCCCCGAAAGCGGCTGGGACAAGGTCATGGACCTCAACGTCAAGTCGCCCTTCTTCCTCACCCAGAAGCTGCACGGCGCGCTCAAGGCCGCCGCCAGCCATGCGCGCCCGGCCAAGGTGATCAACATCACTTCGATCGACGGCCTGCGCCTCAACCCGTGGGAGACGTACAGCTATCACGCCTCCAAGTCGGCGCTGATCTACCTGACCAAGCGCATGGCCGCGCGCCTCATCACCGACTCGATCAACGTCACCTCGATTGCGCCCGGCGCCTTCGCCAGCGAGATGAACCGCGCCGCGCGCGACCATGCCGACGAGGTCGCCAGCCGCATCCCCTCGCGCCGCATCGGCGATGCCGAGGACATGGCCGGCACCGCGATCTTCCTCGCCAGCCGCGCGGGGGATTACGTGGTGGGCGACACCATCGTCTGCGACGGCGGCTTGGTGAACGCGTCGCTGGGCAGCTCGATCGACGCGTAACCTAAATCCCTCTCCCTTTGGGAGAGGGAGATTAGCTCACATCCTGCGGGTGATGCGGCACCAGCACCATGGTCCGTCCCTCGACCCGCCAGGATTTGAGCCGCGACAGGAAGTTCATCCCGATCACGTCCATGTCGCCGAACGCCGGCGACACCACCACCGGCAGGTCGCGCGCCACGACGTTGCCGACCCGCACCTCGGGGATCGTCGCGGTCTGCGCGTCGACCGCGCCATTGGCGGTGCGCACCACCATCGGGAAGGGCGCGTTGTCGGGCACCAGCCCGGCCTGCTCCGCGGTATCGTTCGAGATCGCGGTAACCGTCGCGCCACTGTCGACCAGCATGCGCCGCTCGATCTTGCCGATCTTCACCCGCACCCAGAAATGCCCGTCGCCGGCCATCGGCACGCGCAGTTCCTTGCCCACCGCCTGCTGCTCGCCGCTCCCGATATGGAAGGTCTCGGCGATGCGCCGGAAGACCGGATCGAACTCGGCGCGCTGCCCGATCAGCAGCACGATGAACGCGATCGACGCCGCCATCACCGCCAGCGAGATCACCCGCCCGACGATCGGCACGCGCTGCAGCATGGCGAGCACGATGACGCCCACCGCCACCAGCAGGATCAACGTCGCATGTGCGCTGAGATATGCGGCCATGAGCGGAATATTGGGACGGCGTTGCTGTATGCAAGCTGTACACCTCCCCGGCACGGGGATCGTTGCATAATTTGCAGGATGTGATTCAGTTCGTCGCGGAAGGGAGCG
>JAZJXZ010000050.1:0-3701 GCA_040390605.1 Pseudomonadota bacterium
GAGCTGGCCGCTCATAACGGCTAGGTTGCGGGTTCAAGTCCTGCCGGGCCCACCGCGCGCCGGCCAACGTGATAGCGGAGCTATCACGCTGCCCAAGGCGCGCGCGGCGGGCGCCGCCACAGCGGCGTCCGACGACGCCGCTTTGCCGCGTCGAATTCCCCATTCGCTTTGAAAATGGTCGGGGAGACAGGATTCGAACCTGCGACCCTCTGGTCCCAAACCAGATGCGCTACCAGGCTGCGCCACTCCCCGAGGCCGTCGCGGTTAGGATGGTGCGCCGGCCAACGCAAGCCCGTTGGTGGCCATCGCCTCGCCGGACGAAGAAAAAGGGCGCCCCAAACGGGACGCCCTGATCCTTTTCGCAGATTGCGCGGGCCTTGCGGCCCAGGCGCAATTACATCGCGTTGGTGGTCGCGTTGCTCGCCTCGGGGGCGCTGTCCATCGCGTTGCTGACGGCTTCGTTGGCCGTGGCGTTGGACGTGTCTTCCATCACCGCTGCGGTGTTGTCGATCGCAACGGCGTCGGCCGCGTTGTTCACCGTGGTATCGGCAGGCTTGTTGCAGGCGGCCAGGGACATCAGGCCGGCGGCAGCAGCGATAAGAACGATCTTCTTCATCAGGAGCTCCGAAACTGGATTATCGCGGCCGACCCGATTGCCGTCGCGAAGCGCGCCCAATAACGTCGTTACTGCGGCGGTCAATCGTGAAATTGTCGCAAAAAAGGCGGATTGCCGCGCTTTCGCCAGCCTCGATCAGTGCTTCGGCGTGACCGGACCCATCTCCTCGGGCGCGTCGGCGACGATCGCCAGCATCGCCGTCCAGGCTGCGACATTCTGCGCGAGTTGCTCGGGATCGATTCGGTCGAGCGTGTCCTCGGGCGTGTGGTGCCAGTCGAAATAGCGCAGGCCGGACTGGTTGAGGTCGACCGCCGGCACGCCCGTCTTCAGGGTCGGTGCGACATCGGTGCCATCGCCCGCCACCTCCGTGCCGCGCACCACGCCGATCGGCGCGAGGGCAACGGCAAGCCGGTCGCCGACCGCCTTGGCGGTATCGGGCAGGTTGACATTGAAGCGCCAGACCCGATCGGCGCCGAAATCCGACTCCGCCGCCAACGCGTGGCGCTCACCGGCATGCGCCTTGGCATAGGCGATACCGCCAAAGCCGCCGGTTTCCTCATCGCCAAACCACACGACGCGGATGGTGCGACGATGCTTGCCCCCGGCATGGACCAGCCGCGCGGCGGCTGCCGTGATCGCGATCCCTGCGCCGTCGTCGATCGCGCCGGTGCCCAAATCCCAGCTGTCGAGATGCCCGCCGACCAGCACCACGCCGGCGGCCGGATCGGTGCCGGGCAGCTCGCCGACGACATTGCCCGATTCGCGGTCGCCGATCTGTTTCGGGGTCAGTGTCAGGTGCAGCGTCACCGGCTTGCCGAGCTTGACCATGCGCTCGAGATTCTCGGCATCCGCCACGGATAGCGCCGCAGCCGGGATCGGTGTGACACCGGCCGCGAAATTGGTCCCGCCGGCGTGCGGCCCGCGGCCATGATCGGTGCCGATCGAACGAATCACGATCGCCGCAGCGCCCTTGGTCGCCGCGATGTTCGGGCCGACGAAGCGCGCCAGGCCCTGGCTGCCATAGCTCGATCCGTCCTGGGTCGGCTGCATCTGGTTGGAGACGAAGGCGATCTTGCCGGCCAGGCTGCCTGCCGGTGCCAGCAGCAAGTCGTTGAACGTGGCAAAATAGGCGACGGGCAGCGTAAGCCCCTCGGGCGGCGTCGCGCCCGAATTGCCCAGCGCGGTGAGCCGCAGCGGCTGCGGGAAGGGCGAGACGACTTCGCCGGTCTCGATGCCGCGCTGCCACACCGGCAGGGTGTAGGGCTCGATGCGGACATTCTGGAAACCCAGCGCCTTCATCTTCGCTACCGCCCAGGCGCGCGCACGGCCTTCCGCCTCGGAACCATCTGGTCGCGGCCCGACCTCGGTCGTCACGCTCTCGATGATCGCATAGGCGGTGTCGTCGGCCAGTGCCTTGTCGCGCAGTGCGGCGACATGTGGGTCGAGCTTGACCGGCGCCGGTGCCGTGCGCTGGGCGAAAGCGGGGAAGGAAAGGGTGAAAAGGGCGGTGGCCGCCAGTAGCGAGGTTTTGCTCATGGTACGCTGCGTAAGATGCTTAGCGGCGTTTGCCAATCGGCCTCGCGATCACTACATGCGCGCCCGAAACATCCCGACATTCAAACACCCCGGAGCGCTTTGAAGATGGCCGTTCAATATAGCTATGTCATGAAGGGCCTGACCAAGACCTTCCCCGGCGCCGCCAAGCCGGTGCTCAACAACATCCACCTGCAGTTCCTGCCCGACGCGAAGATCGCGATCATCGGCCCCAACGGCTCGGGCAAGTCGACGCTGATGAAGATCATGGGCGGCATCGACGCCGATTTCGTCGGCGAGGCCTGGGCCGCCGAGGGCATCAAGGTCGGTTACCTGCCGCAGGAGCCGCAACTCGACCCGACCAAGACGGTGATGGAGAACGTCAAGATGGGCGCCGGCCCCGTCGCGCTGATGGTCGAGCGCTTCAACGCGATCACCGCCGAGATGGGCGATCCCAAGGACGACACCGATTTCGACGCGCTGATGTCGGAAATGGGCGAGCTGCAGGAGAAGATCGACGCCGCCGACGGCTGGGCGCTCGACAGCCAGCTCGAACAGGCGATGGAGGCCCTGCGCTGCCCGCCGGGCGACAGCCCCGTGACCAACCTGTCGGGCGGCGAGAAGCGCCGCGTGGCGCTGTGCAAGCTGCTGCTCGAAAAGCCCGACATCCTGCTGCTCGACGAACCGACCAACCATCTCGACGCCGAGAGCGTCCAGTGGCTGGAAAATTACCTCAAGGAATATACCGGCAACGTCATCCTCGTGACGCACGATCGCTACTTCCTCGATAACGTCGTCAACTGGGTGCTCGAGCTCGATCGCGGCCGCTACTACACCTATGAGAGCAACTATTCCGGCTACTTGGAAAAGAAGGTCAAGCGGCTCGAGCAGGAAGAGCGCGAGGAGCAGGGCAAGGCCAAGGCGATCGCCGACGAGCTCGCCTGGATGCGCCAGACCCCCAAGGCCCGCCAGACCAAGTCCAAGGCACGTATCCGCGCGTTCGACGAGCTGATGGAGAAGCAGGAGAACCGCTCGGTCGGCAAGGCGCAGATCCTCATCCAGCTGCCCGAGCGCCTCGGCGGCAAGGTGATCGAGGCCAAGGGCCTGACCAAAGCGTACGGCGACAAGCTGCTGTTCGAGAATCTCGACTTCGTGCTGCCGCCTGGCGGCATCGTCGGCGTGATCGGCCCCAACGGCGCGGGCAAGTCGACCCTGTTCAAGCTGATCACCGGCCAGGAACAGCCCGACAGCGGCACGATCGAGGTCGGCACCACGGTCAAGCTCGGTTATGTCGACCAGAGCCGCGACGACCTCAACCCGAACAACAATGTCTGGGAGGAAATCTCGGACAAGCTGGAGGTGTTCCGCTTCGGCAAGCAAGAGCTCGGCACGCGCGCCTATGTCGGCGCGTTCAACTTTCGGGGCCAGGACCAGCAGAAGAAGGTCGGCCAGCTGTCGGGCGGTGAGCGCAACCGTGTTCACCTCGCCAAGATGCTGAAGGAGGGTGGCAACGTCCTGCTGCTCGACGAACCGACCAACGATCTCGACGTCG
>JAZJXZ010000051.1:0-64448 GCA_040390605.1 Pseudomonadota bacterium
CCGAGGTCTTCCTCAACCCGTTGCACTTCGAATGTGAATCCACACCCGGAACAAGGCCGGGGTGACGATTAAGGTGGGCGGCTGAAAAACTTCCTCAACCCGCCGCAGCACGCTCCTCAAACCTCAATCGGCCGTCCGGTATCGGCAAAGGCCGTCGCCACGGCCATCACGCACGCGAACACCCCATCGGCGTGCCGCACGCCGAGCAAGTCGGCCAGCAACAGCCGCGCGCTGTCCGGCGCGGTTTCCGCGCGGGCGAGCACGGTCAGCATGGCATGCTCGGCATGCGTGGTGCGCACGCAGCAGCACGGTGCGATCGCGATCGGTACCGCCGCGCTGGCGGCGAGATCGGCCATCATCGCACGCATCAGCACCAGCGGCCGACGAAAGCCCTGGCCGAAGGCGGTGACCATCGCCTGCGCCGCGATGGCATCATCCAGCCCGTGCGCGCCGAGTCGGCGAAAGGCGAACAGCGCGAGCCGCGCGCCCGGGCTGGCAGGCATCCCATGGGGCAGGGTGGATATCGTTGTCGGGGCGTCGGTCATGCGGGACTCCATCAGGCCTCGCAATGTTGGAATGTATGCTAATGCAAGTCAATCGCAATTAGATCGCCGATCATAAACGGCGTTAACGGCGAGATCGTTGCGGGTTCGGCTGGCTTTTTCCCCCGCGACACACCATATGAGCGCCGACACATTCCCGCGATGGCGCCGGCCGAAGCCGACCGCGCCCGCTCAATTTTCTCAAAGACTGGATTTAAGTGACTCCCAACAAAGAACTCCTGTTCGTCGCACTCGGCGGATCGGGCGAGATTGGCATGAACGTCAATCTCTATGGCTGTAACGGCAAATGGCTGATGGTCGATTGCGGCATCACCTTCGCCGACCCCAACTACCCCGGCATCGACGTCATCCTGCCCGACCTCGCCTTTATCGAGGAACGGCTCGACGACCTGGTCGGCATCGTACTGACCCATGGCCATGAAGACCATATCGGCGCGCTGCCCTATCTCGCCGAAGACCTTGGCGTGCCGCTTTACGCGACGCCCTTCACCGCCGGGCTGATCCGCGGCAAGCTGGAAGAGGAAGGCAACGAAAAGCGCGTCACGCTGCGCGTCGTGAAACCCGGGCAGCGCGTCGATGTCGGCCCGTTCGGAATCGATTTCGTGCCGCTGTCGCACTCGATCCCCGAGGCCAATGCGCTGCTGATCCACACGCCGCACGGCCGTGTGTTTCATACCGGCGACTGGAAGCTCGACGAGGTGCCGGTGCTCGGCGCGCCCTCCTCGCCCGCACAGCTCGAGGCGATCGGCGACCAGGGCATCCTCGCCCTCGTCTGCGACTCGACCAATGTATTCAATCCCGAGGCTTCGGGTTCGGAGAGCTCGGTGTGCGAAGGGCTGACCGCGGTCGTCGCCGAGGCGAAGAACCGCGTGCTGGTCACCACCTTCGCCTCTAACGCGGCGCGCCTGCACACGCTGGGCGAGGTCGCCAAGGCGACAGGACGCGCGCTGTGCATCACCGGTCGCTCGCTCGACCGTATCCTCAAGGTGGCGCGCGCGACGGGCTATCTGAAGAATTTCCCCGAGACGATCGATCCCGATGCGGCGATGCGCCTGCCGCGCGACAAGGTGATGATCGTCGCGACCGGCGGCCAGGGCGAGGCGCGCGCCGCGCTGGCTCGCGTCGCCGACGGTTCGCACCCGATCCGGCTCGACAGCGGCGACACGGTGGTGTTCTCGTCGAAGCAGATTCCCGGCAACGAGGTCGCGATCGGCCGTATCCAGAACCAGCTCGCCGCGCGCGGCGTGGCGATGATCACCGAGCGCCAGGCGCATGTCCACGTCTCGGGCCATCCGGGCCGGCCGGAGCTGACCAAGATGTATGCCTGGCTGCGGCCCGAGATACTCATGCCGGTGCACGGCGAGATGCGACATCTGATGGAGCAGGCACGCTTCGGCCTGTCGCTCGGCATTCCCAGCGCGCTGGTACAGACCAATGGCGACATCGTGCGGCTCGCCCCGGGCGCGCCGACCAAGGTCGGTCACGCCCAGGTCGGGCGGCTGGTGCTCGACGGCGACGTGATCCTGCCGGGCGACGGCTCGACCATCAACGAACGCCGCAAGCTGGCGCTCAACGGCCAGATTTCGGTCGCGGTGGCGATCGGTTCGCGCGGCCTGATCGGTCAGCCGCAGGTGCGGCTGCAGGGCATTCCCGTCGAGGAGGACCGCGAGCCGTTCATCGACGAGGCGCTGGAAGCGGCGGCGACCGCCGCGCGCGGCAAGGGCCGCGACCGCGACCGGTTGCGCGAGGATATCCGCCTCGCCGTGCGCCGCGTCGCGACGCGCTGGACCGGCAAGAAACCGATCGTCGATGTGCTGTTGATCGAGGCCTGACCGCGATGATGAAATGGACCTCCGCGCTGGCGATCTATTTCCTGTTCTGGGCGATGTCGGTGTTCCTGGTGTTGCCCTTCGGCGTGCGCACCGCCGACGAGGCCGGGGTCGAGAAGGTCCCGGGCCAGGCCGACAGCGCACCGCACGAGTTCCGCCCGGGCCGCGTCGCGCTGCGCGTGACGGTGGTGGCCACGATCCTGTGGCTGGTCTTCCAGGTCAATTATGTCGAGGGCTGGGTGACGCCGCAGACCTTCGAGATAACATTCGGCAACGATAGCTGAGCTGACGTCGCCTCAATCGGCGGCCGCGCCGCGCATCGGCTGGAGCTTGCCCCGTGCCAGGCTTCGCCACAGCCATTCGAACGGCCCATAGCGGAAATGCGCCAGCCACGGCTTCGACCACAGCAGCATCAACATCCAGATCGCGCCAACCACGAGGTACAGTTCGGCGCGCGACAGCTGGCCGTACAGCCCGGCGCCATAGCCGTAGAACAGCGTGCTGCAGATCAGGCTGGTGCCGAGGTAATTGGAAAAGGCCATCCGCCCGGCCGCGCCGATCCGTTCGGTCAGCGCGCCGCCGGGGCGGGCGAGCAGGATAATCAGGCAGGCCCAGCCGACGATCATCAGCGGGCGGAACGGCGTCGACAGCGTGATCGCGCCCAGGGCCACCCAATAGGCGTCGAAACCGCCACGCCATTGCAGCGTCGCCAGCACGACATAGACGGGAATGCCGATGCCAAAACCGCCGAGCATCCAGCGCCGATATTGCGGGCGCGGCCACGCACCGCCCAGCATGTCCGTCTTGAAGCAGGCCATGCCTAGCAGCATGTACGCCAGGGTTTCCATGCCGACGAAGAACAGCGTCTGGACCGGCGCGACGGCAGCACCCGGCAAGCGGTCGGCGAACACCGCGGCATAATCACCGCGATGCGCCGCGACATCGTGCGCCAGATACGCCGCGTCGGGCAGCCCGAACGCCTGCACATAGCTGCGATATTGCCGTAGCGTCTCGGCATCGGCGTGGTGCGCGGCGATCGCTGCCTGGTTGTCGGCAATATTCTGCACCAGCGTGAAGGTCAGCGCGGTCTCCAGCCCGATCAGGATCAGCGCAGCGATCACCAGCTGGTGCGGCGGCATCTTGCGGAACGCGTAAGCCAGCGCCCCGACCAGCGCATAATGATGCAGGATATCGCCCCACCAGACCAGATAGAGATGCGCCAGCCCGAACAGCAGCAGCCAGAACATCCGCGCATAATGGACGCGGAGCGGGTTCTCGCCCTTCGCCTCGGCGCGCTCGATCACCAGCAGCATCGACGCACCGAACAGGAAGGAAAACAGCCCGCGCATCTTGCCGTCGACCAGCACGAAATTGACCGCCCACACGCCATAATCGACCGCACCGCGGCTGCCGAACGCCGCCGGGTTGAAATAGGCGCCTTCGGGCATCGCGAAGGCGACGATGTTCATCAGCAGGATGCCCATCACCGCGACACCGCGGATCACGTCGAGCGTGGCGACGCGGGGCGTGGCAGAGGTCAAGGCGAGGTACGCCGACTGACGATCAGGGCAATGGGCAGGCCGACAAGCACGATGTGGCTGAACAGCTGCTCGCTTAACGCCAGCGCGGTGAATTTGGGGAACAGGGTCGGCCAGCGCAACGGCAGCACGACAAGGTTCATCACCGCCCAGGTGATGAGGCCATAGCCAATGCCGCTGGCGACCGGCCGTGCGATCAGCGCCGGGATGCGTTTTGCCGCCACCACGAACACCGTGACCATCACCGCCATGATCGCATAGTGCAGCGCGAGACCGACCAGGGGAGCGACCGCGCTGCTTTTCGCTGCGCCGATGATAGCCCCGGATACGCCACGCAACATCGATATCGGCGTGCCGCCGGCGTAGAGCGCGTAGCAACAGGCCGACAGGATATCGAGCGTCCCCGCGACCGCGGTCGCCAGAACGATAGTGCGGCCGGTGCCGTGATTCGTGCTTGCCATCATTTCCTCCCCAGGCTGGCGGCGCGATTGTCGGCCTATGCTAGCGGCTGGCCGGCGAAAGTCACTCGTCCGCGCTATGCCAGCGCGCCGCGCGCCGCGCGATCAGGGCGATCGGCAGGCCGACCAGCACGACATGGCTGAACAGCTGCATCGCCACCTCCTGCGGATCGAGGATCGGGAACAGCGTGGGGAAGCGCCAGGGCAGCACGCCCCAATACATCACGCCCCATAATATCAGGCCATAGACGACGCCGCTCAGCCAGGCATGGCGGTTGAGCAGCACGATCCGCGCGGCGAAGGTGAAATAGACCGCGACCATCGCGAACATGATCGCGAAATGGAGGGTCAGACCGACTGCGGCGTTGGGTATGACGCCGAGATCGAGCTGCGGCAGCCCGGCCGCGGCGATCCCACCCAGCACGCCGAGCGGCGTGCCCTTGACCAGCGCGTCGAACAGGAAGGCCGAGAGGATGTCGAGCGTGCCGGCAACCGTCGTGGCGATCACCACGCCGCGCCAGAAACCCGATACCGAATAGGATGTCGCCACCTGATCTTCCCCCGCGTCGCCGGATGCTATGGCGCGCGGCGGCGGGCGTCTACGCCGTTCGCAGCGCTTTTCGGACGACCAGTTTCAATCCGGACCAGATTTCGTCGACCGCGCAGACCTTCACGTCGACCAGCCCGGTGGGCAGCGCGACGGCGCGGATCACGTCCTCGGTGATGTCGGTCGGCACCTTCGAGGCCTTTTGGGCCATGACACCCATAACATTCCGTCGGGCGCGAGCCGTTCGCGCAGCACGCCGATATGCCGTTCGAGATCGGCGCGTGCGCTGACGAAGACGTGCGCAACCTCCGTCCCGGGTTCGGCCGCGTCGAGCAGGATGAGGCCGATCGCCTCCGGGTCGATCTCGGTGCGGACGCTGTCCGGCATGTCGGCGAACCACGCACGCTGACCGGCCCTGAGGCCGAGCTTCTTTGCCAGCGGCGTGCCGGAATAGCCCGTCGGCATCAGGCGATCGTGTCGCCCATCAATGCCGGGAAGAAGCCTTCATGCGCCGCGCGCAACTGGGCCAGCGTCACGACATGGTCGTCGTCGGATAGCTCGAAGATCAGCCGATCGGCGATGGTCCGGCCGATCCGCTCGATCTCGACGCCGGCGCCACCCGCCGCGAACAGCGTGTCGAGCAACGCATGATCGGCGACGGTCGCGACATACAGTCCCTGATCCTCGCCGAACAAGGAACAGGCGACACCGCACGGCAGCGGCGCATGCAGCATCGCGCCATAGCCGCCGGCCAGCGCCATTTCCGCGATGGTCACCGCGACGCCGCCGTCGGACACGTCATGCACTGCGGTCAGCGCGCCCGATGCAATCGCGCCGCGGACGAACTCGCCGGTGCGGCGCTCGGCCGCGAGATCGACCGGTGGCGGCGGACCGTCCTCGCGGCCGTGCAACTCGCGCAGCCACAGCGACTGGCCGAGATGGCCGGAGCGCGTGCCGATCAGCACGATTACGTCGCCGGTGCCCTTGAAGCCGATCGTCGCCGACTTCGACCAGTCGGCGAGCAGCCCGATCGCGCCGATCGCC
Organism: Pseudomonadota bacterium; assembly: GCA_040390605.1. GTDB lineage: Bacteria > Pseudomonadota > Alphaproteobacteria > Sphingomonadales > Sphingomonadaceae > Sphingomonas. The sequence continues at coordinate 5,980 of JAZJXZ010000051.1, forward strand.
GGGGTCGGCAGGATCGCGCTGCCGCTGCCGTCGTCATTCTTGGTTTCGTTGTAGAGCGACACGTTGCCGCTCACGATCGGAAAGTCGAGCGCGCGGCACGCCTCGGCCATGCCCTCGATGCAGCCGACGAACTGGCCCATGATCTCGGGCCGTTGCGGGTTGCCGAAATTCATGCAGTCGGTCGTGGCGAGCGGTTTCGCGCCGACGGCGCTGAGGTTGCGATACGCCTCTGCGATGGCCTGTTTGCCGCCCTCATAAGGGTCGGCGAAGCAGTAACGCGGCGTGCAATCGGTGGTCATCGCCAGGCCCTTGTCGGTGCCGTGCACGCGGACCACCGCAGCGTCACCACCCGGCCGCTGCACCGTGTCGGCGCCGACCATGTGGTCATATTGCTCCCAGATCCAGCGCCGCGAGGCGATGTCGGGCGAGGCCATCAGCTTGAGCAGATCGGCGGCGATGTCGGTGCATTCGGGCACTTCGCCGAGCGGGGCAGGGGCGGGCGTCTTGACCCACGGCCGGTCATAGGCCGGTGCCTCGTCGGCCAGCGGGCCGAGCGGGATGTCGGCGACGGTCTCGCCCTGGAAGGTCAGCACCATGCGGCCCGTATCGGTAACATGGCCGATCACCGCGAAATCCAGCTCCCATTTGCGGAAGATGCCTTCCGCAAAATCCTCGCGGCCGGGCTTCAGGACCATGAGCATGCGCTCCTGGCTCTCGCTGAGCATCATCTCGTACGGCGTCATGCCGGTCTCGCGGCACGGCACGGCGTCCATGTCGAGCTGGATGCCGACGCCGCCCTTCGACGCCATCTCGACCGAGGAAGAGGTGAGTCCCGCCGCGCCCATATCCTGGATCGCGACGATCGCGTCCGACGCCATCAGTTCGAGGCACGCCTCGATCAGCAGCTTCTCGGTGAAGGGGTCGCCGACCTGCACGGTCGGGCGCTTCTCCTCCGAATCCTCGGAGAAATCGGCCGAGGCCATGGTCGCGCCGTGAATGCCGTCGCGGCCCGTCTTGGAGCCGACATAAACGATCGAATTGCCAATGCCGGAGGCGGCGGAATAAAAGATCTTGTTCGTCTCGGCGACGCCGACGGTCATCGCGTTGACTAGGATATTGCCGTCATAGGCGCGGTGGAAATTGACCTCGCCGCCGACCGTCGGCACGCCGACGCAATTGCCGTAGCCGCCGATGCCATGCACCACGCCGGCGATCAGATGGCGCATCTTGGGGTGGTCGGGCCGGCCGAACCGCAGCGCGTTGAGATTGGCGATCGGCCGCGCGCCCATGGTGAACACGTCGCGCAGGATGCCGCCGACGCCCGTCGCCGCGCCCTGATAGGGTTCGATGTACGACGGGTGGTTGTGGCTCTCCATCTTGAAGATCGCCGCCTGGCCGTCGCCGATATCGACCACGCCGGCATTCTCGCCCGGGCCGCAGATCACCTGCGGGCCGGTGGTCGGCAGCTTTTTCAGATGGATACGCGATGATTTGTAACTGCAATGCTCGGACCACATGACCGAGAAGATGCCCAGCTCGGTGAGGTTGGGCTCGCGCCCCATGGCGTGCAGCACACGCTCATATTCTTCCGGGGACAGGCCGTGCTGGGCGACGATCTCGGCGGTGATCTGGCTCATGCTCGTGCCCTTAGCGGCGAGGGCGCGGGCGGGCTAGGTTCAATCGACATGCGGTGCCCAAGCTCACGCCAGGGAGGGCAGCGGGCGAGGTGTCACAGAGTGGATCGGCTAGATTTTCCGGAACTGGCCCTTCGAATCCGACCACGCATCGGCCTAACCCGGGTCGCACCTCGGAGATGAACTCATGAACAAACGCGCCCTGCTGACCTGCGCTCTGGCCCTGCTGCTCGCCGGTAGCCCGCCGAGCGGCCCCGCCCACGCCGCGGACGCCCCCGCCGCGCCGCACGATGGGTCACACGACTTCGATTTCCACATGGGAACATGGAAGACGCATATCTCGCGCCTGCTGCACCCCTTCACCGGTTCCACGGCGTGGACGCAGTATGACGGCATCTCGACCGTCACCCCCGTCTGGAACGGCAAGGCCAGCCTGTTCGAGCTAGAAGCGAGCGGACCCGCCGGGCACCTCGAAGGCGTGGGTCTCAGGCTCTACGATCCCCAAGCGCATCAATGGAACCTCAACTGGACCAACAGCACCATCGGACGGCTCGACAGCCCGATGACCGGCGAATTCCACGACGGACGCGGCGATTTCTACGGCCAGGACAGCTTCAACGGTCGGGTGATTCTCGTCCGCAACAGCTTCTCCGACATCACGCCCAATGGTTCGCACTTCGAACAGGCCTTCTCCGCCGACTATGGCCGGACATGGGAGACCAACTGGATCATGACCTTCGAGCGCATGACGCCCGCGCGATGACCGGGCCGCTCAGAGGATGTCGCGAATGCGCTCCGGCGGCCGGCCGAGCCTGACGCCTTTCTCGGTCTCGACCAGCGCGCGTTCGATCAGGATCGGATCGGCCACCATCGCGTCGAGGATCGCGTCGTCGCTGGCGCCCTTCAGCGCCTTGGCGCCGTCCTCGGCGGTGCGCAGCCCTTCGCGCGGCGTCATGCCGGCGCGGGCATAGAGCGCGGCAAGTTTGTCGCGCGTCGGCGGATGCTTGAGATACTCGATCACCTCGACCTCGACGCCGGGCGTGTCGTTGAGAATCGCCAGCGCCTCGCGCGATTTGGAGCAGCGCGGGTTATGCCAGATCGTCGCTTTCATTGCTTGGCCTCCGCGAGAAAGTCGATGTCGCGGCGTTCCGGCCCGAGGGCCGTCCAGACCACCAGCACCACCGCCGCGAAGCCTGCAACGATCGCCAGCGCGAGCCCGAAATTATTGTCATGGCTCTCGGCGAATCCAGCCTGGAAGATCGCCTGGCGCGAGGCGATCAGGTTGCCGAGTTGATAGGCGAAACCGGGGAACATGCCGCGCACGCTGGCCGGCGACAGTTCGTTGAGGTGCACCGGCACGATCCCCCACGCGCCTTGCACCGCGACTTGCATCATGAACCCGCCGATCGCCAGCATCACCGGCGTCGCCGAGAAGGCCCAAAGCGGGATGATCGGTAGCGCCAGCACGGCGGCGATGATGATCGTCCGCTTCCGCCCGATCCGTTCCGACCAGATACCGAACGAGATGCCGCCGACGATCGCCCCGGCGTTCATCACCAGCGCGATCAGCCCGGTCGTATGCGTGTCGAAGCCATGTTGTTTCTGCAGGAAGGTCGGATACAGATCCTGCGAGCCATGGCTGAACAGGTTGAAGGCCGCCATCAGCACGATCAGGTAGAGCGCGATCTTCCAGTGGCGCGCGAGTTCGACGAACGGGTTGCGCGGTGCATGCGCGCGGCGCGCCTCGAACGCCGGGCTCTCATCGACATGCATGCGGATCAGGAAGACCAGCAGCGCCGGCGCGATGCCGACCATGAACATGCCGCGCCAGCCGATGTGATCGAATAGCAGGAAATAGACCAGGCTGGCGATGAAATAGCCCGACGGATAGCCGCTCTGCAGCAACCCCGAGACCGGCCCGCGCAGCTTCGCCGGGATCGTCTCCATGACGAGACTGGCGCCGATGCCCCATTCGCCGCCCATCGCGAAGCCGAACAGCGCGCGGATGACGTACAGCCCGATCAGCGAAGGCGCGAAAGCCGAGGCGAAGGAGAAGAGCGAGAAGAGCAGGATGACGAGCATCATGATCGGCCGTCGCCCGAAGCGGTCGGCCAGCCAGCCGAAGAAGAAGGCGCCGAACGGACGTGCGAACAGCGTCAGGAAGGTCGCCTCGGAGACCGACTTCACATCGGTGCCGAACTCCTTGGAGATCGCCGTGACCATGAACACCATCAGGAAGAAGTCGAACGCGTCGAGCGTCCAGCCGAGATAGCTCGCCCAGATCGCGCTGCGTTGCGACTTGTCGAGCGATTTCAGTGTTTCGATCAATGTCATGCCCTATCCCCCCGGATGGCCGACGCTAGGCGAGTTGCCGCGTCCGCGCCACCCACCAGGCGAGCAAATAGGCGACGCCATAGGCGAACAGCCCAAGCGCGCCGAGCGAGGCCGGAACCGGATCGACCACCGCCGGCGGCTGCGGGGTCAGCCAGTTGATCGCCTGGAGCGCGGCCATGCCGACCCCCAGTGCGAGGGGCGACCAGCGCCCGGCCGCGCCGATCGGGGTCGTGCGGCGGACGAACCACCACAGGCCGCCGAATGCGAACAGCAGTTCAAGCGGGATCTCGATTTCCGGATGGTTCCACAGGCCGAGGCCGAGGCCCGGCGGCCTCCCGGCAAGCGTCAAATCGGGGCGATGGACCAGCAGGTCGATCAGCCAGTGCGACAGCACGACGGCGCCGCCGATGGCCGCCGCGGTCCAGTTGCGCGAGACGAGCCGGATGACGATCGCAAAGCCGACGGCCCAGCCAAGTGCCCCGAGCAGGCTATGGTCCCATGGCATGTCGTACAGGTCCATCGGGTTCATCTTCGTCGCGCCCGGCACCAACCGCATATGCTCGACGCCGAGCAGCAGCAGCGAGAAGAAGCTGATGTCGACCAGCTGCGCGGCGATGAACAACGTGCCGAGCTTGGGCGAACGGCGCGACGTCGCGGCGACGAAGGCGGGTGCGTAATGGCCGATGAACATGTGCGTTCCTCCCCCGAGTGCGTCGGCTCTCCAACGCCCACGCCACTAACCACATATCGTCATCCCAGCGAAAGCTGAGATCTCCCGGTGATAGCGCGCGCCCTTACCGCATGAGATCCCAGCTTTCGCTGGGATGACGCGTGAGGCGTGGATGACGGTTCGCCGAAGGGCGGCTCCGCCCCCCTCAATCCTCCTGCTTGGCCAGCCACTCCTCCAGCCACTTGATCGTATATTGCCCCTCGAGGAACTCCGGATCCTCGATCAGCGCGCGGTGCAGCGGGATGGTGGTCTTCATCCCCTCGATCACGAACTCTTCCAGCGCGCGGCGCAGGCGGCGGATCGCGCCCTGCCGGGTGGTGCCATAGACGATCAGCTTGGCGATCATGCTGTCGTAATAAGGTGGCACCTTGTAGCCGGCATAGAGCCCGCTATCGACGCGCACGTTCATCCCGCCCGGCGCGTGATACTGCTTCACCAGTCCGGGCGAGGGCGCGAAGGTCCGCGGATCCTCGGCATTGATGCGGCATTCGATGGCATGACCGCGGAACTGCACATCCTCCTGGCGCAGCGTCAGCGGATGCCCCTCGGCGATGCGGATCTGCTCGCGCACCAGGTCGAGGCCGGTGATCGCCTCGGTCACCGGATGCTCGACCTGCAGCCGGGTGTTCATCTCGATGAAGTAGAACTCGCCGTCTTCCCACAGGAACTCGATCGTCCCCGCGCCGCGATACCCCATATCGGCCATCGCCCGCGCCACGATGCCGCCCATCCGCTCGCGCTCGGCCGGCGTGATGATCGGCGAGGGGGCTTCTTCCAGCACCTTCTGGTGGCGGCGCTGCAGCGAGCAGTCGCGCTCGCCGAGATGGATCGCATTACCCTTGCCGTCGCCGAACACCTGGAATTCGATGTGGCGCGGGTTGCCGAGATATTTTTCGAGATAGACGGTCGCGTCGCCGAACGCCGCCTTGGCCTCGGTGCCGGCCTGCTGCATCTGGCTTTCGAGTTCTTCCGGCGTATTCACGACCTTCATGCCGCGCCCGCCGCCGCCCGACGCAGCCTTGATGATCACCGGATAGCCGGCCGCCTCGGCGATCTTCTTGGCCTCGCCGATATCGCTGATCGCGCCATCCGAGCCCGGCACGAGCGGCAAGCCGAGTGCGCCGGCGGTCCGCTTGGCCTCGATCTTGTCCCCCATGGTGCGGATATGCTCGGGCTTGGGCCCGACGAAGATCAGGTCGTGCGCCTCGACGATCTCGGCGAACTTGGCGTTCTCGCTGAGGAAGCCATAGCCGGGGTGGATTGCGTCGGCGCTGGAAATCTCCGCCGCTGAGATGATGTTGGGGATGTTGAGATAACTCTCGGTCGCCGGCGGCGGGCCGATGCAGATCGCCTCGTCCGCCAGCCGCACATGCATCGCGTCGGTGTCGGCGGTGGAGTGCACCGCGACCGTCTTGATGCCCATCTCATGGCACGCGCGGTGGATACGCAATGCGATCTCGCCGCGATTGGCGATCAGCAGCTTCTTGATTTCAGCCATGTCGCGGGGCCGTTATTCGACGACGACGAGGGGTTGGTCGAACTCGACCGGCTGCCCGTTCTCGACCAGCACCGCCTTCACCGTGCCGGCGGACGGGGCGAGGATCGGATTCATCACCTTCATTGCCTCGACGATCAGCAGCGTGTCACCCGCGGCAACGCGCGCGCCGACCGAGACGAACGGCGGCGCGCTCGGCTCGCCCGACAGATAGACGGTGCCGACCATCGGCGACTTCACGGCGTTGGCGCTCGGCGCAGTCGGTGCCGCTTCGGGCGCAGCCACGGCGGCGACGGGCGCAGGCGCGGCGGCGGGTGCCGGCGCATAGCTGACCGGTGCGGCCACGTTGGCGGCCTTGCGCGCGACGCGGATCTTGCGATCGCCTTCTTCGACCTCGATCTCGGTCAGCTGCGTCGCGTCGAGCAATTCGGCGAGCTGGCGGACCAGGTCGACATCGACCTGCATCCCGCCTTTGGTGTCATTATCGGCCATGCGACCTTGTTCTCCCTTGTTGGGCGCGCGTCCTGTCAGAAGCGCGACGCCGCTTCAAGCGCCAGCAGATAGGAAAGCGCGCCGAAACCGGCCACGGTTCCCTTCGCCGCCTGCCCGACAAAGCTCATGTGGCGGAAGGATTCGCGCTTGTGCGGGTTGGAAAGATGCACCTCGATCACCGGTGTCCGGATGCCCTTGATCGCGTCGTGCAGCGCGATCGAGGTGTGCGTGAAGGCGCCGGCGTTGAGCAGCACCGCCTTCGCACCGGTTGCCTGCGCCTCGTGCAGCCAGTCGACCAGATGCCCTTCGTGATTCGACTGGCGCATATCGATCGCCAGGTCGAGCTCGCGCGCCCGATCCTCCAGCTGGCCGGCAATGTCGTCGAGCGTCTCGGCGCCGTAGATTTCCGGCTCCCGCGTGCCGAGAAGATTGAGGTTGGGGCCGTTGAGGACGAATATCGTATCGGGCAAGTCGGGCCTTTCGGTTGCGACGCGGGAACGAACGCCATATCTGCTGCACTTTCTAGCCGTTCGTGTCGAGCGAAGTCGAGACACGTATCCTGCGGCATGCTCCGGCACGGGCTTCTCGACATCGCTCGAAGCGAACGGAAAAGGTTGACGAATGCATACTGACGGAACCGTCTCGATCACGCTCAATGGCGAGCATCGCCGCGTCACCGCGGGGCTGAGCCTTGCTGCGCTCGCCTCCGACCTTGGCCTGAACCCCGAGAAGGTCGCGGTCGAGCGCAACCTGTCGGTCGTGCCGCGCTCGACGCTCGCCCAGGTGATGGTCGAGGATGGAGACGAACTGGAGATCGTCCATTTCGTCGGCGGCGGCGATCACGCCGCGCCGCGCGTCGACGACAGCTGGACCGTCGCCGGCAAGACCTTCCGCTCGCGGCTGATCGTCGGCACCGGCAAGTACAAGGATTTCGCGCAGAACGCGGCGGCAGTCGAGGCATCGGGCGCCGAGATCGTCACCGTCGCCGTGCGGCGTGTCAACGTCACCGACGCCAACGCGCCGATGCTGACCGACTTCATCGACCCGAAGCGCATCACCTATCTGCCCAACACCGCTGGTTGCTTCACCGCCGAAGACGCGATCCGCACGTTGCGGCTGGCGCGCGAGGCGGGCGGCTGGGAACTGGTCAAGCTCGAGGTGCTCGGCGAGGCCAAGACGCTCTATCCCGACATGGTCGAGACGCTGCGCGCCTGCGAGATTCTCGCCAATGAGGGGTTCAAGCCGATGGTCTATTGCGTCGACGATCCGATTGCCGCGAAGCGGCTCGAGAATGTCGGCGCGGTGGCGATCATGCCCCTGGGGGCGCCGATCGGCTCGGGTCTCGGTATCCAGAACCAGGTGACGATCCGCCTGATCGTCGAGGGCGCCGGCGTGCCGGTGCTGGTCGATGCGGGTGTCGGCACCGCCTCGGACGCGGCGGCGGCGATGGAGCTGGGTTGCGACGGGGTGCTGATGAACACCGCGATCGCCGAGGCGAAGGACCCGATCATGATGGCCCGTGCGATGAAGGCGGGAGTCGAGGCGGGACGGCTGGCCTATCTCGCCGGCCGGATGGGCAAGCGGCTTTATGCCGACCCGTCGAGTCCGCTTGCCGGGCTGATTTGACCGCGTCGTGTAACCGGCGACGCGCGCCCGACGAACAGGTCGCGTGACCCGGATCATGTCCCTGCTGTTGATGGCCACGCTGCTGGCGTTCGGCGCGGTCGGATCGCGCGTCGAGGCCGCCGGATCGGTGCCGCATCCGCAATGTGCCTGTCCCGCCGATTGTGGCGGTTGCCCCGCCATGACGCTGACGGGCGATGCCTCTTGCCGCGCCGCGTGCGTTGCGTTGCTGCCGCACATCCCGCTGTTCGGTATCCGCCCTCAAGCGCGCGTATCGGTGGCCATCGCGAACCCGCGATTCTTGCGGCAGGACACGCCGTCGCCGGAGCCGCCCCCGCCGCGAGCGGCGTAGCATCGCCAATATTTCACACATGTCACGAGATTCGAACACGGAGACTTACCATGCTTAAACTGACCAAGGCGGCGATCCTCTTGTGCGCCATGACGGCGACCTCGGCCTATGCCGCCGCGCCGGCGGTCATGTCCGGAGCCGTCGCCAGCGCTTGCTGCGCGCTCGGCGTCTGCTGCGGGATGCCTTGCTGCGCCTGATCGGACCCGATCAGAGGAGGGACGCCGGGCGAGAGCCCGGCGTCCCTTTTCGTGCCGTAATCCTTGTTCGTTGCTGCCATGCCCGGCCTCCCCTAAAAGGGACCAACGTCGCGATGGCCGGGCGACCCGATCGGAGAGACCCTTGAAACCGCTATACTGCGCACTGGCCTCCGCCCTTCTTCTCGCGGCGTGCACGCCGGGCGCCGACGACAAGGCAAAACCGACCGCGCAGGCGAGCGCGACCGCCGTCTCGGCACCGACCGCGCTGATACTGCGCGCCGGCGATGGCCTGACGGTGTTCGCGCGGCGCTATGACGCGAAAAAGCCCAAGGCGTTGATCCTGTTGTTCCACCAGGCGGGGTCGAGCAAGGACGAATATGCCACGATCGCGCCGCGTCTCGCCACGGCGGGCTATTCCTCGCTCGCGGTCGATGCGCGGGTCGGCGGCAAGCTTTTCGGCGTCAACGAAACCGCCGCCGTCATGGAGACGAAGGACTATATCGAAGCGCAGAAGGACATGCAGGCCGCGCTGACCTGGGCCGAGTCGCAGAACCTGCCGATCATCCTTTGGGGCAGCAGTTATTCCGCGTCGCTCGTCTTCCCGCTGGCCAAGGTCAATCCCGACAAGGTCGGCGCCATCCTGGCATTCTCGCCCGGAGAATATTTCGACGACAAGCAGTTGATCCAGCAAGCCGCCGCCGCCGCCGCGGTGCCGGTGTTCATCACTTCGGCCAGCACAGCCGACGAGATCGCGGCCGCCGGCAAGATCGCCGCCGCGGTGCCGGGCGGACACGCACAGCAATATATCCCCAAAATCGGGGTGCACGGCTCATCGACGCTGATCGCGGCGAAAGACCCGAAAGGCGCCGAGGACAATTGGCGCGCGGTGATGGCATTCCTGAAGAAAGTCGCACCTTAGGGTTTGCGCATCAGCGAAACGCGCGCGCCATCGCAGCAGGCATCGCTGTCGACATGTGCCATCTCGACCATCCCGCGCCGGGCGAGTGCCGCGACATCGGCGTTGCACAACAGCCGCCCGCCCGGTTTCAGCCACGCCATGATCCGCTCCGCCATCGCATCCTGATCTGCCGGCGGCAGCAACGACAGGCTGTTCCACGCGACGATGCCGGCAAAACTCTCGTCAAGTGCCGCCCGGCGCATATCGTCGAGCAGCCAGCGCTCGCGCGGGAACCGCGTATGGGCCAGTTCGATCGCGATCGGATTGCTGTCGATGCCGACGATGTGGAAGCCGTGATCGATGAGATAACGGTCGATCGGCTCGCCGCCGCCACAGCCAAGGTCGAGAATCGTGGCGCCGCGCGGGAGCGGCATGATCAGTCGGTCCAGCCAGGCTCGCTCGCCCGCGCCGAGCAGCGGGGAAGGATCAGGCATCGACCCTCACAAGGAACCCCTTGAAAGCCCGGTCGTTCTTCACTCGTGAGTGGCAGGTGCCGGCCAACGGCACCGTGACGACATCGAGGAGTGAGGACATGGGCGAGCTCGTGGACAAGGTTAAAGGTAATCTCAACGAGGCGGCCGGCAAGGTCAAGCAGCAGAGCAACGACCCCGACACGCGCAACGAAGGCGCCGGCCAGGAAGCGAAGGGCAAGGCGCAGCAGTTCGTCGGCAAGGTCAAGGGCGCACTCGGCGACGACATCTGACGCGATTTCGGTCGTATTACGGGCCGCTCCGGGCAACCGGGGCGGCCTTTTGCCATCTAAATCCTCCCCGGCACGGGAGGGGAACCGCGAAGCGGTGGAGGGGCTGGTCGAGGATGAGCTGGCCTTGGTCGAGCTGCGCGCGTTCGCCCTCCACCGGTCTCCGAGCGGCCCCCTCCTCACGCCAGCGGAGGAACAGAGCCTAGCGGTTGCGGATCGCGGTGATCGTCGTTGCTGGTGTGATCGCCTCGATCTCCGTGCGCAGGTGCAGCAGCTTTACGCCCGGCTCGGCCAACGCGCGGGCAAGCGCTGGGGCGAACTCCGCGGTCGTCTCGACCGTCTCGGCCCAGCAGCCATAGGCCCGGCCGAGCGCGGCGAAGTCCGGGTTGAGCAAGGCAGTGCCGGAGATGCGGCCGGGATATTCGCGCTCCTGGTGCATGCGGATCGTGCCGTAGCCGCCATTGTCGATCACCAGCACCAGCATATCGGCGCCGTGCGCCACCGCCGTGGCCAGTTCCTGCCCGTTCATGAGGAAGCACCCATCGCCGGCAAGTGCGACGACCTTGCGATCCGGGTAGCGCAGCGCCGCGGCGGTCGCTGCCGGCACGCCGTAACCCATTGCGCCGGCGGTCGGCGCGAGCTGCGTCGGCTCGACGCCGTAACGCCAGTAGCGATGCCACCAGCCGGAATAATTGCCGGCGCCGTTGCAGATGATCGTGTCGGTCGGCAGTGCCTCGCGCATCGCGACGACACATTGCCCGAGATCGAGCCTGAGGTCGCGCTCGGCCGGCGTCGACCAGGCGAGATATTCGGCATGCGCCTCTTCGGCTGCCGCCAATGGCTGCTCAGGCTGATTCAAACTCGCGAGCAGGCTGGCAAAGGGGAAGAGGTCGCTGGGGATCGCGAGATCGGCGCGATAGGTCCGGTTCAGCTCGCCGGGGTCGGGGTAGACATGGATGAGTTTCTGCCCGGGATGCTCGGGCGTGATCAGCGTATAACCATCGGTCGTGGCTTCACCCAGCCGCGGACCGACGACCAGCAACAGGTCGGCGTCCTTGATCCGCTGGACGAGCTTGGGATTCGGGCCATAGCCGAGATTGCCGGCCCATGCCGGCGACCAGTTGGGAATGGCATCCTGGCGGCGGAAGGCGCTGACCACGGGAACGCCCCAGGCGCGCGCAAAGCTGTCGAACGCCGCGCCTGTCGCCATGTCCCATCCCGCCCCGCCGACGATCGCGACCGGGCGTTTGGCGGCTTGCAGCATCGCCACCAGTTGCGCCGTATTGCGCGCGTCGAGACCGAATTGCTGAAGCTCGACGCGCGGCCGGTCGGATACCTCGACCCGGTCGACCAGCATGTCCTCGGGCAGTGCCAGCACCACCGGCCCGGGCCGCCCGCTCGTCGCGGTGGCATAAGCGCGCGCGATATATTCCGGGATGCGCCGTGCATCGTCGATCCGCGCCGCCCATTTCGCGATCGGCGCGAACATCGCCTCGAAGTTGATTTCCTGGAACGCCTCGCGGTCGCGCGTCGCGCGGTCGACGTCGCCGATGAACAGGATCATCGGCACCGAATCCTGCATCGCGACATGCACGCCGATCGAGGCGTTGGTCGCGCCGGGCCCGCGCGTGACGAAGGCGATGCCGGGCCGGCCGGTCATCTCGCCATCGGCGCACGCCATGTAACCGACGCCGCCCTCCTGCCGGCACACCACCAGGTCGATCTCGGGTGTGTCGTGCAGCGCGTCGAGCACGGCGAGGAAGCTCTCGCCGGGGACGGTGAAGATGCGGTCGCAGCCTTGCGCGACGAGTTGGTCGACCAGGATGCGGCCGCCGGTACGAGGAGATGTCATGCGATGCTTCCTAGGCCGGGTCGCGGTGAAGGCCAACATCTGTCGGGAAATCTTACATCCCGGCAGGGCGGGGCGGGAGCGTTAACCACCGCAATCCGCGGTTTTCCGCCAGTGGCACGAACTGGCACGCGGCCTGCAACACTCACGATATGCCGAGCGTTTCACGCTTCAGCAGGACGGACCGGCAGCGATGCTCCCAACTCGCGCTGGTCCGTCCGCCCCGGCCTCTCCAAAAATCTACTGCTTGAAGAGCTCCGCCAGCTCGCCGCTCTCGTACATCTCCATCATGATGTCGGAGCCGCCGACGAACTCGCCCTTCACATAGAGCTGGGGGATGGTCGGCCAGTCGGAGAATTCCTTGATCCCCTGGCGCACGCCCTGATCCTGCAGCACGTCGACGCTGTCGAAATCGACATTGAGGTGGTTGAGGATCGCCACCGCGCGGCTGGAGAAGCCGCATTGCGGGAACAGCGGGCTGCCCTTCATGAACAGCACCACGTCGTTCTTCGTCACGATCTCGGCAATGCGTGCCTGGGCGTCGTCGGTCATCATCATACTCCTTTACTCCGGCACGGCGGTGGTGAGCTGGAGCGCGTGGAGTACGCCGCCCATCCGCCCGCCAAGCGTGCCGTAAACCCGCCGCGTCCGCTCGACGCGCGAGATGCCGCGAAAGCTCTCCGCCACGACGCGTGCCGCATAATGATCGCCGTCGCCCGCCAGATCGGTGATCTCGACACGCGCGTCGGGAATGCCCGCCACGATCAGCGCCTCGATCTCTTCGGCTGCCATCGGCATATCGGTTACTTCGCTGCCATCAGCTGGCGGCGCGCCTCGATGGTCTGCTCCTCCAGCGCGCGGCGCACCGCTGCGTCGTCGATATCGACGCCGGCCGCGGTCAGGTCGCCGAACAGCTTGCGGATGACGTCCTCGTCGCCGGCTTCCTCGAACTCGGCCTGGACCACCGCCTTGGCGTACGCGTCGGTTTCCTCGGGCGTGAGCTTCATCAGCCCGGACGCCCAGTTGCCGAGCAGCCGGTTGCGCCGCGCGGTGATGCGGAAGGCCATGTCCTCGTCATGCGCGAACTTGGCCTCGAATGCGCGTTCGCGGTCGTCGAAGGTGGTCATGAAGGCTCCCTGGCAGCTATTCGATATCGTCTTGGAGATAGGGTGCCGCGCGGCGATAGGGAAGGGCCTAGGCGGCCACTTCCACCACCAGCTTCCCGATCGCGCCGCGGGCGGCCATCTTGGCAATCGCCTCGCCGCCGCGTTCGAACGGGAAGGTCTCGGTGACGCGCGGGGCGATCCGGCCGTCCTTCCACAGCCGGAACAGGCGGTCGATGTGCGCGGCGTTGGCCTTGGGGTCGCGCGCGGCGAAGGCGCCCCAGAACACGCCGCACACGTCGCAGCTCTTGAGCAAGGTCAGGTTGAGCGGCAGGCGCGGGATGCCGGCGGGGAAGCCGACGACGAGGTAACGTCCCTCCCAGCCGATCGAGCGCAGCGCCGGCTCGGCATAGTCGCCGCCGACCGGATCGTAGATCACGTCGAAGCCTTCCTTGCCCCCCGCCGCCTTGAACTGCTCGGCGAGCGCCTTGCTCTGTTCCTTGTCGAACGGCGCGCGGCCGTAGACGATGGTCTCGTCGGCACCGGCCTCGCGCGCGACGGCAGCCTTCTCCTCGGACGAGACGGCCGCGACGACGCGCGCGCCGAACGCCTTGCCCAGCTCGATCGCCGCAAGGCCGACACCGCCGGCCGCGCCGAGCACGAGCAGGCTGTTGCCCTCGATCAGGTGCCCGCGGTCGAGCAGCGCGTGGATCGTCGTGGCATAGGTCAGCAGCAGCGCGGCGCCCTCGGCGAAGCTGCGGCCTTCGGGCAGGCGGTAGAGCTTGCCCGCGTCGACCGCGACCTTCTCGACCAGCCCGCCATTGCCGACCATGCCGATGACGCGGTCGCCGGCCTTCCAGCCGGTGACGCCCTCGCCGACGCTGTCGACCACACCGGCAATCTCGCCGCCTGGGGCGAACGGGCGGGCCGGCTTGAACTGGTATTTGTCCTCGATGATCAGGACGTCCGGGTAATTGATCGCGCAGGCCTTGACCGCGACCACGACCTGACCCGCACCGGCGACGGGATCGGGCAGATCGCCGAGGACGAGGGTTTCAGGTCCGCCCGGCGCCTTCGACAACAAGCCCTTCATTTGAACTCCTTCGCTCGATCCATGGGCGTTGCTCGTGGAGCATCGCCTCGAATTTCGAAATCGCGGTATCCCTTGCCAGCGTCAGCCCGATCTCGTCCAGCCCCTCCATCAGGCACTGGCGACGAAAGGGATCCATTTCGAAGGTGAAACGGTCCTGGAAGGGGGTGGTGACGGTCATCGTCTCGAGATCGACGGTGATCGGCTGGTCCTGCGCCACCTCGATCAGCCGGTCGATCGCCTCCTGCGGCAGGACGACGGTGACGATGCCGTTCTTGAAGGCGTTGCCCGAGAAGATGTCCGAGAAGCTCGGCGCGATGACGGCGGTGATGCCCATGTCGGCGAGCGCCCAGGCGGCGTGCTCGCGGCTCGAGCCGCAGCCGAAATTGTCGCCGGCGATGAGGATCGGCGCGCCGCTGTAGCGCGGATCGTCGAAGATGTTGCCCGGCTCCGCGCGGACGGTTTCGAACGCGCCGCGGCCCAGGCCCTCACGCGTGATCGTCTTGAGCCAGTGCGCGGGAATGATGACGTCGGTGTCGACGTTCTTCGCGCCCCACGGATAGGCGCGGCCGGAAACCTGGGTGACGGCCTTCATCGTTGCGGTGTGGTCTTGGCGATCACGGGGCGGGCGCCGGTCATCGCATAGGCGAAGATGCCGCTGAGGATGGTGCCCATGACCAGCAAGGTAAGCGCGCGTTTCATGTCATTCTCCTCCCATCAGCTCGCGGACGTCGGCGAGCCGGCCGGTCACCGCCGCCGCTGCCGCCATCGCCGGCGACAACAGGTGCGTACGGGCGCCCGGTCCCTGGCGTCCTACGAAATTCCGGTTCGAAGTTGAAGCACAGCGTTCACCCGGCGGCACTTTGTCGGGATTCATCGCGAGACACATCGAGCAACCCGGCTCGCGCCATTCGAAGCCGGAGTCGAGGAAGATGCGGTCGAGCCCCTCGGCCTCGGCCTGGCGCTTGACCAGCCCGGAGCCGGGCACGACCAGCGCACGCACGCCGTTCGCGACGTGGCGGCCCTTCGCCACGTGCGCGGCGGCGCGGAGATCCTCGATGCGGCTGTTGGTGCAGCTGCCGATAAAGACATGCTCGACCGGCACGTCGCGCATGAGGGTGCCGGGCGTCAGGCCCATATAGTCGAGCGACTTGCGCGCGGCGGCGCGCTTCGACGGATCGGCGAAGCTGTCGGGATCGGGCACCATGCCGGTGATCTGCACGACATCCTCGGGGCTGGTGCCCCAGGTCAGCGAGGGGGCGATGTCGGCGGCGTCGAGCGTGACGACGCGGTCATAGGTCGCGCCGGCATCGGTCGGAAGCGTCTTCCACCAGGCCAGCGCCTTGTCCCAGTCGGCGCCGGTCGGGGTCATCGGCCGGCCCTGGAGATAGGCGAAGGTCTTGTCGTCGGGGGCGATCAGGCCGGAGCGGGCGCCGGCCTCGATCGACATGTTGGCGACGGTCAGGCGGCCCTCGATCGACATGTCGCGGATCACCGAGCCGGTGAACTCGATGACATGGCCGGTGCCGCCAGCGGCGCCGATCTTGCCGATGATCGCCAGCACCACGTCCTTGGGCGAGACGCCGTAGCCGAGCGTGCCGTCGACGCGGATCTCCATCGTCTTCGCAGGCGTCAGCAGCAGCGTCTGGGTGGCCAGCACATGCTCGACCTCCGACGTGCCGATGCCGAAGGCCAGCGCACCGAGCGCGCCGTGCGCCGAGGTGTGGCTGTCGCCGCAGACGAGCGTGGTGCCGGGGAGGGTGAAGCCCTGTTCTGGGCCGACGACATGGACGATGCCCTGCTCGGCGGCGAGCGCGTCGATATAGGGCACGCCGAACTCGGCGACGTGGCGGCGCAGCGCGCTCAACTGCGCGGCGCTCTCGGGATCGGCGATCGGCAGCTCGCGCCCCTGCGCGTCGACCCGCGCGGTGGTCGGCAGGTTATGATCGGGCACGGCGAGGGTGAGATCGGGACGGCGCACCTTGCGCCCGGCGGCGCGCAGGCCGGCAAAGGCCTGGGGGCTGGTGACCTCGTGCACGAGGTGGCGATCGATGAAGATCAGGCAGGTGCCGTCGTCGCGTTTCTCGACGACGTGAGCGTCCCAGATCTTCTCGTACAGGGTGCGGGGGCGGCTGGTCATTTCACGTCGCGCCTTGGACCGAATGATGCGGGATCGCAACCCTGTACGGCATTTTGTTGCGTGATTGCGGTGGTTTCCCGGGCGCTTTTCACCTGCTCCACCTGCTTTTGCAGGTGAATGTTTTTTTGCAGGGCACATCGCTGGGAGCGATGGGACCGGTTCATGTGACTTATCAGAGACTTGCGGAGCAGTCGGTGTGGCTCGGCGATCCAACATAACAGGTGGCCGAGCAGGTGAAAGTGACCTGCTGAGCAGGTGGCGGAGCAGGTGCGAGCAGGTGCCGCGCGGTGGCGGGGGGAATCGGCTGTGCCGTGAGCGGTGGCCGGGGAATGAATGCGCCCGGTGCTGTGGACGCAATCGCCTCTCCCATCCGTCACCCCAGCGGAAGCTGGGGTCTCCCGGTGATAGGGCGCTCCCTTGCCGCATGAGATCCCGGCTTTCGCCGGGATGACGGAGTGGGGAAGGGCGACACGCTGAACGGCCATCATTCGCCGCCTCCGCAAAGAGTTCGATCGTGGCGCGGTTATGGCCTATTTCGCCCGGTGTTGAATCGCCTCGGCCGCCGCCAGCTACCAGCGCAGCGACATGCACGACATGCCGGCGTCGAGCCGCGCGACATGGGTGGTGTCGAGCAGGACCACGTCATGCCCGAGCCGGGCGAGATGATCGGCGATGCGGGGGTAGCCGGCGGCGAGCAGCAGCGTGTCGTTGATGCGCAGCGCGTTGGCGGCGGGCGCCTCGTCGGGGGCGAGCGCGATCTGGCGGTAGCCGGCGAACAGGCCGCTCTCCTTGCCCTCCTGCGTGGTGAGGATGGTTTCCTCGTCGACCAGGCTGGCGATGGTCTTGAGGTGCAGCGCGCCGCGCGGCGGGGAAACGATGCGCGCGGGCTTGCCCAGCCGGCCGAGCGCGGCGACCAGCGCGCGGGCGCCGGTCTCGTCGGTGCGGGCGGACAGGCCGATCAGCACCTCGCGGGGCGTGACCATCACGTCGCCGCCATCGGCATGGCCCTCGGCCAGCATCGACACCTCGGCGAAATGGCGTTCGAGCGCGGGGCGCAGATGGGCGGCCTCGGCGGCGCGGCTGGCGGCGCCGGGCGCCAGGAGGATCGCGCCCTCGGCAAAGACCAACGCCGGGTCCTCGACGAACAGAGCGTCGGGAAAATCCTCCAGCGGATCGAGAATGGTCAGGTCGAGCCCGCAGGCGGCGAGCGCGCGGGCATAGGCGGCGTGCTCGCGGGCGAGGCCGTCGAAGGTCGGCGACGGGCCGTCATGGCTGCGCAGGCCGTCGACCGCCGAGCGGCCGGGCGCGCGGAGGATGGCGTGGGTGAAGTCGAAGCAGCGCATCGCTCAGCCCGCCGCCCGCGCGGCGCGCGCGACGATCGGCGAGACATAGTCGGCGTCATGCGCGATCGGCAGCGGTGCGTCCGCGCGCAATGCCGCCAGCATCTCGGCAAAGCCCGTGGCGCAGCGGAAACCCAGCACGCGCTCGGCCAGGCCGGAATCATAGACGCGGTCGATCGACGCCGGCAGCGTCCAGCCGCGCCGGGCATAGAGTTCGGCCGCATCGGGGAAATGGCGCGCGATGACGGCGGGTGCGTCGGCCTTGAGCGCGGCGACGTCGGCGGGGGCGAAGGGCGTCGGGGCCGAGAGGATGAAGGTGCCGAAGCCGATCTCCGGCGCCCGCGCCAGCGCGACGAGATGCGCCGCGGCCGCATCCTCCACCGTCAGGCGGCGGTGGAGCAGTTCGTTGGCCTTCATGTTCTCGCCCGACAGGGTCTGGTGGGTGTCGTCATCCTCGGGGAAGAAGCGGCCGGTGCGCAGGACGATCACCGGCAGGCCGTGCTCGCTATGGACCAGGCGGCAGAGCTGTTCGGCGGCGAGCTTGGTCACGCCATAGACGTTGCGCGGTTCGAGCGGCGCGAGCGTCTCGTCGATCCACACCGCCGCCTCGCCATGCCCCTCGCGGATCGCGGTCGAGATCATCAGCGAGGTCGTCGAAGTGAAGACGAAACGGCTGGCCCGCGCCGCGACCGCCGCCTCGAGCAGGTTGAGCGTGCCGGTGACGTTGACGTCGATGAACGTTTGGCGGGGATACCGCACGATATCCGGCTTGTGCAGCGCGCCGGCGTGGATGACGCCCTCGAAGCGATGTTCGGCGAAGAGGCGATCGATCAGGGTGCGGTCGGCCACGGTGCCGATGATTTGGGTGTCGGTGCCGGGGGCGATGTCGAGGCCGGTGACTTCATGGCCGCCCGCGCGGAGCAGCGGGGCGAGGTAGCGGCCGAGCCAGCCGGAGGAGCCTGTCAGGAGGATGCGCATGGGGGTGACTTAGCGGGGTGGGGGTGGGGTGCAAATGGGGGAGGGGCGGTTGGCGCTCAATTGCCTGTCTTGGTTACCTGCTAAAGTGGCCAGCCTACGCTCCCGAATATTTCTCGGCACCTTGCCGCATAGTCTGGCTCAATCTGCTTGGCGAAGCTTAGAAGTCCCTCGAGATGATGCCGCAGCCCAATGGTCGAAGCGAAGCCGCGAACACGCGCATGGGCGATAGGGCCAACACCCTCTCGGGTCAGATAATAGAGGTGACGGCGCATATTCTCCTTAAACTCGCGGGGCAGACGTGGTTCTTTGCCGTCGACGAGTAGGCCAAGCACGATTTTGCGGGAGCCGGGCGGCGTGATGCGCGCCTTGGTCGCGTTCGGGGAAAGTCCAACACGGCCCATCGATTCATAGGCGAGGCCAACAATGTGCCCTGCCTGCTCGCGTGTAAATTCTCCCTTTGATGAAAAAGTCAGGTCGTCCGCGTATCGGGTGTATCGGAGACCATGCCGATCCGCGATTGCGTCAAGTTCCGTGTCGAACGATCGCATCGCGAGGTTCGCTAGCATCGGACTCGTCGGCGCGCCTTGTGGGAGATGGCCCATACGCGGTCCCCCGAAGTGCCGATACACCTCGTAGGACTCGATCTCACGCGGCACCGGATGCACCTTCCAGCGCGCACCTCGCTTTCTGGTCGTGCGACCGCCCAGACGTGTGCAAATGCGCGCCATCTCGAAGGAGATCAGCGGTTGGTAACCGAGAGACCTAAACACGCGGTAGACCGATATCTCGCTGATCGACTCGAAAAAGTTTTTGACATCGAGCTTGATGAGCCAGGTGCATCCACAGTGAACTGCCGCTGCGTCCCGCAATTTGTTACCTTTGGAGAAGGCGACGCTGGCCTGATGTGGCAGCGCCTTCGCGAGTATGGTTTGCGTGATCCATCGCTGAGCTTTGAGCAGGTGCGGTTGCGGAACGGTGATGACCCTAAACCGCTGCTCGCCATCGAACGATGGCCGCTTACGAATACGAAAAAGGCGGTAAGGGTCCGGCTCGTCACGGCGAACAACCGACCGTAGCTGATAATATTCGTTTCCCGTAAGGTGCGCCAAATGGCCCAACGTGAATAGCGGGGGAAGGGCAGGGTTGGACGATCGGATGATATCCGCGGTAGCGAGCGCATTTTGGATCACGTCGGGATCGCGATCTGCGGCTTCCGCGGCGTTCCGAAAGTGTTGAGGGCTCCAGGAGGTCACGTACTTTGACACCCTGGGGGTGAGACATATCGCGCGACGTAGCTAGACACCGACGCGGTCCGCCGCAGGCGGCGTTGCGCGATATGCCTTAGCTTCGAGCGGAGGCTTGTCCTGAGAGCAGCAGATTCTGCGCCCCGAAGCGAATGGCCCGAAGGCCAGACGCTACCGTCGAAACACCAGTCATCCCGATGCATCGACGTCAACTATGCGATCCCACAGGAGCCCTCAACTGCTCGGGACAGTAGTCGTCTTCACGGCTAGTGAAAAGAGGCGTTGGGGTCCGCTTGGTCTTCAGTTGCTCCAACTCGGACTGGCCTGTGTCGGTCAGACGACTTTTACCATCGACCCATCCGAACTTCAGCGCTTCCGCCAACGATACATCGACTTCAGTGATCGTCAGCCCGGTTCGAAGGGCGACCGAATTTGTGGTTCGGGGCGGGCGTGCAAGCGCCGCCATGACTGCCACCAGCGTGCGCCTCCGGGGGTCAGTCGCTTCAGCAACATCCGCTGCGGCGAGTCGGGCTTGCCGCATATCCAGTAGCCGCTCCCTCAGTCTCTCACCCCGATTCTGATCCTCGGCAAAAGCCTCTCTCGACGCGGCCGTAATTCGTTGGGGAAAGAGTGGTTCCCAAGAACCGCTACGCTTGTGAAAGATCAAGGGGCAGTTGTTGGGAGCGCCGTGAGCGAACGCGACAAGAGCTCCAGTGTAGCCGTAACCAAGGCTCGGCATATCTGAAGTCCCGGGATAATATCTCTGGCACATTTCTTGTACTGCGATTCGCTTCTCATAGCTGAAGCTGTTCGAAATGGTCGGACAGGCAGCGACCAGATGAACATCCGGCTTGGACGGATGTGATGCGATGCGGGCAGTGCCTCTCTCTGTACCGGAATAGGCGACAACCTCGAACGACATGCCCCATTTTGCGCGCGACGACCACCAACTACGCACGGAACTGACACGCCACGCAGCATCGACATATGTCAGCGCCCGATCGCCGGAGCCAATAAAATCAGAAACCAGTATGAAACGCCGAACCTTAAATTTGCGAATTTGATCTGGGCCTGGATGATTCAAGAAGTGTTTAGGATATCGGCGGCAGAGCTCTGAGACAAGCTGTGCGACGATGCCTTCGCTTCCAACATCGGCGTCATAAGCTCGGAATGTCTGAACAGGCTGTGGGCCAGCGCCATGGGCGCGCCTAATCTTTTTATTGGACTGTTTGAAAAGTCGAAGCGACTTTCCATAGCGCTTACGTACCTCACGTTCGGCATACAAGCCAACCGGCTCCAGACCCGCAGACACACGCTTTAGCAGAAGCGCGATCATGCGCTCGCTAAATGTGTCGCGCGAAACCAGTAGCATTTTGCGTAACATCTCAGTGGCCAGAGGTTGATCATCTGGCGAAAGCTGCCCCAGCCACGCTAGCGTCGGTTCGCTGGTGATAAAGCGGGACTTTGCTGACATCCGAGCATCGTATGACTAGCGTCGCCCTATTCCAAGAAGGAAACGCTACGCCCTGTGTCGCGACGCCGAGCCGAATGTTCCAGATTCTCTCGCGGTCGGAATAGCGCTCGTCGAAGCAGCCGCAAATCACACCTCAAACGTTGCACTTCAACAGTGACACCGCCTTGCGATCATGGGTCGGGATCAGCGTGTACGATGCTCTTTTGGGTACCATCTTCGATAACTATCGATAACGGCCAATAATGGAGTATCGCCGTATGCTTCTGGCTATCCAACAACGCGCGAATATCTTCTGGGCCGATCGTCCGTGCGGCGAGAAGGTCGCTGCTCGGCCGATACGTTATACGCGGGCACAAGTGTCCTCCGAGTCGAAAGGTGAGGTAGCCATCATTATCTATCGCGTAGGATTTAAATATCGCAGGATTGTGCCTGTCCTGGTCAATAAGCGTAACGTGATCTCGTATCCGCCGTGCAAGGTTGCACAGGCGTTTATATCTCGCCCGATCCCACATCTCGTCAGTTCTGCTATTAACCACATCCGCGTGGCTGTCACCGGTTCTTACGTGCACTGGATAGCGCGCACCGACCAATATGGCTTCTTCCAGTTGGAACAGGTCCGGTCGACACTTATCAAGGTCGGGTAGATCGACCGCGTGGGCCAGCTGGGATAGTTTGTGGCCGAACCGACGCACATCGCGTGCGAACATTTCCTCTCGGCACCCCTGGTAGGCACGAGCCAAACCCGCCTTCAAATACATCTCGGCCGCGTACCCCAAGAGCAGAACTGAGGCGCGCGGCAAACCATTTAATTCGTGCCATGCCTTTGCATTCGGAAAGCGTTGCCCACGCCGGTTAATTTCAAGCCCAAATTGCCGCCGCTTTATTTGCCACGTCGCCCGCGTAGTGCGAGCGGACGCGAAAAGCCCGTCGCCCTCGTCGACCCATTCGTTCGCGTTAAAGGTGCCCACGCTGCGGCTGGAAATTCTGGATTCGGACATGATCCACTTTAACGTGCACGGATATCGATTGCGAGCAGGCGGCCGCCAATCGGGAGCGCAGTCGCAAGACAAAAGGAACGGTCGCGACTCCGGTGACGGACCATCTATCTTATGTCGAGGCCGGTGGCTTCGACTGTCGGTGCGGAGTTGGGCGAGATCACGGCGAGCCTGTCATAAGGAGGCGGATGGACGCGGCTTGGCGGGGTGCTGATCAACATTCCCCCGTCGCACTGGAAAGTGTCATGCAAAAGTATTACATCTGGATGTGACATCGGAAGGAACGGCGATCATGGTTGCAAGCGCACTGGTGCAGACCCGCATCGACCCGGCCGTGAAAGCGCGCGCAGCGGAAGTGCTGGAGGCGATGGGCATGACGGTGTCGGATGCGGTTCGGATCCTGCTGACCCGCACGGCACGCGAAGGGGCGATACCGATCGAACTGATGGTGGATGAAGCCGCCTATGACAGCTGGTTCCGCGCGAAGGTTCAGGAGGCGCTGGACGATCCGCGCCCCGATATCCCGCACGAAGATGTGGAGGCCGAGTTCGCCGCTCGCCGCGCCGCGACCTTACATAAGCTCGGTGATGCGTGAAGCTCGTCTGGTCGGCGCTGTCGCGGGCGGATCGCCGGGAGATTTATGCATTCATCGAGGCGGATGATCCCCGTGCTGCGATCCTGGTCGATGAGCGTATCGAGGCAGCCACGCGACGCCTGATCGACTTTCCGGATAGCGGGCGCGTCGGTCGGGTGGAGGGTACGCGCGAACTGGTGGTTGGCCGAACTCCCTACATCCTTCCTTATGTCGTGGTCGGGAATGAAGTGCGCATCCTGCGGGTCATCCACGGCGCGCGGGTCTGGCCCGAAGATTTCAGTGATGACGAAACCGACCGTATCGCTTCCGGCACGGTGGACCCCGGAACAAGTCCGGGGTGACGGGTTGTTGATGGGGCGGGCGATGTTCTACTTCACCTGCGCTTTCAAAAACCCCACGCTATCCCCCAACACCGGCGCCTTCCCCCGAAACGGCTTCGACAGCGCCATCGCGACATGCTCATGCGTCAGCCCCGGATAGTCGATCAGCGACACCGTCGCCCCGAGCCCCTTGAACTTCGCCGCCAGATCATAGGCGTTGTGCGGCTTCACCTCCGTATCCAGGGTCGAGGTGACGAGCAGCATCGGCGGTGCGTCGGCGCGGGCGAAGTGGATCGGCTGGGTCATCGCCGGTTCGGCGGCGTTGCTGAACGCGTCGATCGCGCGCTTCGAGGTGAAGGGGTAGAAGTTGTACGGCCCCGACAGGCCGACCGCGGCGCGGATGATGTGCGGGTCGACCCCTTCCGCGCGCAGCCAGCGCTGGTCGAGCGCGAGCATCGCCACGGTATAGGCGCCGGCGCTGTGGCCGGCCACGCCGATGCGGGCCGGGTCGCCGCCGAACGCGGCGATATGGTCGCGGGTCCATTTCACCGCCTCGGCGCCGTCCTGCAGCATGGCGGGGAAGTGGATCTGCGGCACCTTGCGGTAATCGGGCATGACGACGACGAAGCCGGCTTTGGCATAGGCCCGCGCGGCAAAGGCATAGGCGCGGCGGTCGCCCGCGACCCAGCCGCCGCCATACCAGAAGATCAGCACCGGGTTGCCGGCCCTGGGCGCGCCGGCGGGGCGCCAAACGTCGAGCGTCTGGCCGTGCGTGCCGAAGGGGATCGCGCTGCCCGGGCGATCGGCGCCGATGCCGCCGCCCATCGCGGCGTCGAGGATGCTGAGCTGGCCGGGCGGTGAGACGAGGATCATGAATGCTCCGATGGCGACCGCGCCGGCGGCGAGCAAGGCCAGCAACAGGCGCCAGCGGCGCCTCACGGGCGCTTTGCCGCCTCGGCCCTGAGATAGCGGTGGATGGCGGCGATCTCGTCGTCGCTGAGCGCGTGGAGGTTCTCGCCGACGATCGTCGTCATCAGGCCGAGCTTGCGCCCGCCGGCGGCGACGCCGGTGCGCAGCAGGCGGTGGAAGTCGGCATCGCCATAAGCGGCGGCGATGGGGGCGAGCGCGGGGACGGTCTCGCCGTCATGGCTGCGGTCGGCGTGGAGGTCGTGGCATTCGGCGCACAAGGCCTGGGTGAAGTAGCCGCCTGAATCCGCCGGGCGGGATTTGGGGGCGACGCTCTCCGCGACCGCGCTCTGGCGCAGCTCGCCGGTCAGCATCTGCCAGCGGGCTTTGGGGCCCCAGCGCGTCTCGACCAGCGAATCATCGGGGGCGGGGCGCAGGGTGCGCGCCCAGGCGATGATGCGGACGAGATCGTCGTCGGCGAGGTTGCGCTCGGACCAGGTCGGCATGACGAACAGCGTCGCGCCGTTCTTCGTCACGCCGTGGCGGATCAGGCGGGCGACCTCGGCATCGGAGTAATCGGCGAGGCGGCGGGCGATGGCCGGCGGGGCGATGCGGCCGTACCAGTTGTCGACCGGGGTCCACACCGTGCCTTTCCCGTTGCCGTGGCAGCTCGGGCAGCCGAGCAGGGTGGCGAGGCGGGCGCCTTCGGCCACCGAGGCGGCATCGTGCGGCACGGCGATGGCGACCGGCGGGATATGGTGGTCGCGGCGGATGATGAGTTCCGACGCGGCGTAGAAGACGACGCCCGCGACCAGCAGCAGCGCGACCAGCAGCAGCGCGACGAGCGCCAGCGCGGCGCGGGTCGCGATCCGTCGCCGGCCGGGGCGCACGCCTTCAGACAATATAGTGCGCGGTGGTCTTGGCGGCGATGTCCTCGGGGGTCACGCCGGGGGCGGTTTCGATCAGCTTGAAGGGCGAGCTGTGGTCGGGGCGCTGGAACACGGCGAGATCGGTGATGACCATGTCGACGACGTTCTTGCCGGTCAGCGGCAGGGTGCAGGCCGGGATGAACTTGGGGTCGCCGTTCTTGCTGGTGTGCTCCATCACGACGATGATCTTCTTCACGCCGGCGACGAGGTCCATCGCGCCGCCCATGCCCTTGATCATCTTGCCGGGGATCATCCAGTTGGCGATGTCGCCATTCTCGGCCACTTCCATCGCGCCGAGCACGGTGAGGTCGATATGGCCGCCGCGGATCATCGCGAAGCTGTCGGCCGAGCTGAAATAGACCGATTGCGGCAGCTCGCTGATCGTCTGCTTGCCGGCGTTGATCAGGTCGGCGTCTTCCTCGCCGGCATAGGGGAAGGGGCCGATGCCGAGCATGCCGTTTTCCGACTGCAGCGTGACCTCGACGCCTTCCGGGATGTGGTTGGCGACCAGCGTCGGGATGCCGATGCCGAGGTTGACGTAATAGCCGTTCTTCAGCTCGCGCGCGGCGCGGGCGGCCATATCGTCACGGGTCCAGGTCATTGCGGGGCTCCAGGCTTTCCGGTGTTCGGTTCTTCTCCGTCACCCCGGACTTGTTCCGGGGTCCAACGTGCCGCGTGAGCAAAGATCGCTGTGCTTGCGGGACGGTGGATGCCGGAACAAGTCCGGCATGACGGGGTTGGGCGGTTATTGTTGCGGCGTTGCGGCTCCGCCCGATGTCGGCGGGACCGGGCCGGGGTCGGCCCAGCGCTTGTCGGCCGGGAAGACGTCGTCGAGGCCGCCCTTCAGCGAGGTGCCGTAGACCGGGTTGGGCAGGATGAACCAGCCATGGCCCCAGATCGTGCGCAGCGCCTCGCCGTCGATCGCGGCGCGGCGCATCCCCGGGGTCATGCCGGGGGCGTTGAACAGGTCGGAGAAATCGCCGAGCTGGTCGCCGACCATCGCGATGACGCAATATTTCGTGGCGATGGCGTGGCGGCGTGCGTCCTTGCCCGAGCCGGCGCCCTCGTCGCCCTGCAGCCAGAGGTTCCTGAGGTGGGTTACGGGTCCGAGGCCGGCGCCGGTCAGCGTCGCCTCGGTCTCCGCCGCGTTCGCGGCGAGGCGGTTGGAGTTGTAGACCATGGTCACGCCGCTCGACTTGGCGATCTTGGCCGCCTCGAGGATGCCGGGGGCGGCGACGACGGCGTGGATGCCGGTCTTCTCCCAGCGATCCCAGCGGGCCGGATCATAAGGCGTGGTGCGCTGGCTGTCGTCGGCCTCGTAGCCGAGGTTGAGCAGCGAGGTCTCGTCGACGTCGAGCACCACGGCGAGCGGCTTGGCGCCGCAATCCTCGAACTTGGGCGCGGCGAGCGTGGCGTCGGGCGTGAGCACCGCCGACCACACCTTCAGCCCGACGGCGCGGTCGCTGGAGCGCGCGATCATCATGTCGATCAGGCCGCGATAGGCCTGCACGCTGAGCGCGGCGCCTTCGCCCGAGCCGTAGAGGAACTGCATCGCCGGGGGCACGGTGTCCGCAGGCACGGCGGCCGCGACTTGCGGGGCTTCGGCAGTGGGCGCCGAGGCGGCGGCCTCGGCCGGGGTGGCCCTGGTGGCTATCACGAGGGGCTTGCCGGTCGGCGCGGTGGTGGCCGGCCGGTGCGCGGCGGCGCGGACGGCGGCGCCGGGTTCGTCGGGCGCGCTGTTGTGCTTGAGCGCCTTGCGGCCGATCAGGCCGGCGGCGGCAAGCGGGGCGATCGCGGCGACGCAGCCGGAGAGCGCCCAGGCGACGCTGCACAGCATGACGATGCGGGAGGCGCGCTTCATGCCGCGATCCTTTCGCGCACGGTGCGGAACTCGATCTTCTTCTCGTAGGGCGCGCCTACGAACAGGCGGTTGACGTAGATGCCGGGCAGATGGATCTGGTCGGGGTCGAACGTGCCGACGGGCACGATCTCCTCGACCTCGGCGATGCACACCTTGCCGGCGGTGGCCATCGGCTGGTTGAAGTTGCGTGCGGTCTTGCGGAAGAGGAGGTTGCCGGCGGTGTCGGCCTTCCAGCCCTTGATGATGGCGAGATCGGCATGGATGCCGCGTTCGAGGATATATTCCTCGCCGTCGAACTCCTTCACTTCCTTGCCCTCGGCGACCTGGGTGCCGACGCCGGTCTTCGTATAGAAACCGGGGATGCCGGCGCCGCCGGCGCGGCAGCGCTCGGCCAGCGTGCCTTGCGGGCAGAATTCGACCTCGAGCTCGCCGGCGAGATATTGCCGCTCGAACTCCTTGTTCTCGCCGACATAGGAGGAGATCATCTTCCTGACCTGGCGCGTGCGGAGCAGCTTGCCGAGGCCCTCGCCGTCGATGCCGGCATTGTTGCTGGCGATGGTCAGGCCCGTGACGCCATTGTCGCGGATCGCGTCGATCAACCGTTCGGGGATGCCGCACAGGCCGAAGCCGCCGGCACAGATGGTCATGCCATCGAACAGGACGCCATCGAGTGCCGCTGCGGCATCGGGATAGACTTTATGCATTCTTGGCCCCTCCAGGTCGTTCGCGCCGCTTAGTCGAGTTCAAATGGCGGTCAATTGCAAGTGACGCTTAGACGGTTGCGTCAAACGGTGCACCCGTCATGGCGCGGCGCCGAGATCGACGATCACGCTGGCGCGCGGATCCGCGGTGCCGGCGACCGCCTCGTGCCAGGCGGCGAGCGCGCCGTCGGGGCCCAGGCGGCGATCAATTCGGGTAAGTGCGGGAACATCGGCCATGAAGGCGCTCCAGCCCGCGCCCATGCGCTTGCCTAAGCCGTCACCGCCCCAGTCGGCGGCGCGCTTCTCGATCCGGCCGGGGGCGAAGAAGCCGCTCTGGCGCGGGCCGGGGAGCGGACCGCCGGAGCTTTCCGCATCCCAATGCGCCTTGCCGACGACGAGGCTGAGGCGGAGCCGGTCGCCGAACGCCTGATGCACGGCGCGCGTCACGCCGGGGTTGCCGGCAATGTCGATCAGCGCGGTCGGCAGCGCGGCGTCGAGCGAGGCGATCGCATCATAGGTGACGATGCGATCGTACAGGCCGGACGCCTCGAGGAAGTCGACGCTGGCGGGCGAGGTCAGCGCGACGAGCGTCGGGCGCGACGCGCGGGCGCGGAAGGCGTGGGCGAACCCCATCGCGGTCTTGCTCGACGCGGCGGTGACCAGCACCTGCGCGGCGCCATAATCGCCTTCCTCATCGAGCTGGTCGGCGATCAGCCAGCCGGTCATGTAGAGCGGGCGGAACACCGGCCACAGATCATGGTCGGCGGCGCGGTAGTCATCGAGCGCGGCGAGGCGCTGATAGCGGTTATAGACCGGCGGCAGGTTCGCGCGGCGGGGCAGGGCGTCGACGAAACCGCCCGCGCCGACCCGCGCCGGGTGCAAGACGACATGGCTCGCCATCGGCCAATAGCCGTAGAGCCGTTCCCCCACCTTTATCCCCTCGACGGCCGAACGGGTGACGGTGGCGAAGCCCCAGACCGGCAGGCGGCCCGGCCCATCGCGATCGGCGAAGAAATCCCAATAACCGCCGTCGCCAGGGCCGAACAGGCCGACATCCTTGCCCAGCGCGGCATAGGTGACGTTGTTGGCGGTCACCGCGAACAGGTCGATCGCCGCCTCGATCGCGCCCGTGGGCAGCGGCGCCTCCGGATCGGCGACGATCGCAGCTCGCATAATGTCGTCACGGTCGATGTCGATCGCCCAGCGGTTCATGATGTCGTTCCCCTCGTTGCTTTCCTCCGTTCCCCGGCGGAGGCCGGGGCCCAGTTGGAAAGGTGGAAATGATCGAGCGACTCGACCATCATTACCGCCATCCCGACTGGGCCCCGGCCTCCGCCGGGGAACGATCCATGTTCGTCCTGGGGCTCACACCGGCCTCACACATGCGCCCCGAACAACGCGCCGACCGCCGCCGAGGCGCCCATCGCCAGCGCTCCCCAGAAAACGACGCGACCGATGCCGCGCGAGATGCTCGCGCCGCCGGTGCGCGCGCCGAGCCCGCCAAGGACGGCGAGCAGGATCAACGACGCGATGGTCACCGCGATGGCAAGTTGGTCGCCCGGGAACAGCAGCACGGTCAGCACGGGGATGATCGCGCCGGCGGCAAAGCTCGCCGCCGAGGTCGCCGCCGCCTGGACCGGGCGCGCGACCATCGCTTCATGGACGCCGAGCTCGTCGCGCATGTGTGCGCCGAGCGCGTCGTGCGCCATCAACTGGTCGGCGACCTTGAGCGAGGTTTCCGCATCGACCCCGCGCGAGCGGTAGATCGCGGCGAGCTCGCGGCGCTCGGATTCGGGTTCCTCCTCCAATTCGCGCATCTCGCGCGTGCGGTCGGCATTCTCGGTGTCGGACTGCGAGCTGACCGAGACATATTCGCCGGCACCCATCGACATCGCGCCCGCCACCAGCCCGGCGATGCCAGTGAGCAGGATCGTGCTGCGGTCGGTCTGCGCGCTGGCGACGCCGACGATCAGGCTCGCGGTCGAGAGGATGCCGTCATTGGCGCCGAGCACCGCCGCGCGCAGCCAGCCGATGCGCTGGACGAGGTGCTTTTCGTGATGGTGGCGCATCATAGGGCAGTGTGCTCCAATTTGAGGCCGGGGCGCGGCCAGTGCATCTTCGCCAGCACGCCCGAGCCGGACAAGGTGATCCAGGCGGTGCGCATGTCGGGGCCGCCCCAGCAGATATTGGTGGTGAAGATGTCGGGGGTCGGCACGAACTCGACCAGCTCGCCGGCCGGCGAGATCACCGAGATGCCGCTCTCGCCGATCGTCGCGACACAGATATTGCCGCATTCCTCGACACCGAGCGAATCGAAGAATTTGTACCCCGCCGGGCGATAGAGCGGAATGCCGGGGCCGCCCGGGCCGGCGGTGCCGTCGACCTTGCCGGGGGAGGTGATGTTGAAGGCGGTCAGCCGGCAGGTATAGGTTTCGGCCGCGTAGAGCCGCGTGCCGTCGGGCGACAGGCCGATGCCGTTGGGGTTCTCGCTCGGGAAGATCACTTCCTCGAGATGGCTGCCGTCGGCTTTCGCGTAGAAGATGCCGGTGATGTCGCGCTCGCGCGGGCGGTTCTTGCCATGGTCGGTAAACCAGAAACCGCCATGCGCATCGAACACGATGTCGTTGGGGCCGCGTAAGCTGCAGCCGAAATCGCCGTCCTTGTAGAGGATCTCGACCGCGCCGGTGGCGATATCGATGCGTTCGATGCGGCCGCCGGAATAATCGTCGGCCTGGCCGTGCGGCATGAGATAGCCGTTGTTTTCGATATAGTTGAAGCCGCCATTGTTGCAGCAATAGAGCTTGCCGTCCGGCCCGAGCGCGAGGCCGTTGGGGCCGCCGCCGGGGGTGGCGATCGTGTGCTTGCCGCCATCGGGCGTGACGCGGGTGATACGGCCGGCTTCGATCTCCACGACGATGACGCTGCCGTCGGGCATGGCGACCGGGCCTTCGGGAAAACGCAGGCCGGTGGCGACGGGAGTGAGTGCGGTCATCGGGCGGTCCTCGCCTTGCTTGTTTGTGGCGGGGATGCCCGATGCGCTCGCCGGCGGCAATGGCGAGATCGGTGCCGTTCATCGCGACGGGCTGCGCGGCTTGACGTCCCGCCCGCGTTGGCCTGAAGTATCGGACGTACTAAAATCGGAGTTTGCCATGGGTTTATCGTCGAATGCGCTCAAAGGCCTGATCGTGGCCGCCATCGCGCTGGGCTGGGCCTCCGCCGCCACGGCCGCCGATACGGACGCCGCCATCTCCGCGCTGCTGCGCCAGAAGACGCAGGAGTTTTCGGACGCCGGCCAGCGCAACGACGGTGCCGCGATGGGCGCGTTGCTCGACGATCGCGTCGTCTTCTTCAACGAGGGCGGCGACATGGCGACACGCGCGGACATGGCCTCGGGCACCCCGACGCCGCCCTCGCCATCGGTCAGCACGGTGATGACGATCGAGGACTGGCATTGCGAGGTCCACGGCAACGTCGCCGTCGCCAGCTTCATCGATGACCAGCAACGCGTCGCCTATGGCGAGCGCTTCCACGCACGCTATCGCTCGGTCGAGACCTGGCTGAACGAAGGCGGCACCTGGCGGATGATCGGCAGCGAGACGATCGCGCTGGGCGACGACCCGCGCGCCATCGCGCTGACGGCGGCGGAGCTCGACCAATATGTCGGGACGTACAAGGGCGCCTCGGGCCAGCTCTTCACCTTCTCGCGCGCCGGCACGACGCTGATGGCGGCCACCGGCGATGGCGCCCCGACGGCGCAGAGCGCGGAGGCCCGCGACGTCTTCTTCACGCCCGGCCGTGTGCGCTTCCGCAAGGTGTTCGAGCGCGATGCGGGCGGGAAGGTGATCGGGTTCTTCGCGCGCAGGGAAGGGCATGACACGCATTTTGCGCGGGTGGGGTGAGGGGGCTTTATGGCTGGTATGGCTGGATTTGGACCGATAGTGGACCTGACTGGCTATGATGTGCCGTCCCCACTAGTTCGCGGGATAGCCCGGTGCAGTCATTCTGACGCTGCCGCCCGCTTGCTCAAACCAACCACGCCATTGATCGCGCATCTGATTTGACTGTAGGCGAGCAGCCTTGGCGTTGCCTAGCTCGACATACTCAATCTTGACGCCGTTCAGCAGGCCAGCCGGCGGCGGCGCCAATCGCAACCTTTTGGTCCAGTAGATCGACGACTCCAGTCCATCGGTTATCACCACCAATGTTCGCTGATCGCCGACCCATTTCAGAATAGGATCTCCTGCAGCACGCACAATCTGCGCCGAAATCGGCGAGGTATGCGAAGCGTCGAGATTCTCTAGCTTCCCTTGAAGATCATCGAGCGAACCTTCGAATTCCTTATAGGCCTGTTCAACGAGGCGTTGATTTTGATCGAAACCAGCGTTGCGGCCTGGAAGACACTTACTGAAGAGCGGCGACAGTGGCGCGCTCGTATCGTCCCCGAAGGGCACAATGATGACTCGACTATACTGCGGTAGCCGCGCTTCGTCCTGCTTGATGGTGTCCACCACGTACTTGGCAACGGCCGGGCTGAGCCGATCGGTGGTGTCTACCATGAAAAGGACTGAGGAGGGCGGATCCCCATTTTTGAGGCATCCAAGCTCATTCGTTTCGTGGGCTTTCTTCTGCCCCGATAACATCCACCATCCCGCGACCACCGCCACAGCGAGCGCTACCAACCCAACCATCCAGACGATACCGGAATGGTCCGGCCCGCGCTTGGAACTACGACGTCGAGCCATGCCGCCCCCATCAAACCTTATTGATTATGCCGTGGCTGGCGTTGCCGCCACTTCCGTGGCCACGGGTGCAAGCACCTCGCTCAGCCACGACCGGTTTTTCTTGTAATCCGCTAGCGCCGCGTCGAGCAGTTCGCTCTTCTGGCCGGCGAGTTCCTTCAGCTTCGCCTCGACCAGATGGTCGAATCGCTGGCGCGCATCTTCCACCATCGCATCGCTCACATCTTCCCGACTGCATAACTCATCTGCGGTATCGCGGAAGCGCTGTTGCCGCGCAGCCAGTTCGTCTCGGTAGGCTTCAAGCTCTTTGCGAGTTTCAGAAAGTAGGACGGATTGATCCGATTTCAGTCCGGCGATCGAATATTCCTTGCAAAATTCATCGAACAGACGGGCAGCGAAGGAAAGATCTCCGATATCATGCCGATAACGGTCCAACACATTTTCGTGATCAGCGACGAGGGTCTGAATCGGTACTTTGCAGCTGATAATGAACTCGGGAGCCGCCTCCAGGCGCTGGCTCTCGCTATCGGCGATTGCGTGCAGGTCATCCGTCGTCTCCCCATATTCGCTTTCGACCGCGTCTTCCGCATCTAGAAATTCCAGCGCGTGCTTTCGGTAGCCGGGGAAGGCGCCGGCGTAGCCGAGATATTTGAAAGCCACCGAGGCAATGAGCGCGACAATGCAGATCGTGTACGCGAAAGCGGGTAGGTCCAGCATTGCTCGCACACCGGCGAAGGGATCAGCCATTATCTGGGATCGCGCCGTCAGGATCGCCTCCATATCGCCAGCTTCGCCATTAAGGCGAATCAGGCTCAAGAGCGACACGAACAAGTATGCCGCAATTGTCGAAACGCCGAGCAAACTGAACCCGATCCAGCCTTTGCCCTTGGTAGAGGTGTGGGTGTACTGACGGCCTATCGCGAACATTACGCCGAGAACCACGGTCGCCAATGAGCAAAACACGGCCACTTTGAGCCCGCCCAAAAGTCCGTCTTTTTGTAAATCGGATTGAAAAACGGCATTCGCGATAAACTCGCCGATAAGCAAAACGCCGAGCTGGCCGACGATCGCCATGTCGAACCGCTTCCCGTGCCCGATATCGTCTGACACGATGTTGCGTCGCTTGAATTGCTCCAATGAAATGCGAGCTGCGATCATGTCGCGGGCGAGCGGGGGGAGCCGTGTCGCCAACAGCAGGCATCGCTTGCGAAGCGCGCTGTCGAAGTCACGCAGGATCCCTTCTGGTCGGCATTGATCCAGCCATTTGGCCTCTTGGCGCAAAGAATCGTCGATGTCGTCGAGCGCATCGTCAGCGCGCTTCTGCGTCCGAACCGCAAATTCAGCCAACTGGCCAGAGAGTTTGGTTGGCCAGATGCCTGGCTTGGAATCGCCCATGTCCGAGCGAAGCACTTCGCGGCTGAATCCGATTCCACGATCGATATGATCCGCGATCGCCGAAGCAACGAAAGGACGCCTTCGCGGGCGAAATAGCTCCACTAGCCAAGTAATGAGGCTCCGTCTCTCTTCCACGAGGGGCGTTCCCTCGTATCGATAGCGCTTTGATCGAACCTTCGGAGCTTCAATGTAGAACTGATCGGCGCCAGGGCGCCTCTTGATTCCCATCACCGTCCCCACCCTCCACTTCCGCAAATATCTCAAATGCGGATTTCCTCAATGACATTTAAGACTAGCCACTAGAACGTGGGATGACAATACGATCAACACGTATGTCGCGGCTGGTTAAAAGAGGCCTTGCTTCTCATTTAAGGAGACTTTATTACATTCAATTTGGACCTATCTTGGATCTAGATTGAGAAAATACTGTAGACGTTAAATCTAGAATGCCTCGGTTTTACCCGGACGACTGATTGAACGGCAGCCTCGAGGCGGGTTCCCGGGGCGCGGAGGGTCAATTGAGAACGCCTGCGCTAGTTGAGCGATCGAGGTTGAGGCGCGTAGCGAGCGTCCCATTTTGCCCAGTGCGTGGCCGGCCCACATCCGCCGTTCATCCGCCGTTCACCGCATTGACTACAGACGTAATCAACAAGATTACACACGTAGTCAGTACGGGAGCGATTCGAAAATGGCCGAGCGTATCAGCGATGCCGAGCACGCCGTCATGGAGGTGCTGTGGGACGAGAGCCCGCTCACCGCGCAGGACGTCGCCGAGCGCATCTCTCCGGACAAGGACTGGTCGGCCAATACGGTGAAGACGCTGCTCGGGCGGCTGCTCGCCAAGAGCGTGATCGCCCATGTCGCTGAAGGCCGGCGCTACCTCTATCGCCCGCTGGTCGCGCGTGACGATTATGTTGCCGGAGAGAGCCGCAAGCTGATGAACCGGCTGTTCGGCGGCAAGCTGACGCCGCTGGTCGCGCACCTTGCCGAGCGCGACGAACTGACCGCGCAGGACATCGCTGAGATCGAGGCGTTGCTCAAAGGCCTCAAGTCGTGAGCGCGCTGATCCCCTGGGCGATCGAGGCGCTGATCGCCTCGACCCTGCTCATGCTGCTGGTGCTCGCGCTGCGCAGCACCGTGCGCCGCGCCTTCGGGCCGGATGTCGCCTATGCGCTGTGGCTGCTGCCGGTGCTGCGCCTGATGCTGCCGCCGCTGCCACAGACCTTCTCGCAAGGCTGGCACGAGGCGGTCGTCGCGCCGGTCAGCCGCGCCAGCGAAACCATCACTATCCTCGTGGCCGATCCCCTCGGCTTCAGCGGGGGTGCCGCCGCGCCGGATCCGCAAACCCCGGTGCTCGGTCCAGCCCTGATCCTGCTCTGGGTTTTCGGCGCGGCGGCGTTCATCCTGTGGCACACGCTGGCCCATGCCCGCTTTTGCCGCCGCATGCTCGCTGAGCAACGCGGCGGGGCGGCGATGGCCGACGGTGTTCATGTCATCGAGACTGATGCTGCGCGCGGGCCGCTCGCCTTTGGCATCTGGCGCCGCTACGTCGCCTTCCCGCGCGATTTCGTCGAGCGGTACGATGCCGATGAGCGCGATCTGGCGCTGGCGCATGAGCTTGGCCACCATGCCCGTGGCGATCTGATCGCCAACTGGGCGGCGCTGGTCGTGCTCGCGCTGCACTGGTTCAATCCCATCGCCTGGCGCGCCTTCCGCGCCTTCCGCGCCGATCAGGAAATCGCCAATGACGCCCGCGTGCTGGCCGGGCGCGATCCGGTCACGCGGCATCTCTATGCCTGCGCCATCGTCAAGGCCGCGCATGGCGGAGCGGTATCCGCCGCCTGCCACCTCCACACCATCGAAGATCTGAAAGGGAGACTGAGGATGCTTACGACAAATCGCCCGTCACGGGCCCGACTGATGAGCGGCATCGGCGTGATCGCCTTGCTGACCACCGCCGGCCTCGCCACCACCGCTTCCGGCACCCAGGCCGCCGAGCGCGTGCGCACCAAGGTCGAGCAGGCCACCGGCGTCAAGCTGGACGAGTTGCGCTTGCCGGTCGCGTTCCAGAGCACGCCGCCGGCCCCGCCGCCCGCGCCCGAGGCACCGACCGCCATGCCCGCGCCGCCGGCGCCGCCAGCCCCACCCGCGGTGAGTGCGGACGGTCATGCGCGGCACCATTATCGCGTCGTGATCCGTGACCATGACGGCCATGTCACTACCACCGACAGCGATACGCCGCCCGACATGGCGGGCATCGGCCCGGTGCCGCCCGTTCCGCCGGTCCCACCGGTCCCGGGGATGCACAGCCGATCGGAAGTGCGCATCATCCGGCGCGATCGCGATGGCCAGATGATCACCGAGAACTTCATGGGCAACATGCCCGAGATCAGCAGCGCCAATTGCGACGGGCCCGACACCGCCCGGCCGCCGGTGATGCACAAGGAGAAGGGCGGCAAGCGCGTCATCATCATCTGCCACAACCGCATCGAGCGCATGGCGCATGACGGCGCGGCGATGGCGGCCCGCGCGCCGGATATCGAGCGTCGCGCCTATGGCCATGCGCTGGAGGGCCTGCGCAGCGCGCGGACCCGCATCGCCGGCGACAGCGCGATGAGCGCGGAAGGCCGCGCTCAGGCGCTGAAGGGTATCGACGAAGCGATCCGCGAGGTCGAGGGCGATCTCGCCAAGGTGAACTGACGCACGCCTGCGTCTCCGCGCGAACCCGGGTTTGTGCGGAGACGCAGCTCGTCGTGATTCAAGGTTGCCGCCTGGCGTGGTTGAACCGCGCCATGAGCACACCAGGTCTCCTCGCTGGCCGGCCCGTCTGGGTTCGACGAAATTCCCTGCCGGCCGCGGCGAAAATTGACAAAATTCCCTGCCATTTCCCTGCCGGCAGGGAATTCGGCGTCCCGCTCGCGCCGCACCGCGCCCTTGCCTTCGCCCGGTTCAGCCGCCATCTGCACGTCATGGCCGACCAACAGCCCGGGGTGCCGGAACAGCTCGAACCGCTGGTCGCGCGCCTGCTCGCGCCGAACCCCTCGCACTTCACCTATACCGGCACGCAGGTGCATCTGGTCGGCACCACAGACGTGGCGGTGATCGACCCGGGTCCCGATGATCCCGAGCATGTCGCCGCGATCATCCGCGCGATCGACGGCCGGCGCGTCTCGGCGATCGTCATCACGCATACCCACCGCGACCACAGCCCGGCGTCGCGGCCGCTGGCGGCGGCGACGGGGGCGCCGATCATCGGCTGCGCGCCGCTCGCGCTCGACGATCTCGGCCCGCGCGCCGATGCCAGCTTCGACGGCGATTACGCGCCGGACCTGGTGCTGGCCGATGGCGAGAGCATTTCGGGTGAGGGCTGGACGCTGACGGCGGTCGCGACCCCGGGCCACACCTCCAATCATCTGTGCTTCGCGCTGCCCGAGACCAAGGCGCTGTTCTCCGGCGATCATGTGATGGGCTGGTCGACGACGATCGTCTCGCCGCCCGATGGCGACATGGCGGCCTATATGGCGAGCCTCGACAAGCTGATGTCGCGCGACGATCGCATTTACTATCCGGCGCATGGCGATCCGGTGGAGCGACCGCAGCGCCTGGTGCGTGGGTTGCTCGGCCATCGCAAGCAGCGCGAGGGGCAGATATTGCGGCTGCTCGGTGCAGGAGCAAGCGACATCCCTGCGATGACGGTGAAGATGTATGTCGGGCTCGACCAGCGGCTGTTGCCCGCCGCCGAGCGATCGGTGCTGGCGCATCTCATCGATCTGCGCGACCGTGGGCTGGTGAGCGCGACCGGCACGACCTGGGAGATGGCGGCATGAGCTTCGTCGGCAAGTTCGCCGCAGCGCTGGCGTTGATCGCGCTGTTCATCGCCGCCGGCTTCTGGGCGGTCGGCCATTATGTCGGCAGCACGTTCGCCGGCCCCGATCCGGTGACCATCGCCAGCGGCTCGGTCGCGGGCCTGCGCGAGCAGAACCGGCTGTCGGCGTTCCAGGCCAGTTTTGTCGCCGTTACCACGTCGACCGTATCGCAGTTCGGCCTCAGCACGAAGAAGACGATGATCACCCCAGGCACGGTGCGCTACGAGGTCGATCTCGCCAAGCTGACGCCGCACGACGTGACCTGGGATGCCAAGACGCAGACGTTGGGCGTCACGTTGCCGCGCATCGAGGTGTCGGCGCCGCAGATCGATCTCAACCAGATCAAGGAATATGGCGATGGCGGCCTGCTCTCGACGCTGACCGACGCCGATGCGAAGATCGATGCGGCCAATCGTACCGCCGGGCAGCAGCAACTCATCGCGCAGGCCAATGGTGCGATGCCGATGGGGCTGGCGCGCGACGCCACGCGCCGCGCGATCGAGCGCAGCTTCGCGCTGCCGCTGCGGGCGGCGGGGCTCGATGCCAAGGTCAAGGTGCGCTTCGCCGACGAGCCGAAGGGCAATGATTCGGTATGGGACACCAGCCCGTCGATCGAAGAGGTGATGCGGCTGAAGCCCTCGGGCGCGCGTTAGCGACGTCGCGGCTGACAATCGCCTCGCCAATACCTATCTGCGCCGCATAGGGAGACCCGTATGACCGCGATTGCCCAGAACCTGACCGGCCTCGATCTGCGCGCCGAGATCGACCGGCTGCGCAAGGAGCGCAATGCGGTGATTCTGGCGCATTATTACCAGAAGCCCGAGATTCAGGACCTCGCCGATTTCGTCGGGGACAGCCTCGACCTCAGCCGCAAGGCGCAGGCGACCGATGCCGATGTCATCGCCTTTTGCGGCGTGCGCTTCATGGCGGAGACGGCGAAGATACTCTCGCCCGAGAAGATCGTCGTGCTGCCCGACATGGATGCCGGGTGCAGCCTGGAGGACAGCTGCCCGCCGGACAAGTTCGCCGCCTTCCGCGCCGCGCATCCCGATCACATCGCGCTGACCTATATCAACTGCTCGACCGAGGTGAAGGCGCTGAGCGACGTGATCGTGACCAGCTCGTCGGCCGAGAAGATCCTGTCGCAGATCCCCAAGGACCAGAAGATCATCTTCGGCCCCGACCGCAATCTCGGCGGTTATCTCGTGCGCAAGACCGGGCGCGAGATGTTGTTGTGGCCCGGTGTGTGCATTGTGCACGAGGCGTTCAGCGAGACCGAGCTGCTCAAGCTGCGCGCGCAATATCCCGACGCGCCGATCGCCGCGCACCCGGAATGCCCGCCGGTGATCCTCGACCATGCCGACTATGTCGGCTCGACCAGCGGCATCCTGGCCTATGCCAAGGCCAGCCCCTCCAAGGTCGTGATCGTCGCCACCGAGCCACACATCATCCACCAGATGGAAAAGGCGGTGCCGGACAAGCTGTTCATCGGCGCGCCCGGTGCCGACGGCAACTGCAACTGCAATATCTGTCCCTACATGGCGCTCAATACGCTGGAGAAGCTCTACCTCGCGCTGCGCGACCTGACGCCGCGGGTCGAGATCGAGGAAGGGCTGCGGCTCAAGGCCAAGAAGAGCCTCGATGCGATGCTGGCGATGGCTGGCGGAACGGTCGGCATGGGCGATCTCGGGCCGGTGAAGGTCACGGGGGATTGAGCGCAGTGATACCGATTACGCGACGCACGGCGATGGCCTCGGCGGCCTTGCTTGCCGCTGCGCCGGCCTTTGCCGGGCAAACCGATGCAGTCGACTGGCACGCGCTGGCCGACGATGTTCGGGGTGAGATGCGCTGGGCGTGGGGCGAGTATCGTCGCCGGGCCTGGGGCAAGGACGAGATCAAGCCGATCTCGGGCGGCAGTCACAGCTTTCCGCTCAAGAAGAAACATGTCGGACTGTCGCTGATCGAGGCGATGGACACCTTGTGGGTGATGGGGCTAGACGCGGAATTCGCCGATGCGCTCGCCTGGGTGAAGGCACACAGCCGGTTCGATATCGACGGCGAGGTGTCGGTGTTCGAGACCTCGATCCGCCTCGTCGGCGGGCTGCTCTCGGCGCATCATGCCTGTGGCGACCCGGTGCTGCTGGCCAGGGCGCGCGATCTCGCCGACCGGTTGCTGCCGGCGTTCGATACGCCGACCGGCATGCCCTATCGCTACATCAACCTGAAGACCGGCGCCCGGCGCGACCCGGCAACCAACCCGGCCGAGACCGGCACCTACCTTCCCGAATATGGTGTGCTCAGCCGGCTGACCGGCGATCCGCGCTATCACGACGCCGCCAAGCGCGCGCTCGTCGCGATGTATCAGCGCCGTTCGTCGATCGGGCTGCTGGCCGACAAGATCGACGCGACGACGGGCGCGTGGCTCAGCCGCCGCGCGACGATCGCACCGCCGTCGGACAGCTATTACGAATATCTGTGGGACGGCTGGCAGTTGCTCGGCGATGCCGAGTGCAAGGCGATGTACGACAGCTGCACCGCGGCGATCCTCAAGCATCAGGTGATCACGGCACAGGGCCAGACCTGGCTGGTCGATGTCGATTTCGAGACCGGCGTGCAGCTGTCGAGCGCGCAGGACGAGCTTGCCTCCTTCTATGGCGGGCTGCTGGCGCAGGGTGGGGCAGGCGCGACCGGTGCGGCCTATACGCGTGCCTGGGCGGGTGTGCAGGCCAAGTTCGGCATCCTGCCCGAAGGCTATGATTTTGCGACCGGCAAGCCGCTGTTCGTCACCAACGCGCTGCGCCCGGAACTCGCCGATGCGGCGTTCAATCACTGGCTGCTCGACCGCAAGCCCGAATGGCGGCTGCTTGGCCGCGAGCATTATCTGGCGATGAAGCGCTGGAACAAGGCGCGTTACGGCTATGCCGACATGGCCGATGTGACGACCAAGAAGCAGGCCGACCATTGCCCGGGTTACTGGTGGTCCGAGCAGATGAAGTACTATTGGCTGCTGTTCAGCGACACACCGCGTTTCGACTATCAGCGCAACTATCTGTCGACAGAGGGCAATGTGCTGCTCGGCTTTCGGCCGAGTTGACCGGCGCACGATCGCCTCTTGCTATTTGTTCTCTTTTTGTGCCAGCATTCCAACCCTGTCGATGAGGCGTGAAAATGGCTCCGGGAATCACCATCGAAGAACGCCATCGCGGCCCCGATCTGACGGCGGGCTGGAGCCTGGCCGGATTCGATATTCATGCGTTCGTCGCGGCGACCCTGGCCGAGGATCTGGGCGAGGGTGGTGACATCACCTCCGCCGCGGTGATCCCGGCCGATGCTCGCTTCACCGGCGTGATGGACAGTCGCGATGCGATCACCGTCGCAGGCCTGCCGATCGCCGAGGCGTTCTTCCGCACGCTCGATCCCTCGGTGCGCATCGAGCGCCTGGTCGAAGACGGCGCGCGGGTCGTGGCGGGGACGGACCTGATGCGGCTGGAGGGCAACGCCCGGGCGATGCTCACCGCCGAGCGCTCGGCGCTCAACACGGTGCAGCATCTGTCTGGCATTGCCACGATGACGCGCAGCTATGTCGACAAGATCCTCGGTACAGGCGCGGTCCTGCTCGACACGCGCAAGACCATTCCCGGCCTGCGCGTGCTGGAGAAATATGCCACGCGCATGGGCGGCGCGACCAATCATCGCATGGGGCTGTGGGATGCGGCGATG
Organism: Pseudomonadota bacterium; assembly: GCA_040390605.1. Classification (GTDB taxonomy): domain Bacteria; phylum Pseudomonadota; class Alphaproteobacteria; order Sphingomonadales; family Sphingomonadaceae; genus Sphingomonas. The sequence continues at coordinate 47,740 of JAZJXZ010000051.1, forward strand.
ATCAAGGACAATCATGTCGCGGTCGCCGGCGGCGTCGGCGAGGCGGTGGCGCGGGCAAAGGCGGCGGGGATCGGGCGGATCATCGTCGAGGTCGACCGCACGGACCAGATCGAGCCGGCACTCGCCGCGGGCGCGACGCACCTGCTGCTCGACAATATGGACCCGCCGACATTGCGCGGTGCGGTGACATTGGTCGGCGGGCGGGTACCCACCGAGGCGTCGGGCGGCGTGCGGCTCGATACGATCCGCGCGATTGCCGATACGGGCGTGACTTATATCAGCGTAGGCCGGCTCACCCAGTCGGCGCCGGCGGCGGATATCGGGCTGGATTTCAAGATGATATGAGGGTCGGTTTGACAGGGGAGATAACGATGCGGGGTAAATTGGCGATCGGTGCGGTCATGGCGGCGACGATGCTGCCGCTGGTGGCGCAGGCGCAGACGATCAATTGCGCGGTGCCGCGTTCGATCGAGCGACCTCGGCCCGACGTCCCGTCCGCGAGCGAGCCGCAGCGGGTGCTGCCGATCGGCGGTTATACGCTGGCGCTCACCTGGGCGCCGGAATTCTGTCACAGCCACGCGCGCGACGCGAGTTCGCGGATGGAATGCGGCAGCGGCAACCGCTTCGGCTTCACGCTGCACGGCCTGTGGCCGGACGGCGTGGGCAAGGAATGGCCGCAATATTGCACCGCTGCACCTTTGCTGCCGGAGAAGCTGCTGCGGCAGCATGTCTGCGCCACGCCCTCGGTGCAGCTGCTCCAGCATGAATGGTCGAAGCACGGCACCTGCATGCACACCACGCCAGATGCCTATTTCGCGCGCTCGACGGGCATGTACGGCAAATTGAAATTTCCCGACATGGATGCGCTGTCTCGCGGGCCGGTGACGGCGGGCAAGCTGGCCGACGCCGTCGCCGCCGTAAATCCCGGGCTGCCGGCGAACGCTATCCGGGTGACGAAGAATGCCAAGGGCTGGCTGGATGAGCTGTGGCTCTGCGTCGACAAGCAATTCGCTTATACGCGGTGCAGGGCGGGGACGGGCGGCGTGCCGGAGAACACCGCGATCAAGATCTGGCGGGGACCGGGTGGTGGCGCGTCGGGACAGGCGACCGGACGCAGCCATTCGAGGCGACATTCTTACAGGCACAGCTATTCGCGTCGCTACTGAGCGTATTTCCTCTTCGTCACCCCGGACTGGTTCCGGGGGCCAACTCTCCACCAGCGTTAGCGCTCGTTGATGGTTGGATGCCGGAAAAAGTCCGGCATGACGGAAGAAAGTAGCGGGAGCCTCAACCCTCCACGACCGCCGTCGACGGATGATGCTTGTCGAGATGGCGCTTGATCATCTTGAGGTTGCGGCTGTTCGAACGGAACAGCGCGTCCGGGACGGCGCCGACGACGGGAATGATGCCAAGCAGGAAGTCGATCCCGACATTGCCGAACATGCGCGCCATCTGCATCTTGGACATGCCGAGGTTGCGCGCTTCCCAGACCATATAGGCGCCCATCAGCGAACCGATCACGTCGCCGCCCACGGGAATGAGGTCGAGGATCACGTCGAGCCCGATCTTGTAGTTGGTGCCGGGGATCTTGAAGAGGCCCTCGAGCAGATGTTCCATCGCCTCGATGCGCTTGCGCACGGAAACGGCATCGGTGCCCATCGGTACCATGTTGCTGAACTTGCCCAGGCCGTCGGGCTCGATGCGGGTGGCGCGGTTGGTCATCATCACCTCAGTTGGTGGGCCCGCGCAGGCGATTCAATGGGTGCCAGGCGCGAGCATTGGGTTGCCACTGCTTCAGACGTAATGAAACGAGCGACCAGCGTAACGGTTGCGCGATGGGGATGAAAGCCACGTCGCTGGCCAGCGCGGCGTCGGCCTCGGCGATGTGCTGGGCGCGCAAGGCCATGGTCGCGGCGTCGCGCGCGCCATCCAGCGCGGCCTGCGCCTCGACGCTGCACAACTGGCAGGCGGTGGCGAGGTACCAGCGCGCGCTGTCATAGGGCGCGACGGCATCGATCAGGCGCAGGTCGGCGGGTGCGCCCCAGGCAACGCGATCGGCGATGATGCCCAGTGTGTGCAGACTCGCGGCGGTCAGACCGAAGACGAGCGTTCCGCCCGGCCCTGCAGGAACTGCCAGTCTCAGACGCAACTCGCCAGGATGCGTTGCGCGCCACGCCGTTACCGGATTCGGCGTTGCCGCCGGCGGTGCCGTCGCCCAGATCGGTTGCGCCGGCGGCGCCGCGGAATCGAGCGCCTCGGGCAGGATCTGGCTGGTGACGGGCCAGGTCGTGCCGAACGCCGCGACGATCGCCTGTCGATCGATCGCGCGTGCCACCGCAGCGCGGCTCGCCGCGTCGGCAAGGAAGCCGCTGCGATCGACCACCGCCCAGCCGAACAAGCCGACGGCCGGGTCAACACGGCGATTGGCGGGCGCGATGCCGGCGGCGGCGAGCAAGGGCCAGTCCGCCGCGGTGCCGCCGGAAACGAGATCGGACTGGTGCAACATGAAACGGGCAATGGCGCGCGAGGCGCGCTCGCCGATCAGCTCGACGTTATCCTGCGGGCCCGGCTTGGCGAGATCATCGTCAGGCGACTGGCGAGGATCAAAGGCCGGGCGCAGCAGTACATGGCCCTGGCGCCCGTCGCTGAGGCGGAACGGGCCGCTGCCGCCGGGCTTGCGGGTGCGGAACAGCGCCAGTTCGGGCTGGGCAAACAGCTTGAGCAGGTCGGGGCGCGGGCGCTTCAGTTCGACCTCGATCACCTCGGGCGTGCGCGCGACGATCTGGTCGATCGCGCTGAGGAACGGAAGCAAGGCGTTACGCGAACCGGGTGCAATCTGGCGGCGCAGCGCGGCAACCACCTCCTCGGAGGTTACCTTGTCGCCATCCGACCATTCCGCCTCGCGCAGGCGGAAGAGATAACTCATGCCGTGATCGATCACGATCCAGCGCTCGGCCAGGCCGGGTTCGATCTGGCCCGCGGCGTCGAAGCGCACCAACCCTTGCGCGGTGGCATCGAGCAGGAGGCGTCGGCCATGATCCAGCGTGCCGCGCGCCGGGTCGCTCAACGCGACCTCGTCGCCGATCGCGCTGACCACGACCGGTCCGGCATCGGAACGCGTGTCGCAGCTGGCGAGCAGGGTCGCGGCGCAGGCAAGCGCGGACAGCGCCTTCATCGCGCGATCGATCGCAACTGATGCCAGGGCATTCGGCGCATCATAGTACCCTGCCATCGACATTCCGCTTGCGCCACCGGGGAACACCGCAAAAAGAATTTTTCGCGGAGCTTGTGGCCATATTTACAGCGGATTCGGCGCCGCATACAGTCGCGTTGCGGGAGCATTCATACAGGGTTGTTTTTCGGCGGCGCACGGTGCGGCGCGTGGCGGTGCTGTATGTCACTGGCAGAGGGTGTTGGGGATAAAGTGACGTCTTTTCTGCAGTTTATGCGCGAACGTGCGCCGTTGGTGGCGGGACTCGACCGCGCGGCGGTGCTGCTCCTCGGCGTGCTGGTCGGCACCGCGATCGGCTTTGCCTTTCGCGGCGGTACGGTCGAAGCGCCCGCTATCGCCGCAGCGCCTGCGCCGGTCGTCAAAATGCCCGCCGCGCCGACCCCCGCCACGGCGGAGGCGAGCTTCGCCGAGCGTTGCGCCCCGTCCTATCAGTTGCAGCACCAGTTGCAGCAGACCGCGGCGGAAGGCGGCAAGATCCGCATCGGCGTGTTCGGCGACAGTTTCGGCAAGGGCGTATGGGCCGGCCTGCTCAATCAGCTTTCGAGCAAGGCTGGTTACGAGGTGACCGATTATGGCCAGGAGGCGATCGGCTTCACCCGCTACAAAAGCCTCAACCTCGAAAAGCACGTCGCCGAACAGTTGGGAAGCAACGGCGTCGATATCGCGGTAATCTCGTTCGGCGCCAACGACGCGCAGGGCATCATCACCCCCGAAGGTCATTATGCGCCGTTCATGGGGCCATTATGGCAGCAGGAGCTTGGCGGACGGGTCGAGCGTTATGTGGGTATTCTTCGCGCGCACAAGGCCTTGGTCTATTGGGTCGGCCTGCCGCACATGCGCGACCCCGGGCTCGAGCGCGACGTGACCGCGATCAACGATTTCTACCACGCGCAGATGGACAGGCTCGGCGTCCCGTTCCTCGACAGTCGCCCGATATCGTCTGACGCCAACGGGCAGTTTACGCCCTATCTCAATGACCCGAAGGACGGAAAGCGCACGCTGATCCGGGTGGGCGACGGAATTCATATGACGATACCGGGCTATATCTGGATCACCCGCGGCCTCGCTGACCGCATCCGCAATTATGTCGGCGTCGTGCGCACCATGGCCGGCGTGGCGGCGCCGGTGCTTCCGGCAAAGAAGAAGCCGGCATGAGGCGTGTTTCGCTGCTGATCGCCGCGGTGGCGGCTTGGGCGCCGCTGCCGGTTCTCGCCGCGCGTTGTGTCGGGCCGGTATGCAACATGGAGCGCCTGTCGCCGGTGCTCGCCAAGCTGGCCACGGCACGTCGTGGGCGCGGGCCGGCGGTGCACATACTGCAGATTGGCGACAGCCATACCGCCGGCGACGCGGTGACGGGCGCATGGCGTGACCTGCTCCAGGCGCGCTACGGCGCCGGCGGGCGCGGCGTGCTGGCGCCGGGCAGGCCTTATGACGGCTACATCACCCGGGGCGTGACCGCGACGATGTCGACCGGCTGGACGATCGGCGCGACCTTCGGGAAAAATTCCGCCGCGCCGCGCCCGCCGCTCGGCGTATCGGGGTTCAGCATGGTGTCGAACCGGCCGGATGCGACCATGACGCTACGGTCGGACACCAGCGCCACGATGTTCGACAGATTCGTGTTGTGCGGCGTTGCCGGCCCCAATGCGGGGAGCGTGACGGTCAGCTTCGACGGTGCCGCGCCGAGCCGGCTAGACTTCACGACGCCTGATATTCGCCCGATGTGCCGCACCATCAACACCGACACGCCGCATGCCTCGGTCGATATCGCCGCCGAGTTCCCTGGCCTGACGCTGACGTCATGGGCGACGTTCCGCACCGGCAATGGCGGCGTGGTGCTATCCAATGTCGGCGTGGTCGGCTCGCAGCTCCAGCATTTCGCACGCACCGACGACACCGTGATCAGCGAAGAGATGAATGCCTATGCGCCCGACCTGATCGTGCTGGCGTTCGGCACCAATGAGGGCTTCTCGCCCAAGTTCGACGCGCTGGCCTATGAGGCGACGTTGCGCAGCCAGATCGCGCGACTGCAGCATCTGTCGGGCGGCGTGCCGATCCTGTTGCTCGGTGCGCCCGACTCGCTGACCCGCAACGCCGCGTTACGGGCCAACGCCCCCGGCCTGCCGCTGGAATGCGAGGCCGCGCCCGCCTTCCTCGCATCGCCGACCGTGCCGCGCGATGCGATGGTCCAGCCCCTGCCGACCGCGGCCAGCGCCGCGCCGAAGGGTCCATTGTTCGCGCCGCCTGCACTTGCCGATGTGCGGCGCATCCAGCGCCAGGTCGCCGGCGACATGGGGCTGGCCTATTGGGACTGGCAGTCCCGGATGGGCGGGCCGTGCACGGCGCGCGACTGGGTGCAGCGGCCGGTTCCGTTGATGCGCGGCGACTATGTCCACTTCAAGAGCGGCGGCGGGCAGGAGATCGCCCGGCTGCTGCAGGCCGATCTCGACGCCGCCATGGCGAACGCGCGCTAGCCTAGGGGGGAGGGGCGAGACATGCTGTTCCCGACACTGACCTTCGGGCTGTTCTTCCTTGTCGCCTTCGTGGTGGTGTGGTCGGCGCCGTCGAACGAGTGGCGCAAGATCCTGCTGCTCGTCGCGAGCTGGTATTTTTACGGCGCGTGGGACTGGCGTTTCGTGCCGCTGCTGATCTTTTCAGCGCTGGGCAATTGGGCGATCGCGCGCGGGCTGGAACATCCGCGCTGTGCCGGGCGACGCAAGACGTTGCTGCTGGCCGGCGTCGCGCTCAACCTGCTGGTGCTCGGCTTCTTCAAATATTGCGACTTCTTCATCGAGCAGATCGGCGGCGCGCTGACCATGCTGGGTTTCGCGCGCGATATCCCGGTGCTGCAGATCATCCTGCCGATCGGCATCTCCTTCTTCACCTTCCAGGGCATCAGCTACGTCATCGACGTCTATCGCGAGCGCGTGCCGGCGGCGCGGCTGATCGACATATTGCTGCTGATGTCGTTCTTTCCGCACCTCGTCGCCGGCCCGATCGTACGTGCCGCGGATCTGGTGCCGCAATTCCAGGAGAAGCCAAAGCTCGACCGCTCGATGGTGTCGATGGCGCTGCTGCTGATCGTCTGGGGGTTGTTCAAGAAGGCGGTCATCGCGTCGGAACTGGCGGTCAATTTCGTCGATCCGGTGTTCGCCGATCCGACCGCACATTCCGCGTTCGACCTGCTGATCGCCGCGTACGGCTATGCGGTGCAGATCTATTGCGACTTCTCCGCCTATTCGGACATGGCGATCGGCCTCGCCGCCTTGTTCGGCTATCGTTTCCCGCGCAATTTCAACCAACCCTATCGCGCCCTGTCGCTGCAGGATTTCTGGCGCCGCTGGCACATGAGCCTGTCCCAATGGTTGCGCGACTATCTCTATATCGAGGCGCTGGGTGGCAGCCGCGGTGGGGAGGCGAAGACCTATCGCAACCTGATGCTGACCATGCTGTTGGGCGGACTGTGGCATGGCGCCAACTGGACCTTCGTGATCTGGGGCGGGATCCATGGTGGGGTGCTGGCGATCGAACGCTACTGGACCACACATGCGCCGAAGGAGCGCAAGCGATTGCCAGACTGGGCGAAACTGCTGATTACCTTCCACGTCGTGCTGCTCGCCTGGATCTTTTTCCGCGCGCCGAGCTTTGCCGACGCGATGATCTATCTCGGCGGGATCGTGACGCCATGGCGCGGGCCGTCGACTTTCACCGCGACGCCGCTGATCCTGCTGCTGATTGCGTTTGGCCTGGCGATCCACGCCGCGCCGCAACGTTGGCTCGGCGATGTGGCGATACGCCTGCGCACCATGTCGGCGTGGCAGTTCGGTGGCGCGCTGATCGTCGTGATGCTGGTGATCGACGCGATGCGTTTCGAGGGCGTCGCGCCCTTTATCTATTATCGCTTCTGAAAGGGCCGCCGATGCACGATTTCCCCGTCGACTTGCCCGATGCGCCGCCCCCCGACACCCATAGCCTGGGCTGGACGGCCTCGATCATCGCGGTCACCGCGCTGGGTCTGCTGCTGACCAACGCGATCTCGATAGCGGAATGGGGCGCGGAGATGACGCCGAGCGCCGGCGTGGTGCGTTTCGTCAACATTGCCGACCGCTGGCACGCCTTTACGGAGCGCACCGGTCTTGGTGCGCCCCGCAAGGGTGTTCATGCCGTGTGGAAGAAGCTCGAAGCGGCACGCTTCCCCGGCCAGGAGCCGGCGCCGGAAGCCAGGCCTGGAAGCTGACTTAACGGTAGAAGATGTGGTCGCCGAGCACCGCGACGCGCTGGCGCCCGCGGAAAAAGCGCGGCGGGGCCTGATAGGCGGCGTGGTAGAACAGTGCGCCGGGCACGACGGCCGGGCTGACGTTCTGCACCGCATCGCGCGATACCGCGACAGCGCGCGTCCACGCGCCGCTGCTGCGATCGGGGTTATAGCTGTTGGTGTTGAAGAATTGGCCGGGCTGATTGACCACCGCGCAGGGCGTGTGGCCGAAGCGGCTACCCGCCTTGGTGCGGTTGATGATCAGCTGCGCGACGGCGAGCTGGCCTTTTTCCGACTGGTTGGCGGCTTCGTGGCGAACGACCTTGGCGATGCATTCGACCGCAGCAGCCAGTTCGGCGGGCGCCACAGCCGGGCGCAGGTCGACATCGGCGGCCTGCGGCACGTTGGCGACGCTGTCTTCGGGCGAGGCGGGAAGGGGTGTCACGACTGCGGGTGCCGTGGTGGAGGGCGCAGTCTGGATCGACGGCGCGTCCGGCAGGGTGCGAGCGATCACCGGAGCGATCAACTGCTGGGCCGGCGCAGAGGCAGCGAGCGTAGGAATCGCGGCTGCGGTAGCAACGAGCGTAATCAGAAAACGACGAGCGGGAAGCACTTATAACCTCAACATGTGCGCAGAGGCTCGTCGTCGCGCTATATCACCGGTGCGCTTGGATCTGCCCCACGTCTTGTCGCCGGAACCTGTTGTTGCTTCGGTTATGTCCCAGCGACCGGGATCAGTGGCGGCCTATGTTGTCGGCGGTTAACAAACGCAAAGCATGCGCGGCGAACCGTTACGACCCCGGGATGAACGGAGGATATAAACGCGTTTCGTCCAGCGATGGGGAGCGGTCGGCGCGTAAAACACAACATATGGTGTGTCTTGTCGGTGCAGCCGCATAGAAACGATTCGTCGGGCGATCAGTTCGTCGACGGACTGCCGCCATCCAGAACGAAAGCGTCGACCGCCAGCACCAATCCATTCACCAGCAACTCGACGCTATGGCGGCCGGGGTGATGTATGCGGGTGGTGAAGTCACGCACGGTCTGGCGATGTACGATCTTCACGGCTTCGCGCGGGGCGAGGTCGATCGTGCGCAGCTTGAACACCTTCGCGGTGGTTGCGCCGGATCTCTTTACATAATGAACCGCATAATCGACCACCAACCGCTGGCCGCGGGCAGAGGTCGAGCGCAATGCGATCGACAACGAGATGCTCTCGCCCAAGGCGATCGTCCGCGGCGCGACGGTGAAATCGACGACATCGATGTCGGCGACTTCGCCGGCGCCCAGGATGGTAAGGGCACGCCGATCGCCACGCTTGACCAGCGTGCGCAATGCGTGCCGCGCGATCCAGGTCGTTGCGGCGTTATCGCGCGGCCAGCCTTCGATCCGCTCCAGCACCCAATCCGGATTATCCTTGGCGATATCGTTGAGATGGTTGGCGACCGACTTGCGGACATAACGGCTCGGATCGGCCTTCAACGTCTCGATGATGTCTTGAGTCAACGAGGGATCGGCGATCACCGCATCGAGCTTGAACGACCAGGGCAGGCGCGGGCGGCTGCCCTCGCTGGCCAGGCGCCGCACATGCTCATTTTCATCTCGCGCCCAGCGTTCCATCACGCTCAGCGTGCGCGACGGATCGCGCCGCAGAAAATACCGCAAGGCGAACTCCGAGGAGCCGAAGGTGGTGAAGAATTTGAGCGCCTCCATCGACAGCTCGAAATGTCCTTGCCCGTACAGCGCCACGAAATCAGGCAGAGCCATGGTCACGAAGCTGCTGTTCAGGCGCGGTACGAGATCGCGAAGCACGTCGAGTGCCACGCGATAATCCTCGGGCAGCGTCGCATGTAGCGCTTCGGCGACACGTCGAAGCCGCGCCATCAGCGACAATTCATCGAGGCCGTCGCGGCAGAGCGCGATGAAGCGGCCAGTATCGAAGGCGGGAAACACCGCGCGCGTTTCATCCGCGATGTGTCGGATGCGTTCGGCGTTGAAGATTTCCTTCAAGGCCGGTGCCGCTTCCGGCGCCGCAGTCGAGCTCACGGGTGGGCGGCCTGGCGAGCTGGCCGCCAGCCGGCCATGATCAACGCGCCGTCGAGCGCATCGCCGAGCGCTTCGTCGATGCGCGCGGCCGTCCGAACACGGAGCCAGGGCTTGAGGCGAAACGCGAGCCCACCCGCGAGCGCCAGGCGAGGCGCGCCGCGGTCGAAGATCGTCGCAATGAAGCGCTCGACGTGGAGAACGGCGTCCTCGACGATCGACAGCGCGATCTCGTCGCCGGATTCGGCATAGTCCATGACGAGCGGTGCGAAGCTGCCATAATCGGCTGGGGTCGCCTGATCCATCCACGACACCACGCGCACCGCGTCATGCTCGAAACCTTCGGTAACGGCGTCGCTGAGGCGGGTGCGCTTGCTGCGGCCATCCAGCGCGCGAAGCGCATGGCGCACGGCGCTGAGGCCGAGCGCCGCGCCGCTGCCCTCGTCGGAAATCGGGAAGCCATATCCCCCCACCGTGAAGCGCGATGCGCCGATCTGGACGATGCCGATGCTGCCGGTGCCGAGAATCAGCGTGGCGCCGTCGCCGCCGCCATGGGCGCCGATATTGGCGATCGCCGCATCGCTGTCGAGCGTCACCGACGCGAACGGAAAGTCCCGCGCGAGGAGCGCCTCGGCCATCCCGGCGCGCGAAATTCCCGCGATGCCGAACCCGGCGGCAACCTCCATTTCCGCGCCGCGCAGGCCAGCCGCGCCAAGCGCTTCGTCGCAGACGGCCAGCAGGGTCGCATGCAGGCGATCGAGGCCGATCCGCGTGTTCGTCGGGCCGGCGCCGGCGGTGCCCAGCACCTTCCCCGCCGCGTCGATCAGGCGCGCGCGGCAGTGGCTGCCGCCGGCATCGATTCCGATGAAGTAGCTCGCCATTCGCGTTCCTCTTTTGCTGCATTCCGGAAAGTGCCCGGTCGGTGATCGTTACCTGTGCCGCCTCATTGCACGCATCCCTCGATCCAGACACGCGCCACCTCGAGCTGCGGTGTCAGATGGACAAGATCGGCCCACAGCCCGGGGGCGATCGCACCGCGTTCGGTCGCGATGCCGAGAAACGCAGCCGGGTTGGTGCTTGCCATGCGCGAAGCTGCGACGACATCGACCTTCATCATGGTCACGCAATTGCGAAACGCGCGCGCCATGTCGAGGTTCGAGCCGGCAAGCGTCCCGTCCGGCCCGCGACACATATCATCGATCACCCGGATTTCCTGTCCGAAGAGCATGAAGCTGGCCATGTCCGTACCGACCGGCGGCATCGCGTCGGTCACCAGCATTACCCCGTCCGTGCCGCGGGCTGCCATAGCGACGCGTAGCGTGGCGGGGTGGACGTGATGCCCGTCCACGATCAGCCCGAAATGGCTGCGCCGATCCTCCAGCGCCGCACCCACCATCCCGGGTTCGCGGGATCCGAGGCCACTCATCGCATTGAACAGATGGGTGAACCCGTCCAGCCCTTCGTCAAGCGCCGCCACCGTCGTCTCATAGGAAGCCAGGCTATGGCCGGCACAAACGATAACGCCCGCCTCGCATAGCCTGGCGATCGTGCCGGGTGGCGCCAGTTCGGGGGCGATGGTGACGACGCGGCGTCCGCGTCCTGGCCGTGTGAGCAATGCGATCTCCGCGTCGCCCAGCTGGCGCAAGTGCGAGGCATCGTGGATGCCCTTCTTGCCGGGATTGAGGAATGGCCCTTCGATGTGGATTCCGGCGATGCCCGGCACGCCGGTGGCGATGGCCCGATCGACCGCTGCGATCGCTTGCTCGACCTTGTCGAGCGTGTCGCTGATCAGCGTGGGGAGCAAGGTCGTGGTGCCGAAGCGGCGGTGCGCCGTCGCGATCGCATGCACGCCGTCAATATCCGCGTGGTCGTTGAACAGCACCCCGCCGCCGCCATTGACCTGCACATCGATGAAACCGGGGACGAGATATCCGCCATCGAGGAGACAGCGTTCGGCATCGGCCGGAACATCCGTCGGTGCGACGATACCGGCGATGCGGCCATGCTCGACGAGCAGCGCGCTGCCTTCACGCTCGCCTTGGGGTGTGACGATCGTCGCACCGAGAAGGGCCTGCATCGTCATAGGGTCCTCGTCACCTTCGCCAGCGATGGGGGCCTGTCCGGATCATGGCCGCGCGCGCGCGCGGCCGCTTCGGCAAGACGATAGAAACTCTGCAGCACCAAGATCGGTCGCGTCACGGGTGCCGCGGCAGCGAGCGGCAAGGCGATACTGCCGTCGATCGGGTGGCCCGCCATGACGATAGTGGCGCCGCGATCACGGAATTGCCCGAGCAGTTCCACTGCGCCCGACGCGATGGCGGCTTCGCTCGGAAAGGTCAGCACCGGCACCGCGGGGCCGACGATCGCCATCGGTCCATGTGCGACCTCTGCCAGGCTGAACGCCTCGGCATGGAGGCCGCAGGTTTCCTTGAACTTGAGCGCCGCTTCCTGTGCGACGCCAAGCGTCAGATCGCGACCGAGGACGAAGAGATGATCAGCCGCCGCAATCGGGGCGATCGCCGTGGACCAGTCGGCTTGCCAGGCGCGGTCGAGTTGGTCGGGCAGGGCGGTGATCGCCTCGACCATCGTGCCGGATCGCGCCCAGGCGGCGGCGAGTCGGATCATCATCGCCATGGTCGCGATCACGCTTTTGGTGGCCGCTACGCTGCGTTCCACGCCGGCACCCACCGGCAGCAGAATATCGACCATATCGGCAAGCGGGGAGGATGCGTCGTTCACCAGGCCTATCAGTGTCATCCCGGCGGCGCGTGCCGCCTCCGCCGATCGCAACAGATCCGGGCTGCGGCCGGATTGCGAGACGAGGATCATCACTGCGCCGGCGAGGCGGCGCGAGGTGGCGCGGAGCACCGAGCCGAGCGAGGGGGGATGCGAATAGCAGGGCAGGCCAAGCTGGGTTGCGACGAGATATTGGGCAAATGTCGCCGCGTGGTCGGAACTGCCTCGTCCGCAGGTGAGCACCAGGGGTGGATCGAGCGCGCGCAATCGTGCCGCTGCGGCTTCGATCAGATCGTGCATGGCGGCCTGACCACGGACCGCATCCGCCGCCGCGGCCGCTTCCTGATACATGAGAGTGGGGTTCAACTGCGCCTCCAACGCGATAGACGATACCTCTATTGCCCTCGATTCGACAATCGGTATTATATTGGACTAGCCAGTAGCTACGGCCGCCGCGCTGCGGCCCGCCGCAATCGTCTGAGGGTATGATGCGAATGCCGAGGCCGATGAGGGAAATATCGCCTGATCGCGGGAGCCACGCGCGTGCGGCGCGGCGCCCGGCAGGGGTGCCATGAACATGGCTGCCTCATTGGCCGCGCTCGATGCGCGGTTCGGCGAGGTGTTGGGCACGCGCTGGCTGGCGACTGCTGCCGCGACGGCGCGCTACGGCCAGAGTGAGGGTCACCATGGCGGCCGACCACCCGACCGCGTGGCCCTGCCTGCGAGCATTGCAGAGGTGCAGACACTGGTTCGCGCGGCGGGCGACGCCAGCGTTCCGATCGTGCCCTATGGCGCGGGAACATCGCTGGAAGGCAATGCGGAAGCGTGCCAGGGCGGGCTCTGCATCGACCTGTCGCGGATGAACCGGATTTCCGAGATCCGACCGGAGGATTTGCTCTGCGTCGTGGAGCCCGGGGTAACGCGCGAGCAGCTCAATATCGAGCTCCGCGATACCGGCCTGTTCTTCCCGATCGACCCCGGCGCGAACGCGACGCTGGGCGGGATGATCGCGACGCGAGCATCCGGCACGAACGCGGTGCGCTACGGCACCATGCGGGAAAACGTGCTGGCGCTCGAGGTCGTGCTGAGTGACGGGGCCTTGGTTCGCACAGGCACCCGCGCACGGAAATCGTCCGCCGGCTATGACCTGACGCACCTGTTCCTGGGCTCGGAGGGGACGCTGGGCATCGTCGTGGGCGCGACGCTCAAATTATATGGCACGCCCGAAGTGGTAATGTCGGGCACCTGGCCGTTCGCGACGCTGGGCGGTGCAGTCGACACCGTTATCGCCACGATTCAGATGGGCGTACCCGTTGCGCGCATGGAATTGCTCGATGCGGCGGCGATCCGCGCCTGCAATGCTTTTGCCGGCATGACGCTGCCCGAACAGCCCACGCTTTTCATCGAGTTGCACGGTTCAGCCGCCGCCGTCGCCGAGCAGCATGACCTTGTCGCAGCGATCGGCAACGACCTGGGCGGTGGCGTGCTGGAAATGTCGCGTGACGGTGACCGACGCAATCAGCTTTGGCGTGCGCGCCACAACGCGCTACCCGCCGCTCGGGCGTTGGTGCCCGGTGCCGTCACCTGGGTCACGGATATCTGCGTACCAATCTCGGAACTGGCCGAAGCCATCGCACGCGCGCAACGTCTGATTGCCGCCGAGCGGCTGATAGCGCCGATTCTCGGCCATGTAGGAGACGGGAACTTTCACGTGTTTTTCGTGCTCGAGCCAGGCGATGTTGCCGGTTTCGAAAGGGCCGCGCGGGTGAACCGGGCGATGATCGAACACGCGCTGTCGGTCGGCGGCACATGCACGGGGGAGCATGGCATCGGTTCGGGCAAGCGCGAGGCGCTGTTGGCGGAACATGGTGCGCCGGGCGTGGCATTGATGCGACGATTGAAGGACGCGCTGGATCCTCAGGCGCTGTTCAATCCGGGCAAGATATTTCTGTAGTCCTATGACGAGTCGTCGTAATTGGTATCAAGGCGGTATCTAAATGAAATCAGCATTTGTAGCGCGCGCCGATGCCCACTGAGGCTGCCGACCCCCGTTTTGTCGACATCGACGAATGGCCGACGACCATGGCGGTCGGGGCTATGTTGGAGGGACAGCTTGCCGCTGTCGCCGCGATCCACAGCCAGGTCGATCTGATCGCGCGTGCGGCCGACGCCGCCGCGGCGCGCCTTCGGCAAGGTGGGCGCCTGGTCTATGCGGGCGCCGGGACGTCGGGCCGCATCGCCGTGCAAGACGGTGTCGAGCTCACACCGACCTATGGATGGCCAAGCGAGCGGCTGATTTTCATTCTCGCCGGCGGCCAAACGGCAATGATGGCAAGCGTCGAAGGCGCGGAGGATGATGCGGCCAATGCGCGGTCGGCCGTCGCCGCCGAACGCATTGGCCCGACGGACGTGGTGATCGGCGTCGCCGCCAGCGGGCGCACGCCCTTTACCATTGCCGCGGTCGAGGCCGCCCGTCTGGCGGGGGCGCTCACCATCGGTATCGCGAACAATCCCGACACGCCGCTCTGCGCGGCGAGTGAAATTGCCATCGTTGCCGACACGGGTAGCGAAGCCATTGCCGGATCGACGCGAATGAAGGCCGGAACGGCGCAGAAGGTGATCCTCAACCTGTTCTCGACCGCCACGATGCTGCGTGCCGGGCTCGTTTACCGCGGACTGATGGTCAATATGAAGGTCTCCAATGACAAGCTGGCCGACCGTGCGGTGGCGATGGTCGCCGGGATTGCCGAAGTAGATCGCGATCGTGCCGCCGCCGCGCTTGCCGCAGCGGGGAAGGGCATCAAGCCGGCAGTTCTCGTCGCGTGCGGGGCCAGCATGGCGGAAGCGACATCGCTGCTTGCCGATGTCCATGGCGACTTGCGCAGCGCGCTCACTGCCTGGCACGGCGCGAAAGCCTCCTGATGCGAGAGAAACTCGCGACGCGACCGGACGACAGCACGCCGCTCTATCTTCAATTCGCCAACAAGCTGCGTGAGCATATCAATGAGGGCGGCATCGACCCCGGCAGTGCGCTGCCGTCCGAACGCGACCTGAGCGAGATCACCGGCATTTCCCGCGTCACTGTCCGCAAGGGCATCGGCAAGCTGATCGATGAAGGTTTGCTGTTCCGCAAGCAGGGCTCGGGCACCTTCGTCTCGCCGCGGATCGAGGCGACGGGCTCCACGCTCAGCAGCTTCAGCGACGATGCCCGACGGCGCGGCGAGAGTCCCGAATCGATCTGGATCATCAAATCCTATGCGATGCCGACCGACGAGGAGGCGAGCATGCTTCAAATCGCCTCCACCGCCGACGTTGCGCGCCTTGGTCGGGTGCGCTTGTCGGGCGGCGATCCGCTGGCGATCGAACATGCGGTGGTGCCCGCGCGCTTCTTGCCGCCGCTCGAAAAGCTGGGTGACTCGCTGTACGAGGCGCTGGGCGCGGGGGGGCATCGTCCGACGACCGGCACGCAACGCATCCGGGCGTCGCTGGCAACGCCGACCGAGGCCGGCATCCTGTCGATCCGTCAGAACGCCGAGATATTGCGGATCGAACGTCTCAGCTTTCTTGCCGACGGTACGCCCGTCGAGTTCACACGCTCCGCCTATCGCGGTGATCGATACGAGTTCGTCACGGAGCTTTCCTGGCCATCCGATACGGGCTGAACGTGGCTGGGATGGTGCGGACGGCGGGACTCGAACCCGCACACCCAAAGGGCGAGGGATTTTAAGTCCCGTGCGTCTACCAATTTCGCCACGTCCGCGTGTCAGGACGACAAGCGCATGGATGCCCGGACGTCAAGCGAAACGGCCGTTCACATGTTCAGGCGAACGCGCATTTCCTTGCCTGGCTTGAAATAGGGAACGCGCTTGGCATCGACCTCGACCACTTCGCCGGTGCGCGGGTTACGACCGGTGCGAGAATCGCGCGCGCGGGTCGAAAAGGCGCCGAAGCCGCGCAGCTCGACGCGTCCGCCCGCGGACAGGCGGCGCGCAATTTCGTCGAAAAAGGTGGTGATGATCGCCTCGACGTCGCGCAGCGCGAGGTCGGGATTTTCATCGGCGATCTGCTGAACGAGCTCTGATCGGATCATTCTGTCATCGACTCCCACCTTCGAGTCCGGCCTGTCGTATGGCACCGGAACACATATCGCAGGATCAGGCAATCACTCCCCGAGAAATGCCCGCCGCGGTCCTATTGTTACAGCATGCGTGAAGCGCGCGATAGGACCGAAACGACGCAAATTCGGGCAAACAGCCTCGTTTCGGGTACTAAAACCGGGTGACGGTCGCGCCGCCACCCGGCTTTTAGCTCACTTCTTGGTTTCGCGCGCCTTGAGCGCTTCGCCCAGGATGTCGCCGAGCGACGCACCCGAATCGGACGAACCGTACTGCGCCACGGCCTGCTTCTCTTCGGAGATCTGCATCGCCTTGATCGAGAAGGTCG